>NZ_AUFA01000150.1:0-1013 GCF_000426265.1 Bradyrhizobium sp. Cp5.3 | reverse complement strand
GCCAAGGCAACGGCCAAGGAGAGCGCAAAGCCCGCCGCCAAGGCCGCGCCCAAGAAGTCGATGGCCGACGAGACCGCCGCCGAGGGCGACCGCGTCGCCAACCAGTCGATCCGCGTCAACGTGGATACGCTGGAGCATCTGATGACCATGGTCTCCGAGCTGGTCTTGACCCGCAACCAGCTGTTGGAGATCTCCCGCCGCAACGAGGACACCGAGTTCAAGGTGCCGTTGCAGCGCCTCTCCAACGTCACCGCCGAGCTGCAGGAGGGCGTCATGAAGACGCGCATGCAGCCGATCGGCAACGCCTGGCAGAAGCTGCCCCGCATCGTGCGCGACCTCTCATCCGAACTCGGCAAGCAGATCGAGCTCGAGATGCACGGCGCCGACACCGAGCTCGACCGCCAGGTGCTCGACCTGATCAAGGACCCGCTCACCCACATGGTGCGCAACTCCGCCGATCACGGCCTGGAGACCCCGGCCGAGCGCCTCGCCAGCGGCAAGGGCGAGCAGGGCACCATTCGCCTGTCCGCCTATCACGAGGGCGGCCACATCATCATCTGCATCGCCGACAACGGACGAGGCCTCAACACCGAGAAGATCAAGGCCAAGGCGCTCTCCAGCGGTCTCGTCACCGAGGCCGAGCTGGAGAAGATGAGCGAAGCCCAGATCCACAAGTTCATCTTCGCGCCGGGCTTCTCCACCGCGGCCGCCATCACCTCGGTGTCGGGGCGCGGCGTCGGCATGGACGTGGTGCGCACCAATATCGACCAGATCGGCGGCACCATCGACATCAAGTCGGTTGCCGGCGAAGGCTCGTCCGTCACCATCAAGATCCCGCTGACGCTCGCCATCGTCTCGGCGCTGATCGTGGAGGCCGCCGGCGACCGCTTTGCCATTCCCCAGCTCTCGGTCGTCGAGCTGGTGCGCGCCCGCGCCAACTCCGAGCACCGCATCGAGCGCATCAAGGACACCGCGGTGCTGCGCCTGCGCAACAAGCTGCTGCCGCTGATCCA
>NZ_AUFA01000149.1:0-1049 GCF_000426265.1 Bradyrhizobium sp. Cp5.3 | reverse complement strand
CTGGGACGCGTTCGGTTCGGTTCTCAAGGAAGGCATCTACGAGGATTTCGAGCGCCGTGAAAAGCTGCTCGCGCTGTCGCGCTTCACCACGACCGTCGGCGAGAAGCGTTCGCTCAAGGACGTCGTCGCAGCCTTCAGGCCGAACCAGACCGAGATCTATTATCTCGTCGGCGACAGCATCGAGCGGCTGAAGTCCAATCCGCGGCTCGAGGCCGCGACCGCGCGCGGCATCGAGGTACTGCTGCTGTCCGATCCCGTCGACGCCTTCTGGACCTCGATGCCATCGGATTTCGAGGGCAAGCCGCTGAAGTCGTTGAGCCAGGGCGATCTCAATCTCGACCTGATCCCGCGCGTCGACGACAAGGACGAGGCGAAGAAGGACGAGCCGGCTGCGGACGAAGCGGCTACCATTGCCGTGATCAAGGGCGCGCTCGGCGAGCGCGTCAGCGACGTCAAGGCGTCGACGCGTCTCACCAGCTCGGCCTCCTGCCTCGTCGCCGACAGCCAGGGCCCGAGCCGAGAGCTCGAGCGCATCCTGGCGCAGCAGAACCGCGGCATGCGCACCAAGCCGATCCTGGAGATCAACCTGCGCCATCCGATGGTGGCGGCGGTCACCAGGGCCCAGACCGGCTCAGAGGTGGTCGACGATCTCAGCCTGCTCCTGCTCGAGCAGGCGCAGATTCTGGACGGCGAATTGCCGGAAGACCCGGCGGCGTTTGCCACGAAGCTGAACCGGCTGGTGCTGCAAGGGCTCAGCTAACGGCCCGTAAACGAACGCTATTGTCGCGTGTCCGGTGTGCTCCCTCCCTCTTGCGGGGTTCAGACCGGGATGTAGCCCAGGAAAACGTCTATCCGTCGTCGAGACTGTCGCAGCGCAAGTTCCCAAGCGTGCCGTGTGGCAATCCATCCCTAGAGCAGGCTGTTGAAGAACTCAGCCGCGTTCGCAAATGAGGCCTGAATCGTCGCCATTGTGGATGTAGAAGTGGCCGACGAGCCTGCCCGCAGTGCCGATCATAGCCCATCCACGACCGCAGGACGGATCATTCTCG
>NZ_AUFA01000148.1:0-1185 GCF_000426265.1 Bradyrhizobium sp. Cp5.3 | reverse complement strand
GAGTTTCTGTGACATGGCGTGCTCCTTGTCTTCGGTGCCCCCTGCCAGCATTCGCTGCTGGCAGGGCCGGAGCACGGCCGGACCATCCCACTAGCGGACCTCTGTTGATCTGGATCAACATAAGCGGCGCGAGACTCCGTTTCCTTGCGGCCTTGTGGCGGCAGCCGTCTCCAAATCCCGTAGATCAGCATCAAGGACGACCTCGATGAGATGTAGATTGATCAGTCTGACGTTTGCTGTCTCGATAATTCCAATCGTTGCGAATGCGCAGGTAACCATTGATATGGGCAAGATCATATGCAGCCAATACCTTGCTATGCCGCAGTCACAGTCAGATAACTTTTCTGCCTGGATGAGCGGCTGGTTCAGTTATCAGAAGGGCAGGACCTTTGTGGATCTTGCTTTGCATCAACAAAATATCGCCAACGTGAAGGCATGGTGCCAATATCATCCGGCGGAAAGTGTCATGTATGGCTTGCAACAATCGGTAGGCACAAATTGACGGCCTCGGGACTTTGGAGGATCGCTATGAGATGCAGGGCTCTTGTCGTTTCTGTGATTTTGATAGGTGCGGGCTCAGCGCCAGCCGCGGCTCAGATCAAGCTGGACATGAACAAGATCACTTGCGGAAATTGGCTGGGATACGGCTCAGTTGACCGGGATTTCGTAAGGTATTTCATGAGCGGCTATTACAACGCCGCCGCAAATAATAATGTCTTGGACTACGACCGCCTGCAAAAGAATTCCGAAAAAGTTGTCGCCTATTGCAAAAAGCACAAATCCGACACGCTGCCAACCGCCATTCAAAAAAGCGCCAGCTAGGATGTGGGCCCCGACGGCGGCGTCGCCGCGGAAGCCTTGGTCGACGACATTTGCCACTCCTCGACCGAGCGTCGAACGGCCACTAGAACTGCGCAACCGCGCCCTTATTCGTTGCGCGCATAACCGCGCGTCGCGTCCATACGTCTCCTTTTGGCGCTTTTGCGACCTCCGGGGACATCCGCTACCGCGCCACTGTTGGCGGACAAGCGGACATCAGGCGTGCCTGACCCAAGCACCCCGATTATGAGTACACGGCCTTCTGTAATGGGCCCTAGCACTACTTTGGCAGAATCTGTTTGTGCGGCGACTTTTCAAGGAGTTGTTTTCTGCAGTACGGACACCACTGAGCCGGCGGCCGCAGGA
>NZ_AUFA01000147.1:0-1194 GCF_000426265.1 Bradyrhizobium sp. Cp5.3 | reverse complement strand
CCCAAAAACTCCAGATTGCCGTCCGGCAGGTAGCGTGCCAGGTCGCCGGTCCGGTACAGCCGGTCGCCCTCGACAAAGGGACTGGCGATGAACCGCTCCGCTGTCAGCTCAGGGCGGTTCAGATAGCCGCGCGCCACCCCCGCCCCGCCAATGTAGAGCTCCCCCACCGCCCCGAACGGCACCGGTGCCCCATGACCATCCAGCAGATACACCCGCGTGTTCGCAATCGGGCGGCCAATCGGGACAATGGCGCCATCAAACTCAGCCGGACAACTCCACGCTGTCACGTCGATCGCAGCTTCCGTCGGACCGTACAGATTGTGCAGGGCCGTCCAAGGCAAGAGGCGCCGAACCTTATGCACACTGGCGGCAGGAAGCGCCTCGCCGCTGCATAAAACTCGTCCCAGCGATGTGCAGCGGTCAACACTCTTCGCATCCATAAAGCTGACCAGCATGGATGGCACGAAGTGAACCGTCGTAATTCGCTGGTTGATGATCAAGTCGACCAATGCGTCGGGATCTCTGTGCGCACCGGGCGGCGCCAGCACCAGGGTTGCCCCTTCAAGCAAGGTCCAGAAGAACTCCCAGGCCGAGACATCGAAGCTAAATGGCGTCTTCTGCAACACGACATCAGTTGCGTTGAGACCATAGGCGTTTTGCATCCACATCAGGCGATTGACGATAGCCCGATGCTCAATCATGACGCCCTTGGGCGTGCTGGTGGATCCCGAGGTGTAGATCACATAGGCGAGATGGCGCGAGGTCAGGCCCAGCGCACGCGGGTCCGGATCCGATTCCGGCAGGCTGGCCCACGCCGGTGCCGCCGCATCGAGCTCCACCACGCTCGCATCGACGCCCACATCGCCCAAGGCGGCGCGCCCCGCCGCATCGGCCAGCAACAGGTGGGGCGCCGCATCGTCGAGAACCTGCCGCAGCCGCGCCGGCGGATAGGCCGGGTCCAGCGGCAGATAGGCGCCACCGGCCTTGAGGATCGCCAGCAGCCCGACCACCATCGCCACGCTGCGCGCAACGCAGATCGCCGCCGGCTGGTCCGGCTTGACCCCGAGCCCGATCAGATGATGCGCCAGCTGGTTGGCATGCGCATTGAGCTCGCCATAGCTGACGCGCTGGTCCTGATAGACCACCGCCACCGCATTCGGCGCCTGGCGCACCTGGGCCTCAAACAGCTCATGG
>NZ_AUFA01000146.1:0-1255 GCF_000426265.1 Bradyrhizobium sp. Cp5.3 | reverse complement strand
GCGCATTGAGCTCGCCATAGCTGACGCGCTGGTCCTGATAGACCACCGCCACCGCATTCGGCGCCTGGCGCACCTGGGCCTCAAACAGCTCATGGATGCACTGCTGCTCAGGATACGTCACCGCCGTCCGGTTCAGCTCCTCCAGCAGATAGGTGCGCTCGTCCGCTGGCAGGATGTCCAGCTCCCGCACTGGCATGTCCGGCGCCCGCTCCAGCGCCTCCGCCAGCTGCGCGAGCGTCTGCTGCATGTAGCCGCAGATCCGATCCGCCGAGATTGGCTCCGCCACCTGCGCCGTCAGCCCGAGCGCCTCGCCAAAATCCTCCACCGACAAGGTCAGCGGATAGTTTGTGCGCTCCTCCCCGCCCAGCCATTCCACGCCAGCCAGCCCATCATCGGCTGCGGCGGCGGAGATCGCCGCCGGCGTGTTGTGGCGGTAGTTCAACAGCGCGCTGAACAGCGGCGCCGGCGCCGCAACGCCGCTGCAGCGCTGCGCCAGCGCCAGCGAGGCATGCTCGTGCGCCAAGAGCTCGACCAGCCGGGCATGCGTGGTTCGCACGCTCGCCTCGACCGCGGTGCCGTCAAGATCAAGCCGCAGCGGCAGGGTGTTGATGAACAGGCCCATCGCGCGGTCGGCGCCCGCCCCGCCATGCATGCGGCCGAACAGCACCGTGCCGAACACCACCTGCTCGCGGCCGCTGCTGCGCGCCACCACCTGACCCCAGGCCAGATGGCACAGGCTCGCCAGGCTCACCCCCAGCCGCCGCGCCTGTTCCCGCAGCCGCGCATGGAGCGCCTGCGGCAGCATCCGCTGCGCCTCTCGAACCCCGCTGCCGTCGCCGCGCACCTCGCGCAAGCCGAACGGCGTGCTCGGCTCGTCGATGTCTGCCAGCAGCTCCCGGAAGAACGCTTCATCCGCCTTGGCATCAGCGCCGAGATGCGCCTGCGCCACCAGGTTGCGGAACGGCTGTGGCGCGCTCAGCTCGTGCTCGCGTCCCTCCAGCACAGCCTGGACCTCGGCACGCATCACCTCCAGTGTCGTGTGATCCCCGATCAGATGATGCTGCAGCTCCAACAGCAGCCAGCACGCACTGCCGGGCTCGCGCGCGATCACAAACCGCAACAAGGGCGCCCGGCCAAGCTCGATGCGCTGCCGGCGCGGATCAAACCGATCCTTAAGCTGCGCGGCGCCGGGACCAGCAGCGCCATCCAGCTCGACTTCGCTCACCTCCAGCGATGCGTGGCGCCACACCACCTG
>NZ_AUFA01000145.1:0-1261 GCF_000426265.1 Bradyrhizobium sp. Cp5.3 | reverse complement strand
GGATGTTGTGGCGGATGCCGTCGACATAGAAGGCGTCGAGCGCGGTCGCCTGCGCCTCGATCGCGGCAGCGCGCGAGGGCGCATGGGTGACGAGTTTCGCGATCATCGGATCGTAGTGGATCGAGATCTCGCCGCCCTCCTGCACGCCGGTGTCGTTGCGCACGGTGATGCCGTCCCTGCTGGCTTCCGCCGGCGGGCGGTATTTCACCAGGCGCCCGATCGAGGGCAGGAAGTTGCGGAACGGATCTTCGGCGTAGAGCCGCGACTCCACCGCCCAGCCCGTCAGCGTGACGTCCTTCTGCGCGATGGTGAGCTTCTCGCCGGCGGCGACGCGGATCATCTGCTCGACGAGGTCGATGCCGGTGACGAGCTCGGTCACGGGATGCTCGACCTGGAGGCGCGTGTTCATCTCCAGGAAGTAGAAGCTCTTGTCCTGGCCGGCGACGAACTCGACGGTGCCGGCGGAGTCGTAGTTCACGGCTTTCGCGAGCGCGACCGCCTGCTCGCCCATCTTGCGGCGGGTGGCCTCGTCGAGCAGCGGCGACGGCGCCTCCTCGATGACCTTCTGGTTGCGGCGCTGGATCGAGCATTCGCGCTCGCCGAGATAGATCACGTTGCCGTGCTTGTCGCCCAGCACCTGGATCTCGATGTGGCGGGGATCGACGATGAATTTCTCGACGAAGACGCGGTCGTCGCCGAACGAAGCCTTGGCCTCGGCCTTGGCGAGATTGAACCCTTCCGCGACCTCGGCCTTGGAGTGCGCGATGCGCATGCCCTTGCCGCCGCCGCCGGCGGAGGCCTTGATCATCACGGGATAGCCGATCTCGTCGGCGATCCGCACTGCATGCCTGTCGTCCTCGATGACGCCGAGATAGCCCGGCACCGTCGAGACCTTGGCCTTGGCGGCCGCCTTCTTGGACTCGATCTTGTCGCCCATCGCCGCGATGGCGCCCGGGTTGGGCCCGATGAAGACGATGCCGGCCGCCTCCAGCGCGCGCGGAAACGCCTCGCGCTCGGACAGGAAGCCGTAGCCGGGGTGCACCGCTTCCGCGCCGGTCCTGCGGCAGGCGTCCACGATCTTCTCGATCACCAGATAGCTCTCGGCCGCCGCCGGCGGACCGATCAGCACCGCCTCGTCGGCCATCTCGACATGGAGGGCGTCGCGATCGGCCTCGGAATAAACCGCAACCGTCTGAATTCCCATCCGGCGGGCAGTCTTGATGACCCGGCAGGCGATTTCGCCGCGATTGGCAATCAGGAT
>NZ_AUFA01000144.1:0-1339 GCF_000426265.1 Bradyrhizobium sp. Cp5.3 | reverse complement strand
GCTCTCCTTTGTGGAATCAGCACCCCGAGCCTACCGGCTCAAGGTGGGCAACGCCGACCTCTTCAGAAATTCAACAGAACCCGGGACATCCCCTCACATCTCCCGGCCATCTGGTTGGGTTCTTGCCCGGTTAGGGCTGGAGAAACCGAACCCGGGCTGTTTATTGCTTGCGCGTGCAAGCGAGAGCAATTTGAGAATGACAGCTATAAAACTTCAAGCGTAAGTGCACGAATTTTATGCATTGACATTAAGCGAATCTATTTAAGTCACATCATTATAGTTGATGAGCATGCTTGCCGGCCGACGCCGTCCAACCCAATAGCTCGCCCATCCTGGGGGAGCCGGAAAGACAGCAACTGAAACGGGTCGGAGATGCCGCTTTTCGGCAAAGCTGCAAGTCTCGCGCATGCGCACGAGCAAGGAGATCATACGCCCACATTATGAACGCAGATCACATCACTCGCTTTGCGCGGGTCGATTTCCGCAATGATGATCGTGTCTTTGGCATTAAGGACGAAGATCGACTATTGCATATGTACGTGATCGGGAAGACCGGCACTGGAAAATCGACGCTGATTGAAAGAATGGCGCTCCAGGACTTGGCGCGCGGAAACGGATTTGCGCTCATTGATCCGCATGGCGATCTTGTTGCCCGCATCGCTTCGCGCATTTCGGCAACACATACCGATAGGGTAGTGTACCTCGACGCAACCAACCCAAATCAGCCATACGGTTATAATCCTCTTCGTCACGTCAGCGAAGATCGCATCGCTCTTGCGGCTTCCGGCATGATGGATGTCTTTAAGAAGATGTGGCCGGACGCATGGGGCGTGCGTATGGAGCACATCTTACGGAATGTTCTGATGGCTCTCTTGGAGCAGCCGGACGCCACGCTCCATGATGTATTGCGGATATTCTCTGACAACGAGTTTCGTAAAAGAACGGCAAAATCCCTTCGGAATGAGACCGTTCGGACGTTTCTACTCAATGAATTCGAGCGCTTCTCATTTGGCTACCGAGCCGACGGCACCGCGCCGATTCAGAACAAGGTCGGAGCGTTTCTGGCTGATCCGCTGCTCAATCGGATATTAACGGCACCCGAAGAAGATTTGCACATCCGCCGGCTCATGGACGAAGGCAAGGTTCTCTTGGTCAATCTGGCGAAAGGACACATTGGGGAGGATAGCTCGTCGCTCCTTGGCGGGTTGCTCGTCACAACGATTGGCCTGGCTGCCTTTAGCCGGGCCGACACTCCACAAGACAAACGTCGGGACTTCTTCGTCTACGTCGACGAGTTTCAGAGCTTTACCACGGTCGCGCTGGCGAACATGTTTTCCGA
>NZ_AUFA01000143.1:0-1360 GCF_000426265.1 Bradyrhizobium sp. Cp5.3 | reverse complement strand
TAGTTCAACAGCGCGCTGAACAGCGGCGCCGGCGCGGCAACGCCGCTGCAGCGTTGCGCCAGCGCCAGCGAGGCATGCTCATGCGCCAGCAGCTCGGCGAGCCGCGCATGTGTGGCCCGCACGCTCGCCTCGACCCCGGTCCCGTCCAGGTCGAGCCGCAGCGGCAGCGTGTTGATGAACAGGCCCATCGCGCGGTCGGCGCCGGCCCCCCCCTGCATGCGGCCGAACAGCACCGTCCCGAACACCACCTGCTCGCGCCCGCTGCTGCACGCCACCACCTGGCCCCAGGCCAGATGGCACAGGCTAGCAAGGCTCACGCCCAGCCGCCGCGCCTGCAACCGCAGCCGATCGTTGAGCTCTTGCGGCAGCATCCGCCGCGCCTCGTGAACCCCGCGGCCGTCGCCGCGCACCTCGCGCAAGCCAAACGGCGTGGTCGGCTCGTCGATGTCGGCCAGCATCGTCCGGAAGAACGCTTCATGCGCATTGGCATCACCGCCGAGATGTGCCTGCGCCACCAGATTGCGGAACGGCTGCGGGGCTGCAAGCTCGTGCTCGCGTCCCTCCAGCACGGCTCGCACCTCGGCATGCATCACCTCCAGCGTGGAATGATCCCCGATCAAATGATGCTGCAACTGCAAGAGCAGCCAGCGCCCGCTGCCGGGCTCGCGGGCAATCACAAACCGCAACAGCGGCGCCCGGCCAAGGTCGATGCGATGCTGGCGCGGATCAAACCTGAGCCGCAGCTGTGCGGAGCCCGGACCATCACACCCATCCAGCTCGACCTCACTCACCTCCAGTGGCGCATTGCGCCACACCACCTGGACCGGCTGCGACAAGCCCTCCCAGACAAACGAGGTGCGCAGAATGTCGTGCCGATCCACCACCCGCTGAACCGCGGCAAGATAGCGCTCCAGCAGCCCACGCTCGGCAAACGCCATCTGACTGACCAGCAGGTACGGATCACCCTTTGTCGCCAACAGATGGTGGAACAGGATGCCGTCCTGCAGCGGCGACAAGCCATAAATGTCCTGGATGTTGCCGACCCCACCCGGCACCGTGGCGACGATCCGGTCGATCTCTTCCTGCGTAAGCTCGATCAGCGGCAGCAGCTCTGGCGTAATCGCCGTACTCTGTCCGGTGATCAGGTTGGCCGGGACCGCCACCTCCTGATGGCTGCCAAGGCTTGCGGCCAGATCGGCCAGCACCGGCTTGGCAAACAGAGTGCGCACCTCGATGCCAAGCGACCGCCGCCGCAGACGCTCCATCAGCTGCACCGCCAAGAGCGAGTGGCCGCCCAGTTCGAAGAAGTGGTCGTGGCGACCAACCCGCGCCAGCCCCAGAAGCTCCGCCCAGATCTTGG
>NZ_AUFA01000142.1:0-1393 GCF_000426265.1 Bradyrhizobium sp. Cp5.3 | reverse complement strand
GGTGCTCAACAATGAATCACAACAGATTCTTCCGATTCAAGATTTCGCCCGCAGCGCGTCGTTCAAATCCGATTCCAAATGTGGGTAATTGAAAGTCCGGCTAAGCGCTTACAGTGATCATGCTGATCGTCGCTTATCTTCGGCGGCAAGGCGCAACATCTGCGGCGGCATCGAATTTGATGCCGCTCTTTCTTGGGGACGTTGATGGTCTCCAGCGACAGCTTTGCCGAGTTCCTTTGCGAGCAACTCGCTCCACTCGGGCGCATAGCGATGGGGCGCATGTTCGGCAAGACAGGCGTGTTCTGTGACGGGTTTATGCTCGCCATGGTGAGGGACGACACGCTTTATTTCCGGGTTGACGATGACAGCCGGGCAGCCTTCAAGGAAGCGGAGTCCTTTCCGCCCCTCAACTACGAAAAGAAGGGCGGCACCATCGACCTCTCCTTTTGGCGCGCGCCGGAGCGATTGTTCGACAAGCCCGATGAACTCGTCACGTGGGCGCGACTGGCGCTGGAGGCAGCGCGGCGGGTCGCGGTGAAGAGGGAACGGACGGCGCCAGGACGCAACCGACGCCCTGGGAAACCGGGAAAGCAGCGGACGCGTCGCGCAAAATCATAGGGCTTTTGCAAATCATCCGATTGGAATGGATTGCAAGAGGGAGCGAAATCCTACGCTCTCGTGACCGCCTTCTCATCCACCACAACGGGGACCGCCTAGTGTCTTTGCACAGTGATTATGACTCTTTGGAAGCGCCGGGATAGGCGCGGCCCATTTTGTCTCGGGCTTTGTCCGTGGTGAACATCCATTTGATTCGCGAGCGTGCGGCATTCCTCTGGCGTTTCCAGGCGGCGATTTCGCGGCGTAGTCGTTTGGGGTCGTCGATCCTGCGATCGAGGCACTGTCCTCGCAAGACGCCGATCTCGATCTCGACCATGTTGAGCCAGCTTGCGTGCTTGGGAGTGTAGTGGAACTCGAGCCGGCGCAGAATCCGTCGGGCTTCGGCGGGCGGGAATGTCTGATAGAGGGCGCCGGCAGAGTGGGTCGATAGATTGTCCTGGACGACCCGGATGGTCTCGGCGTCGGGATAATGGACGTCGACGAGCTCGCGCATGCATTGGGCGTAGTCTACGGCGGCGCGGCGCTCGGTGACTTTGACCTTGCGCCAGGAGCGATGCACGTCGAGCAGGACGAAGAGGTTGACGGTGCCGTTGCGACGATACTCGTAATCGTAACGTTCGAGCCGGCCGGGCTCGGCAAGGATCGGCTGGCGCGCCTCGCCGATGAGCTGCACCGGGCTTTCATCGAAGATTCCATGGGGAGTAGATAGCGACCAGGTCTGAGGCCAGACTGAGGTTGCTGAATCCATTCAACCTGGAGACGACGATGTTGCTCG
>NZ_AUFA01000141.1:0-1406 GCF_000426265.1 Bradyrhizobium sp. Cp5.3 | reverse complement strand
AGCTCGCGCATCGCCTTGCACATCGCGATCATCGGACGGGAAATGCCGTTGCCGAGCATCAGGGCCAGCGTGGCGCCGACGGCAAGGCCGCCCAGCGCCATCATCAGCATCAGCCGCTCGGTCTCCCCGATCGTGGCATTGGCACTTGCCTCGATTCGCTGCTGGTCGGCCGTCACATCCGCCCGCAATTCGCCCGACGCCTTGAGGATGGACGCCGCCGTCTTGGTCATCTCGCCGTTCAGCTTGACGATGACCTTCACGTTCTCGGACAGTTTTGCGAAGGAGGAGCGGTACTGCTTCAGGAGGTTGCCGACCTCGGTGACCCGGTCGGTGATCTTCTGGTCGTTGGCATAGATCGAGACCAGCAGGGTCTCCAGGAACTTGATGCGCGCGATCACGCCGTCGGACGTCTTCGGCTCCGGCTTGGCGACGAAGGCGCTGACCGAGGTGGAGACGGCCAGATATTGCGAGGTGACGTCCTTGGCCGTGGTCTGAACCGAGGCCAGGCCCGCCAGCGCCGCGGTGTCGGCGAGGTCGTCGAACTTGAAGCGGATCTTGTTGCCGACGCCGTTGAGCTCATCGGCCGCGATCTTGGCGTTCTCGCGCGTCAGCGTGATGATCTCGCCAAACACTTTCGTGAAGCGCTGGAACTCGGCCTCGAGCTGGCCGACCTGCTCGCGGCGCGCGGCTGTCGTCGTTGCCGCCATCGACTTTGCGATCGCCGCCTTCAGATTCTCTTCGGCCGCCTTCGCCGCGGTCTCGTCATCCGCCGCGCCGGTCAGAGTATAGGCCCGCGCCAGCCCCTGATAGGCGATCAGCTCGCGATCGACGGTGCGCGCGAGGTCGGCTTCCGACACGCTGGTGCGGTAGGAGGCGACGGCACCCGCGATCCGCTCGAAGCCGAAATAGGCAAAGGCCATGCTGACGGCGAGGATGGCGAGCACCGCCACGAAACCGAGGATGATTTTTGCGCGAAAGCGCAGCGTTGGCAGCTTCGATGTGCTCGGCTTTGACTTGACGGACATTCCCCCACCCCATTCCATTCGCGGAAAACCAGGCGCAGCCCGGAAGCAGCCCGCTTCCCGACTCACGAGCACGTTACGGAGCAAAGGATAAGCCGCGGTAAATTTGCGGCATCGCAACTTGCGGTTAGGTGACGCGGATGGGGGCCCTTCGCGCCGTCAGGAGTTACGAGTGGCAGCCTCGATCTCCGCTCGCCGTCCCGGCGAAGGCCGGGACGACATGGAGAGCGTGGCCCGACCTGAGCGTTACGCCGCCCTGATATTCCCCATGAAGCGGTCGAGCTCGGCGCGGAGGCGGGTGCTCTCGCTGGAGAGCGACTTGGCCGAATTCAGCACCTCTTCCGAGGCCGAGCCGGTCTCGGCGGCGCCGCGGTTGACCTGGCC
>NZ_AUFA01000140.1:0-1410 GCF_000426265.1 Bradyrhizobium sp. Cp5.3 | reverse complement strand
CTAGCATTACAGTTGCTATTTGTGATGAGTTCTGAATCCATGGGTGACCATGATTCGGGATATGATGATTGGTGGTGCGTCGGTTGAAGATACGCTGACGCTGTGGGCTTCGTCGTTGCGGGATGCCAAGCAACGCATCCGTCCGCTGTTTACGCAGGAGCGGGTCGCGGCCTCGGCGGGGCAGTTTCTCGACGGACTGTTGGGCAATGAGCCACGCAAGACGGGTTGGATGCGGGCTGAGGCGGCCGGCGATCCAGGCCCGTGGCGCCAGCAGGCGATCTTGGGCCGGGGGCAGTGGGATGCCGACGCGCTGCGCGACATTGTCCGAGAGTACGCGCTGGAAACGCTTTGCGATGAGGACGCGGTTCTGGTCATCGATGAGACCGGCTTTTTGAAACAGGGCAAGGCGTCGTGTGGGGTCGCACGCCAGTACACTGGCTCGGCGGGCAAGATCACCAATTGTCAGATCGGAGTGTTCGCCTCCTATGTGTCGCGGCATGGCCATGCCTTCATCGACCGAGCGCTCTACCTGCCAAAGGAATGGACGGACAAATCCGCTCGCCTGAAGGCAGCGCATGTCCCGAGCGATGTGGGCTTTGCGACGAAGCCGAAGATCGCGCGTCAAATGATCGCTCGCGCGATCGCCGCAAAGGTGCCGTTCTCGTTCGTGGCTGCGGACACCGTGTATGGCACAGGAGACATCGAAACCCTGCTGCGCAAGGCGGGCAAAGGCTATGTTCTGGGTGTTGCTTCCAATCATGTGTTCTATTCCTGGGGCAAGCCGCAGCCCGTCGCCGGCACCGCCTCCGCCATCGCGCAGAGCCTTCCCAAAAAGGTCTGGCGCCGCCTGCCGTCCGGCGACGGGACCAAAGGTCTGCGCTGGCACGACTGGGCCTATCTTGAGCTGGCCGATCTCGACGCCAGCGAATACAACGACGACCTTGCCGGGGAATGGACGCGGGGTCTTCTCATCCGCCGCAACATTGCCGACGGTAGCTTGGCCTTTTTCTCCACGTGGTGCCCCAAAGGCACGTCCATCCAGAAGCTGCTGTCGGTGGAAGGCCATCGCTGGGCTATCGAGGACAGCTTCGAAACTGCGAAGAACGAACTCGGCCTTGATCACAACGAAACCCGCTCCTGGCATGGCTGGCATCGCCACGTCTCACTCGTCATGCTTGCCTTCGCCACGATGGCCGTCATCCGTCATCGGGCCAACACCGATCCATTGCTCAAAAAAACGCAACCGCGGTCTCGACCAAAGCACCGTTCTTGATCCGCTGGTCGATCCAGGAAATCCGCCGCATCGCCATGAAGCTTGCCCAGCGGCGCATCTCGCACGCCCACATCCTCGCATGGTCATCCTGGCGCAGGGCCCATCAGGCCAACGCGCGCAAGGCCCATCTCAGGCAA
>NZ_AUFA01000139.1:0-1398 GCF_000426265.1 Bradyrhizobium sp. Cp5.3 | reverse complement strand
GAGCTATCGCCAAATTTTGGTGACGGCGCGGCCGGTCAGGCGGCGGCGGTTATGGGCTGACGGTCAGTCGGTTTGGCGATGACCTCGATCCCGTCGTTGAATGTCACACCGAGAACGAGTTTTGGCAACTGGTTGTGGCCATCGAGACGACGCCAGCTTTTCTGCGCGGCCTCAAGCAGTTTGAAGACCATCGCGAGTGCCGTCCTGTTGGACAGGCAACCCTTCGATCGGATCGTGCGGTGTCGCACGGTAGCGAAGGTGCTTTCAATGGGATTGGTCGTCCGCAAGTGTTTCCAGTGTTCGGCCGGGAAGTCGTAGAACGCCAGTAGCGTGTCCCGATCCTTGCTCAGGCAGTCGGCCGCCTTCTCGTATTTGGGCGTGTAGCTCTCGATGAAGGCGTCGAGCGCCAGCTCGGCGGCGGTCTTGGTTTCGGCCATCCAGATATCCTGCAACGCGCGTTTGGCCTTCGGCTGCTGGCTCTTCGGCAACTTGGCGATCACGTTCGCGGTCTTGTGCACCCAGCAGCGCTGCTCGCGCGTTTTCGGCCAGACCTCGCCGGCGGCCTTCCAGAACCCGAGCGCGCCGTCGGCGATGGCGAGCCGCGGCGGCACGTCGAGCCCGCGCCGCTTCAGATCGAGCAGCAGATCGCGCCAGTCCTGCGCGCTCTCGCGGGCGCCATCGGTGAAGCCGACCAGTTCCTTGCGGCCTTCCGGCGTCGCGCCGATCAGCACCAGGATGCACTGCTTTTCGTCTTCGAGGCGTGCTTGGAGATGGATGCCATCGGCCCAGATGTAGACGTAGCGCTTCGCCGACAGATCGCGCCTCTGCCACGCGGTGTGTTCGTCAAGCCAACCGTCCTTCAGACGGCCGATGGCGGATGCCGACAGCCCGGCAGCATCCTTGCCGAGCAGCGCCGCCAGAGCCTCGGAGAAGTCGCCGGTGGAGATCCCCTTCAGGTAAAGGATCGGCAGCAGCGTCTCGATCGATTTTGAGCGGCGCATGTAGGGCGGCAGGATCGACGGAGAGAACCGGATGCGGCCGGGATCGGTCGCGTCCGCCGCGCGATCGCGTACACGCGGCTGGCGGACGGCGACCGGACCGATACCGGTCATCACCTCGCGTTCCGGCAGGTGACCGTGGCGCACGACGCGCTGGTGGCCGTCCGCAGTCTTCAAATCGGCATGCTTGCCGAGAAAGTCCGCGACCTCGGCCTCGACCGCCTGGGCCAACAGAGCACGCGCCCCATTGCGCAAGATTTCGGTGAGTTGATCGTCGACGTTTCCTGGCTGAATCAGCTTGATGATGTTATCTTTGGACACGGCATATCGCTCCTTCGGTGGAGAAGTGGAGGCGTCAAGCACCCCCACGATATGCCGCCTTCCCGATTCCCGCCGTCAC
>NZ_AUFA01000138.1:0-1454 GCF_000426265.1 Bradyrhizobium sp. Cp5.3 | reverse complement strand
AGCCTCAAGCTCCAAATCCCTGCAATCTTAAACGTCTCCAAGCCCCGAAAACAGACTCCCGCCCAATCGCTTAAAGCCTTGTTCACGGGCGACTAAATTTGCAGGTTCCTGCAAATGAAAAACCCGGCTCATTGGAGCCGGGTTTTTAAATACTAACTCTGTGCTAGCTATCCGCCAGTCTCATCACCGAAAATCATCATGACCCACGTCTCCTGCTTTTCCTTGAGAGAGTACATGCTCAGCTTCGTTCCGTTCAGTCAACTTCAATCACATAAATGACAATGAACTATTGAGGCGGTAGGAGGGAGAAGACAAAAATTTTCTCGTCCGGCGCGACACTTTGAATGCTTTTGAAGGCGAAATTCTGATTATATAACAATTGGATAGCTTCAGCTTGCCCTTCCATGAGCAGCGCAGCCGGCTTTTGGGTGCACTGGTTTACTATGGTCATGGAGAATTGTTCCACAAATCGACGTGGATGCAAGGTCTGGATTGCTCCGATAGCCATCCACGTGACGTACTCAAATACCACTCTCGTCTCGCCACGTCTATGCATCGTTAGAGGCATCTCGGTCGAGAACCCCTTCTCATCGACTATTATAGGTTGCGTTACTTTCTCTTGCTCGCCGATTTTGATGGAAATAATTCGCGCTAATTCGATATCGGGTTGCGCTTCGATCTTGTCCGGCTTGAGCCGCCAAGGCAGGGTGGCCTCGTAATCAACGTCAGACAGCAAATTCCGATAGGAATATTCCGTTCGGACCTTAGCTCTGTAGGCCTTGAATTCTTCTCTATAATCTTCAAGAGCCACATGCCGGACTGCTTGGTGAGCATATCCGGCGAGATGCGTCACCATTCGTTTATTATACTCAATTACAGCCTCTGGAAGGTTGTCGGCCCCGTACAGGATGCGCACTCGCTCCTCGAATGAAGCTTGAGCGGGGTCTTTCAAGGTAACAACAGTTACGATGCCGCCAAGGACTGAAAAGAAGATCAACTCCCCGGTCCAAGCCTCCAAGGGACCCACGATAACCTCGTGAGCGTCCACGATTTCGAATTTGAGCAAGACTAGGATTGTTATGATCGTGATGACCCACCCTGCCGCCAAGGTAAGTCCGACCAGGACGACCCTTCGTCCCAGCCAGCTACGAGCCCTGTACCACTTGAGCAATCGAGAATCGCGAATCCACCCCATAGTGGGAACTTTGCTATCTATTACGCCATATTGCAACCATGGCGAGAGCCATCCATTCGAACTAGTGTCCTAATCTGCCTCTGCGGGTGTCCTAATTAGGACAGCACCGGGGGAATCCCGCGGGTGGACAACCGCAGCTTGTCGCCTTAGCATGAACGGAAAGGGAAGGGGATGTCCCGGGTTCTGTTGAATTTCTGAAGAGGTCGGCGTTGCCCACCTTGAGCCGGTAGGCTCGGGGTGCTGATTCCACAAAGGAGAG
>NZ_AUFA01000137.1:0-1455 GCF_000426265.1 Bradyrhizobium sp. Cp5.3 | reverse complement strand
CTAGCACTACTTTGGCAGATTATTTGATTTCCGTGAGTTTTTAGGATTCCCGAATCGATTCTTCAATGATTCATGGGTGGTCGGCTCTTGGAGGGCTGACCATGGCGCAATGGGAAGACGAACTCGAACGCTGGCTGAAGCCGTTCTTGGACCGGTTGGGTCACAAGACCCGGCAGCGGATGTGTCCACTGTACGTTGCGGGATTGATCGGTCCTGGCGATCGCAAGAGCGTTCAGCCGATGGCAGAACGCCTTGTCACGGGCAACTACGATCAGCTGCACCATTTCATCGCCGATGGTGTCTGGGACGCATCACCGCTGGAATCTGAGCTGCTCAACCAGGCGGACCGGCTTGTCGGCGGCAAGGATGCGGTGCTGGTTATTGATGACACCGCAATGCCGAAGAAGGGCGAACACTCGGTTGGTGTTGCAGCTCAATATGCGTCGGCTCTTGGCAAAACGGCAAATTGCCAAACGCTGGTGTCTTTGACGCTTGCGCGCGCCGAAGTGCCGGTGATGGTCGCGTTGCGTCTCTTTCTGCCCGACAGTTGGACAAGCGACGCCGCACGCTTGGAGCGCGCCGGCGTACCGGTCGAATACCGAGCGCCACGATCCAAGCCAGAGATTGCTCTGGCCGAGATTGATCGTGCGATGGCAGCCGGCGTGCGCTTTGGTTGTGTGGTGGCGGATGCAGGATACGGGCTCAGCGCGCCATTTCGACAAGGGCTAACGGCACGCGGGCTACTTTGGGCCGTCGGCATCCCTCGGCACCTCAAGGTGTATCCGGTTGATGTGAAGCTCATTTGGCCGAATACCAAAGTTCGGGGCCGACCACGAAAGCACCACGTACCAGATGTCTTATCGATCGCGGCAGAACAAATGCTGGCCAGCGCCAGGTGGAAAACCGTGAGTTGGCGCAGCGGGACGAAAGGTCGGCTGAAAGCCCGATTTGCTGCTGTCCGTGTCCGCACCGCCGACGGACCTCCGCAGCGGATATGGGATAAGGGTCAGCAGCATCTCCCGGGCGACGAAGCCTGGCTCATTGGCGAGCAACGTGCCTCAGGGGAGAAGAAATACTATCTCGCCAACCTGCCTGCGTCGACGGATCTGCGCACACTGGCCGCCACCATCAAGGCACGATGGATTTGCGAGCAGGCGCATCAGCAGTTGAAAGAGGAGCTTGGACTTGATCACTTCGAAGGGCGATCATGGCAAGGTCTTCATCGTCACGCCCTGATGACTATGATTGCCTACGCCTTCTTGCAACACCGTCGCCTCGCACACGCGGGGCGGAAAAAAAAGAATCAACGGGCCTCCGCCTCAGCCAACCATGCCCGCAGTACGACACGCCATCGTCGATCGCATCCTGCGGCCGCCGGCTCAGTGGTGTCCGTACTGCAGAAAACAACTCCTTGAAAAGTCGCCGCACAAACAGATTCTGCCAAAGTAGTGCTAG
>NZ_AUFA01000136.1:0-1499 GCF_000426265.1 Bradyrhizobium sp. Cp5.3 | reverse complement strand
CCAAGATCTGGGCGGAGCTTCTGGGGCTGGCGCGGGTTGGTCGCCACGACCACTTCTTCGAACTGGGCGGCCACTCGCTCTTGGCGGTGCAGCTGCTCAGTCGTGCAGTGGATCTCGGGCTCAAGTTCAGCGCAGCAGACATCTTCCAAGCCCCTGTTCTCAAGGAACTTGCATCAAAGATTCGGTTGGAGCCGCATCCCAGTGATCTGGACGTGATTTGCGCTAGAGCAACCGGATCGCAGCCGCCGCTCTTCTTCGTTCCCACAGGCTTGGGTGATTGTTCCTATGTACTTAGTTTGGTGACCGAAATGGACGTAGACTGTCCCGTCTACACTCTACCGTGGCCACCTTTCGATAAAGCTCATCCATTAACACTTGAATCGATAGCCTCGCAAGCAATCTTGGCCATCAAGCAGGTTCAGTCGCAGGGTCCATATCGCGTCGCAGGATATTCTTCAGGCGGAATCTTGGGTTACGCAATTGCCCAACGCTTACTGAAGCTCGATGAAGCTGTGTCATTCATCGCTTTCATTGATGTTACGTTACCGGCAAATAGATTAAACGCATCGCTCGCACAGGTTGTGCGAGAGGTGGTGCTGGAATCTCTGCAATCGTTGGATGGCGAGCGCTTCGAATTGTTGCAGCAATTTGCTAAACAATGTTCGATTGCCGAACTGCTTGAAAAGGCGCTCCAAATTGGAGCACTGCCACCCCATCGAGACCTCCAGAATCAGGCTGTGTATGAAAGAATTGCGCAATTCCAAAGAGCGCTGCAGCTGTACCAAGTCCCATCCTTGCCAATCGAAATACATCAGTATTATGCCGTTGAACCTCTCCCAAATGACCGGGCACGAGCCGCCAACACTTCGCCAAGTCCAGAAGCAAATTCGCCTATGCGGGGGTGGGATCGAGTTTTGAGTACGGCGGCCATTCATGCGGTACCGGTTCCAGGCAATCACGTGACGATAATGAGCATTCCAGAAAATCGCAAAGCTCTGGCTCTATCCTTGTCGAGAGCCTTAAATAATTCATTGTAGTCGCCCGTTAATCGCGGGGCACGGTGAAATGGCCCCCGATTTTGGGACCAGAGGCTTAGTTGGAAAAAGGCCGCTCCGTCTGATAGACGGAGTGAGCAATGACGAAGAAGACGAGACGCAAGATCGACGCGGCACTGAAGGCAAAGATCGCGCTGGAGGCGGTGCGGGAGCAGGCGACGGTGGCCGATTTGGCCCAGCGCTACGAGGTTCACCCGAACCAGATCTATGCCTGGAAGAAGCAACTGCTGGAACAGGCGGCCCGGGCCTTTGATGCGGGTGTCGGGCGGGAGAGCGAGGACGCTCGCGAACGCGAGATCGAGAAGCTGCACGCCAAGATTGGACAACTGACAGTCGAGCGCGATTTTTTAGTCGTGTGTGAAGAATTCGGAAGCGATTGATTTGGCGCTGTGATTTGAGTTGAGCAAGTATTCGATTTTGCAAGAAAGCTGGGGGCGAGTCTTG
>NZ_AUFA01000135.1:0-1512 GCF_000426265.1 Bradyrhizobium sp. Cp5.3 | reverse complement strand
CTAGACCCTATGTTTGCCCTCTGAGGTGACAGGCGGCCCGCCCCGCGGCAAGCTCCATCGAGGGTTGCGCCGGATGAGCCGGTGCCGAGCCTCAAGCATGGGGAGCGGGCCTGATGAACAATAGCATTTTCGTGGGACTGGATGTGCACAAGGCGACGATTTCGGTCGCAGTGGCGGAAGGGATGCGCGGCGGTGAAGTTCGTAACTTGGGGATCATCCCTAATCGCGCTGATCAAATCGACAAGCTGGCGAACAAGCTTGGCAAGGGTGACCGGCAGGTAAGTTTTTGTTACGAAGCCGGACCCTGCGGATATGGCCTGCATCGACAACTGACGGGACTGGGGCACAACTGCATCGTGGTGGCCCCCTCGCTGATCCCGATGAAGGCCGGGGATCGGGTAAAAACTGACCGGCGCGATGCGGCGATGCTGGCCAAGCTGCACCGGAGCGGCGAGCTGACAGCCGTGTGGATTCCGGATGCGGCGCATGAGGCCATGCGCGACTTGGTGAGAGCCCGCGCCACGGCGATGCGTGTGCTCGGCAAGGCGCGACAACATCTCCAAGGCTTCCTGCTGCGACATGGGCGCATCTATGCCGGAAAGAAGGGGTGGACTCTGGCTTATCGTCGCTGGCTGACCACGGTGCGCTTCGATCACCCGGCGAGCCAGATCGTTCTGCAGGACTACATTCATGCCGTCACCGACGCTGAAGCCCGTGTGGACTGCTTGACCAAGCGGATCGAGGAGCTGGCGCCACAATGGTCGATGACGCCGTTCGTAGAGGCCGTGCAGGCGATGCGCGGCGTCGCCTTCATCGTTGCCGTGACGGTGGTTGCCGAGGTCGGCGACTTCTCCCGCTTCGACAATCCCCGCCAGTTGATGGCCTTTCTCGGCCTCGTGCCGTCGGAGCATTCCAGCGGCGCAACCATCCGACGCGGCGGCATCACCAAGGCTGGCAACGCTCTGGCCAGGCGGGCTCTGATCGAGGGGGCGTGGACCTATCGCATGCAAGCCCGCGTCAGTCGCAAGCTCCATGACCGTAACGAGCGCCTGCCTCAAGCTATCCGCGATATCGCCTGGAAGGCCCAGGTCAGGCTGTGCGCCCGCTATCGCCGCTTGTCGGCGGCCGGCAAACCCAAGGTGATCGTCACCACCGCCATTGCACGCGAGATGGTCGGCTTCCTGTGGGCGATCACTCGTCAAGTGCAACTCAGGCCGGCCGCCTGAAGAACGCTGCTCGACCATATCTGGTGCCCAGGGCAGGAGGCAGGGCGCGGTGGGGAATCCTCGTGGCCTGTTATGAGCCGGCATTGCCGACGCTCGCTCCTAGACCGAGGCAGCCCCAAAACGAAACCACGGTCATGCGGTAGCCAACCCGCGCATGAGAGCTTGATCAACCGTCGTCTTTGGCCCTGCCTCCTACCGTGGGCACCTTCGAAGTCCAGCGTCCGGGCGCTCAGCCGGAAGCGGCTCCGCTTGATCGAGCCCCTTGACAGCAAACATGAGAGCAGGC
>NZ_AUFA01000134.1:0-1542 GCF_000426265.1 Bradyrhizobium sp. Cp5.3 | reverse complement strand
AGCGCTCCGAGCGCATGGCACGGCTGCTCGAGCAGCTGGAGTTGGAGCTCGAAGAACTCGTCACCACGGCGAGCGAGGATGAGCTTGCCGCGCAGGCCGCAGCGGCGAAGACGCAGAACGTCCGCCCCTTCATGCGCAAGCGGCCGGTGCGCAAGCCATGGCCGGACGACATCGAACGCGAGCGCGTCGTCATTGAGGCTCCAACGGCCTGTGCCTGCTGCGGTGGATCGCGGCTGGCGAAGATCGGTGAGGATGTGACCAAGACGCTGGAGGAGATTCCGCGCCGCTTCAAGCTGATCGAGACGGTACGCGAGAAGTTCACCTGTCGCGATTGCGAGAAGATCAGCCAGCCGCCCGCGCCGTTCCATGCCACGCCGCGTGGCTTCATTGGCCCACAATTGCTGGCGACGGTCCTGTTCGACAAGTTCGGCATGCATATCCCGCTCAACCGCCAGGGTGCGCGCTTCAAGGCCGAGGGGATCGACCTGCCGTTGTCGACGCTCGCCGACCAGGTCGGCCACGGGACCTTCGCCGTCATGCCGCTCTTCCACTTGATCGAACGCCATGTGCTCGCGGCCGAGCGCCTTCATGGCGATGATACCACCATCCGTATCCTGGCGAAGGGCAAGTGCACGACCGGGCGGATCTGGACTTATGTGCGGGATGACCGGCCCTTCGCCGGGCCTGCGCCGCCGGCGGCGGTCTATTACGCCTCGAGCGACCGACGAGGCGAGCATCCCCAGAAGCATCTGGCCGCCTTCGCCGGTATCTTGCAAGCCGATTGCTACAACGGCTTCGAGCCGCTGTTCGACCCGCAGAAGAAGGCGCTGCCGATTACGCCGGCGTTTTGCTTTGCCCATGCGCGGCGGGGCTTCTTCGAGCTGGCTGACATCGAGAAAAATGCTCGGGACGGTAAGAAGGGCAAACCGGTCTCTCCGATCGCGCTGGAGGCGGTCAGACGCCTCGACGCGTTGTTCGAGATCGAGCGCGCCATCAACGGCCGCGGCGCCGACGAGCGGCGCGCCGTGCGCCAGGAAAAGAGCAAGCCGCTTCTCGAGGACATGCACGTCTGGTTGCTGCGTGAGCGCGAAACCCTCTCGCGCTCCTCCGAGGTCCTGAAGCCGATCAACTACATGCTCAGGCGCTGGGACGACTTCGCCCGCTTCCTCGACGATGGCAGGATCTGCTTGACCAACAATTGTGCTGAGCGCGCATTGAGAGGCATCGCATTGGGACGGCGCAACTGGACCTTCGCCGGCAGCCAGCGTGGCGCCGACCGTGCCGCCATCATGCTGACGATGATCACGACCTGTCGCCTCAATGACGTCGATCCCAAGGCCTGGCTCGCCGACGTCCTCGCCCGTATCGCCGATCTTCCCGCGTCGCGCCTGCACGAACTGCTGCCCTGGGAATGGAAGCTCCTGCGCCAAGCCGACAAGCCCGCCGATCAGCAGGCTGCCTGACCTTCACGCAACGCCATCATAGAGCTCGCGGTGCCCGCGCGCATGCGTCAAACAGGCGGTCTTCGTCGTATGCGTACCC
>NZ_AUFA01000133.1:0-1562 GCF_000426265.1 Bradyrhizobium sp. Cp5.3 | reverse complement strand
CTTTCAATTACCCATAATCTTTGCCTCGATCGCGGCTCCCAATTCGATATCGGTCAGCCGCGATAGTCCGCGCCAGATGACGGTATTTCCTGGAGGAGGATCGTTGGCTCGGGCTAAGTATCCTCCGAGCCGCGCGATCTTGACGACATAGTGCGAGAGCGTACCCCGTCGAGGGCGATCGCCACCCTTGTCTTTCACCAAATGATCAAGAAGCCTGAGTTCGGAATCTGTCAGCGCCGTCTGCGGTAGGGCATTCGGTGAGGAACGATTGAGCATCGTCATCCAGAAGACGCGCCAACTTACAATACAAAAAACGGCGATCAGATTGACCAAACGCTCAGCGGTTCGCAACTTCGAGTCCTCCGCCTTGCAGCCTGATTTGAGGATCTTATGGAAGACTTCGATCTTCCACCTCAACGAGTACCATTCGATTTTCTCGATGGCATCCCTGCGCGATTGGACCGGGAGATCGGTGAGGAGCTTCCACTCGATCTTCTTTCGCCGTTTCGGCGTTCCCCGCTCTTGAGCATGGATCACGGTCAGAGTGAGTGCGGGATATTTCTTCTGCTTGCCGATCGGCGGCAGAATCCGAAGCTTGCGGAAACGAATTTCGAGAAGCGCTTCGTCCGGGTCGCCTTTGTCGTCCTTGACCTTGATCCGATGCAGGCCTTTGACCGTAACCTCGTCCATTTCGTCGGCAATTGTATGATTGCCGTCCCCGGCAAGCCGATCAACACAGGTTCGCACCAGGAAATGCGTTCCAACCTCCTCGGCCAGGCAAAACAGTTCGTAGATGTCGCTCTCGCGATCGCCAATATGAACGCATCGTCCAGAGGACGCGAGAAGGTTGGTCGATTGCCGTAAATTCTCCAGCCAGCGGATGCTCTCCTTCTGCTCGATCGGAACACGCGTCGGATTGATCTTTCGCTTCAGCGCAGTCGTCCCCTTGAACTTCTTGCGGGTCCAGAACTTGATTGCCGCCAGTCCGAGCGGAAGCCCCTCGGTCGTCACGGCGAGGCTCGAATGCATCAGGATGCCGCACTGCGTGCGCCCCGCCGTCTTGCCTGTAAAGCCAATCAGATCCGGCTTCTCGCGCTTGAAACTGAATTCCGTCGTGTCTTGGAGAACGAGAATCGGTCCCTTCGTCGCCGTTACGCGCCCGCGCGTCGCCTCGAAATGACCGCAAAGAATATCCGCCTCGTTGACCCGTTCGTTGGAGAGGAAGCGATAGGCGGCCTTTGTGTTGGCCCAGTCCTGACAAACCAGCGGGATGCTTTGACCCATGTCACTCCCGATTTGTGCGAGCAATTTGCAGAACCGGCGGCCAAGCCGCTGATCCTTAAACTCGCTTCCCACAGCTTCCCGATCAACCCACGCCTCAGTCTCAATGCCGGCCGTCAATCGCTGAGCACGTGCCTCCGCGCGGTCCTTCACCAAGCCCATCAAGCACCCCACGCCTCCGAATCAGGTGCTCAACAATGAATCACAACAGATTCTTCCGATTCAAGATTTCGCCCGCAGCGCGTCGTTCAAATCCGATTCCAAATGTGGGTAATTGAAAG
>NZ_AUFA01000132.1:0-1576 GCF_000426265.1 Bradyrhizobium sp. Cp5.3 | reverse complement strand
CAAAGGCCGGACATATGACCGCACCGTTCCAATGTGTGAAATCGACTGAAAAAGCTCTTGCCACGCGGGCCGTTCCACATATGGGGGCAAGGTCATGCATCGACAACTATGGGTCGGCGAAGAAAGAGGGCAACACGATTCAGCTATTTCCAATCCACGGCGGAGACAATCAACAGTGGCAACTTGTAGCCCTATCAAATCTTAAGGTTAGCCCGGAATCAGTTGTGGAAGCGTAAAATTGTCTCAACCGAAAAGGTGGTTACTGGCGCATCCGTTTGCGTCGGCGTCGGTCAAACGGTCAAACAGATTCACGGCGAACCCATGTAACGCCAACAGAAACAGCACCGATTGCACCTGCTATGACGGCCATGCGAAGCATTAGGTCGGGGCCCTGAGACCCGGTGAGTTCAACCATTCGTCGATGCGGGCGGCTACATCAGCTCCGTGAGCCTTCTTCAGAAGGTCCTCACGCTCCTTGCCGGGGGGTAGGTGCTCTGCCTTTTCCCTCGCGATCCGAGCTGCCTTGATGAGCCGTTCGCCAAGCGAACTGTCCTGCCTGAACCGGAGGCGCCTCATGATTTCCTCCCTTCGCAATCGCTTTTCCAACTAAGTTTGACGTTCGCCGCGTGCTCACGACGGCCTCGGCTGTCGCGAGTGACTTCAAATAGAACAACATCACCGACGTAGAGCGTACCGGTATCGATCAGCGCACTGACGTGGACAAATTGATCGTCACCGCCGTCGTCACATCGAATGAAACCGTAGTGGCGGTCGCGATTCCCGTAAATCACTTTGCCCATCTTCACTTTTTATTCTCCGTGATCAGGACCACACAGTGAACGTAAAGTGCGTTCTTTCCCGGCAATCAAACAGGCAGATGCGATCGCAGCTGACTTTCACTGTAAAGTAGGATGCCGTGTCGTGATCGAAGCCGATGTACGCCCCGAGACGCTTCGGGGCGAGCTGTAAGCGTGCCCCTGTTCCATGGTGCTGCATGCTAGGTAGCGAGCCACTGATGCGACAGTTGTGATCGTAGTCGAATCCGTTCGCATCATTCCCGCGTACAGAGACACTTGTCCTGCTGTAACCACGAGTTTCATGCTCGTAGACGCTCAGAACATCACGGCGAAGACCGTGCGCAAATGCGGTTGCGGCCGCAGCAGCTCTAACATGTGGTTTCATTACGCAACACACCAGCATGCATTGTCGAGCGGGCGGACCCGTTAGAGACGTCAAGTCAGCCCTACATCACCGAGCGGTAGTCGGACGGGATTCGGTGATGATGTCATGCCGTGGCAAGTCGCGTGCCAACTCGCGAGTGAAGCTCTGCGGGCCGAATTGCTGGGGATGGTTTTGAGAGGGTCGCGTTACGTGGGCATCAAATTGTCGGACTGTCTCCAAACGCACAAATTGCGACAGCTGTCAGACACGAAGGGCCCTAATTGCCTTAGCTAAAGGCTAACTTGGGCGTCAGCACAATTTGGGGATGTCCCGATCGCTGTTGAACTAGGTCGGGCCGACGTTGCCGGAATGAATGTTACGCGGCCCTCGTGACGTGGGCAACGGGGTTGATCGT
>NZ_AUFA01000131.1:0-1528 GCF_000426265.1 Bradyrhizobium sp. Cp5.3 | reverse complement strand
AATGTATGGTCCGGCCGTGCGGTGCAAGAAGATTTCGACGATCCGGTAGATGCGGTCTTGCATCAATGTATCCGGCCTCTGCTTGGAGCACAGTGCTCCGGGCCATCATGGATAGCAGCGCGCATGCGATCTGGTTAGCGGACAGGCCTCGACCGGGCCATTTGGGTCACCAGTGTTCGCATGTGCCGGGAAGACCGATTCTCCATCGTCGTCTCATCCTCTCGCAGACCTCGGCGGGTATTTGGTTACGTCATCGATGGCTCCTCACTTCGCGCTGTTCCTTTGTTCGTGCCTGGCGGTCGTTCCTTCGTCCCGGCCTGCGCGCGCAGACGCGCCGCGCGCAAGGGGCCGTCAAGGCCGGCCGTCGTGCTATCCTGACGTCTTGCTCTCCTGCTGCCAGGCTGCGCCTTGACGGTGCCGCGCACGGCGCGAGGATCAAGCAGGTCGGGACACCATCTCCGTCTTGACGCACGCGAAGGCGCGTCCCTTGTTGAGGACCGCCCAGGCGATCCGGGCGAGCTTGTTGGCGAGCGCAATCGCCAGTACGTTGTGGTGCAATCGTTTCTTGGCGGCTTCGATCCACGAGTTGAGGCCATAGCGCTCCCAACACCTGACCTTGACCAGCACAACCCACGCGGCTTGGACGAACAGCGCGCGCAGATAGCGATTGCCGCGCCTTGATATACTGCCGAGGATCGTGCGGTCGCCGGTCGAGATCTGCTTCGGCACCAGTCCAAGCCAGGCGCCGAAGTCGCGGCCTTTCGAGAACACGTCTCCAGTGCCGATCGCGGCCACCATTGCGCTTGAGATGATCGGGCCAATGCCAGGCACCGTCATCAATCGCTGGCAGGCCTTATCTTGACGGGCGAGCGTTCCGATCTCGCTCGATAGACCCTCGATACGCTGATCCAGCCGACGCCAGTCTCCCGCCAGCCCCTCGATGATGCGCAACATGCGAGGCGAGAGCACATCGGTGCGTGTCGCCAAGATGCCCGGCAACTCGAACCGCAGGGAATGCGGGCCTTGCCGCACGGCGATGCCCCGCTCCAGCAGGAACGCACGGATCTGATTGATGACACCGGTACGCTGACCGACCAATCGATCGCGGACGCGGTGCAGTGCCTGAAGGTCGAGCTGATCCGCGGTCTTGGTCGCGACGAACTTCATGGTCGGGCGTTGGACAGCCTCGGCGATGGCTTCCGCATCTCGGAAGTCATTCTTCTGTCCTTTTGAATACGGGCGCACGTATTTCGCCGGCATCAGGCGGGCGTCGTGGCCAAGCATTTGGAGTTTTCGGCTGAGATGATGGGCGCCGACGCAGGTCTCCATCCCGATCAAGCATGGCGGCAGGTTGGCGAGCCGCGTTTCCACCTGGCCGCGCGACCACTTCTGCCGCAGCACGATGGCACCGCGCTGGTTCTGGCCGACGATGTGGAACGAGTTCTTGCCAATATCGATGCCGATTACGGCGGGCGAAGCGTCGAGTTTCTGTGACATGGCGTGCTCCTTGTCTTCGGTGCCCCCTGCC
>NZ_AUFA01000130.1:0-1617 GCF_000426265.1 Bradyrhizobium sp. Cp5.3 | reverse complement strand
TAAGCGTGGCAAAGAAGGATTGTGGCTCCCAATCCTGCTCTTCGCGCTTCTCGAAAATGATGACCCCGGCACGGGTAACATAACTAGGTCCGGGAATATTGCAGTCGACCGAGAGCTCCACGCGCCACAGGGCGCCCTTAGCGGTTTGCTGTTCGTCTGCCTTCGGCGAGTAGTGCACTCCAACAGGCTCACCGATATTGCAGCGGCCACGCCGCAGAAGATCGCCCAGCTTGCCTTGCGCGGTCGTCACGAAGTTGAAGCTAGCGGGATCATGCAGAAAGCGACGGTTCACGCCCCTTTCATTGTTTGTTACTTCGTCAGCAACAAGCGAAAGTGCGAACGCCCGCCAGCCTAGTTCCATCGGTTTTGCATACGGAGCCACAAGTTTCACTGTGCCATCGGGTGCCACTTCCCATGTGACCGTATACTCGTCCTTTCCTTCATCAGACCGGCGTTTGGCCCATGAAAAGACAACGAACTCGCCAGTGTCGGTCTTTGGCCCAAGGTCCCATCCCCTGGGAACGAAGTGTGCTACCGTCGAGACCTTGGCGAAGATTTGCTCCGCCGTGTCACCATCCTGCGCTCGCCAAGTTGATTTAACCTTGTCGATTAGGGCGTCGTCGTACGCACGGACACTATCGTCCTTACCGGCCGACCCGCCGGGAAACACCAGCCATAGACCAAGGCCGAGACAAACCCCGAGACCGATGCCAAACCAAAGTACGCGCCTTGCAGTCATTTCTCTTACCCCGCGTACCCCACGCAGCCGGTCCTAGTCGCATCGTATTTCCGAAGAGACCCGCGACGCACCTATCAGGATTGGTTGGTCACCATGCCGCCGGGCGCCGTCCGGCTGGCCATTTTTACGGCTCGGGAAAGCCCCGTTCCTGGCGCGGATCGCCTACCATTTCGATGGGGACGCGGCACAGGGCTTCCATGCCACCGTCACAACCGCAGTCGAACACTTTTCGGGGCGCGCACCGATCGGGCCGCTCGAGTTTTTGCGCAGTTGTCAGGCTGAGATGATCAAATCTGCGGGAACATAATAGGCAAGTCCTGGCAAGAGACCCGCCAACGCCCGAACCACTTCGACATGAGTGTGTGGGTTCATCTTTCAGAGCCGGTACTGAGCGTGCCGGCTCTCGAGGAAAGCAACATCAGCTGTGCTGCACCAGTACGTTCATCGCGTCTTATGGCGATTGTCCAGAGAGACCGGGCTGCGGCGACCAGGTGATCGTACCGGGCCACGCGTGCACGACTTCCGTCATCGCTTCGCCATCCGGACGCTGCCCGACTGGCGTCGCGAAGGCAAGGACGTCGGGCGCAACTACCAGTGATATATTCACGCCTGCGTGTGCGACACCTAGTGGCATCTCTCGGCCTGCCCCGAGTTGATGGAAGAAGCGGCGCGGCGGCTCGATCGGCGATGGGAGGTGACGCCATGAAGCCCGCCTGCAACGTCGCCACGTTGATCGAGCGCTTCTTCACCGAGCGCCTCATGCGCCACCGCACGCGATTAAAGAACATGGCGTAATCGCGGCTGACGTCTTCCTGAGGACACGAGGGTCAGTAGGATCAGTCTCCGCAGATTATCGAAAGGAAGCAGCGCCATGAAGC
>NZ_AUFA01000129.1:0-1625 GCF_000426265.1 Bradyrhizobium sp. Cp5.3 | reverse complement strand
CCAAGATCTGGGCGGAGCTTCTGGGGCTGGCGCGGGTTGGTCGCCACGACCACTTCTTCGAACTGGGCGGCCACTCGCTCTTGGCGGTGCAGCTGTTGAGCCGGATCTCGCAGGCTTTGGAGGTCGCACTGCCGCTGAGGACGCTGTTTGCCAAACCGGTGCTGGGTGATCTGGCGGCGAGCATCGTGGATGAGTTGAGCCGCTCCGGCTCACAAGACCTGCCGGCGATTGTGGCGGTGTCGCGCGAAGCGCCGCTTGTGCCGTCGTTTGCGCAGCAGCGGCTGTGGTTTTTGGCGCAGCTGGATGCAGCCAGCACGACCTATCACGTGCCGCTGGCGTGGCGGTTGCGCGGCGTGCTCGACCGCCGCGCCTGGCAGCGCAGCCTTGACGGTTTGTTGGCGCGCCATGAGGCGCTGCGGAGCATCTTTGTGGCCTCGGAGGGCAAGCCCAGGGTTGAGCTGCTGCCGCCGGAGGGGCCGCTGCAGGTCGTGGAGCACGACCTGCGGGACAGGGTCGATGCGGAAGCCGCGCTTGTGGAGCTGTGCAAGGAGGAGGCGCGCACGCCGTTTGATCTGGCGCGGGGCCCGCTGATTCGTGGTCGTCTGATCCGGATGAGCGATGAGGAGCACGTCGTCCTGCTGACCCAGCATCACATTGTCTCGGACGGCTGGTCGCTGGGCGTGTTGGTGCGTGAACTCAGTGAGCTGTACCGGGCGTTTGAGGCTGGACAAGACGATCCGCTGCCGCCGCTTGCGATCCAATATCCGGACTATGCCGCCTGGCAACGCCACTGGCTCTCAGGCGAGCGGCTCTCGAACCAGGCGCAGTATTGGCGCAACACCCTGTCCGGTGCGCCGGCGCGTCTTGCGTTGCCGACGGACCGGCCGCGGCCGGCGCGCCAGTTGTTTGCCGGGGCCCGTGTGGCTGTGGTCATCGATGCGGATCTGACACGGGGGTTGAGGCGTCTGAGCCACCGGCATGGCACGACGTTGTTCATGACGGTGCTGGCGGCGTGGGCGGCGGTGCTGTCGCGTCTGTCGGGGCAGGACGACATTGTGATCGGGGTGCCGAGCGCTAATCGGGGCCGCCGCGAGATCGAAGAGTTGATCGGCTTCTTCGTCAACACGCTGGCGCTTCGCCTCGACCTGTCGGGCGAGCCGAGCGTGGCGGAGCTGTTGGAGCGGACGCGGCGCACGGCCTTGGCGGCGCAGGAACATCAGGACCTGCCGTTTGAACAGGTGGTGGAGATCGTGCAGCCGCCGCGGCATCTTGATCACACGCCGCTGTTCCAGGTGATGCTGGCCTGGGAGAACAACGCCACTCAGTCCTTCGATCTTCCCGGGCTGAGTGTGGAGGCTGTGGGGAATGGGTACGATCAGGTCAAGTTCGATCTGGAGCTGAACTTAAGCGAGCATGGCGAGGTGATCGCCGGAACGCTGGGCTATGCCACCGCGCTGTTCGATCAGAGGACGATCGAGCGGCAGGGTGGCTATCTGCTGGCGCTGCTGGGTGCGATGGTTGCCGATGCCGAGCAGCCGGTGGGGCGGATCGAGCTGCTGTCGTGCGCTGAGCGGGCGTATCTGCTGGAGGAGTTGAACCGGACGGCGGCGCCTTATCCCTCGGAG
>NZ_AUFA01000128.1:0-1772 GCF_000426265.1 Bradyrhizobium sp. Cp5.3 | reverse complement strand
CTGGCACAGATCTGGGCCGAGCTTCTGGGTGTTGAGCGGGTCGGACGCCACGACCACTTCTTTGCGCTCGGCGGGCACTCGCTGCTGGCGGTGCAGCTGTTGAGCCGGGTCTGGCAGGCCATTGGCTTCACACTGCCGCTGACCACGCTGTTTGCCAAACCGGTGCTGGCCGATCTGGCCGCGAGTATCATGGATGAGTTGAGCCGCTCCGGCGCGCAAGACCTGCCAGCCATTGCGCCGGTGTCGCGTGACGCGCCGCTTGTGCTGTCGTTTGCGCAGCAGCGGCTGTGGTTTTTGGCGCAGCTGGATCAGAGCAGCACGAACTATCACATTCCGCTCGGGTGGCGGCTCAAGGGTGGGCTCGACCGCAGCGCCTGGCAGCGTAGCCTGGACCGTGTGTTGGCGCGCCATGAGGCGCTGCGCAGCGTGTTTGTCGCGCCGGAGGGCAAGCCCTGGGTGGAGCTGCTGCCGGAGGATGCGGGGCTGCCGGTTGTGGAGCACGATCTGCGGGACAGGCCGGATGCGGACGAGGCGCTATTGGGTCTGTGCAGGGAAGAGGCGTGCACGCCGTTCGATCTGGCGCGTGGCCCGCTGATCCGTGGCCGGCTGATCCGGATCTCGGATGAGGAGCACGTCTTGCTGCTGACGCAGCATCACATTGTCTCGGATGGTTGGTCGCTGGGCGTGTTGGCGCATGAACTCAGTCAGCTGTACCGGGCGTTCGTGGCCGGAGAAGGCGATCCGCCGCCGCCGCTTGCAATCCAGTATCCGGACTATGCCGCCTGGCAACGGCAGTGGCTGTCGGGCGCGCGGCTGCAGCGCCAGGCGCAGTATTGGCGCAACAATCTGTCTGGCGCGCCGGCCCGTCTGGCGCTGCCGACGGACCGGCCGCGGCCGGCGCAGCAGTCGTTTGCGGGGGCGACGGTCCCGATCGTTATTGATGCGGAGCTGACGCGGGAGCTGAAGCGGCTGGGCCTGCAGCAAGGCACGACGTTGTTCATGACGGTGCTGGCGGGGTGGGCGGCGGTGCTGTCGTGTCTGTCGGGACAGGACGATCTTGCGATTGGCGTGCCGAGCGCTAATCGCGGTCGCCGCGAGATCGAAGAGCTGATCGGCTTCTTCGTCAACACCCTGGCGCTGCGGCTGGACCTGTCGGGCGAGCCGAGCGTGTCGGAGCTGTTGGAGCGGACGCGGCGCACGGCCTTGGGAGCGCAGGAGCACCAGGACCTGCCGTTCGAGCAGGTGGTGGAGATCGTGCAGCCGCCCCGGGCTCTTGATCACACGCCGTTGTTCCAGGTGATGCTGGCCTGGCAGAACAACGCCGCTGGGACGTTCGACCTTCCTGGGCTGATGGTGGAGGCGGCGGCAGACGGCTTCGATCAGGTCAAGTTCGATCTGGAGCTGAGCCTTGGCGAGCAGGGTGAGGTGATCGCTGGCACGCTGGGTTATGCCACGGCGCTGTTCGATCGCGCGACCATCGAGCGGCAGCGAGGCTATCTGCTGGCGTTGCTGCGGGCGATGGTTGCCGATGCGCAGCAAGCGGTCGGGCGGATTGAGCTGCTGCCAGCCGACGAGCGCGCATATCTGCTGGAGGAACTGAACCGGACGGCGGTGACGTATCCTGAGCAGCAGTGCATCCATGAGCTGTTTGAGGCGCAGGTGCAAAAAGCGCCGGAGGCGGTGGCGGTGGTCTATCAGGACCAGCGCGTCAGCTATGGCGAGCTCAATGCGCATGCCAACCAGCTGGCGCATCATCTGATCGGGCTCGGGGT
>NZ_AUFA01000127.1:0-1855 GCF_000426265.1 Bradyrhizobium sp. Cp5.3 | reverse complement strand
CACTGTGCTCCAAGCAGAGGCCGGATACATTGATGCAAGACCGCATCTACCGGATCGTCGAAATCTTCTTGCACCGCACGGCCGGACCATACATTGGGGTCAAACTGAGAAGTACTCAACGTGGGCAAATTGCAGCCCGCTCTGCCTCACTAAGCAGACGTCGATAAGACGGGCCGGATTCATCGTCTTTGCGTGAGAATCTCATAGGATCGCTGTATCGCAATCAGCTCGGGCCCAAGCTGAGCATCATGCTCGAGCCTGCCGGCCGCGAAACCATGTCCTACGCCAATTCTGGTACAAGTGCTAAGGTAGGTAACGACTTTTAAGGCGTCGCTATCGAGTGTTCCCCTGACGACTCTTTCGACCCGAGCATTCATCACTGCCAATGGAGTATGGTCCGGAGAGCTAATATCGGCTTCTCTGCTGACGATCGTCACCTCGACGATTACTGGCGCGTCGATTTCTTCGGGAATATGGTCAAAGAGCACACCACTTTGCGAACTCGCCACCGCGCAGGCCTCTGCCCTGTCGAATACAAGACAACCAACAATCAAAGAAAGTGCGCAAAGCCCTGTCGTCTTCCATGTACGCATATTCGAAGGCTGATCGCTCATCATCGCACCACGATGCCAAGTCTTCTTAAGGTCCGCAATGGGGCCATGAACGGACTCATGCAGTGCAACACGCCGCTACTCGATCACCTCATCGGCGCGAAGGAGTAACGAGGTCGGCACGGTGAGGCCGAGCGCTTTGGCCGTCTTCATGTTGATCACTAGCTCGAATTTGGTCGGCTGCTCTACTGGCAGATCGGAAGGCTTGGCGCCTTTGAGGATCTTATCGACAAAGCTGCCTGCACGGCGGAATAGATCGAATAGGTCGGGGCCGTAGACGACCAATCCGCCATCGGCGAATTGTCGGAACAGATGCATCGCGGGCAGATGATATTTCGCTGCGAGGGCAATTACTCGCGGGGCCTGGCGGAAGATCAGAGCATCGCCCAGAACAATGATTGCATCGGCATGCTGCGCGGCGGCCGAAGCAAAGGCCGTATCAAGTGCCTCGGCGGTAGTCGCCTCAACTGCCGGCAGAGCCACGCCTAGCTCCCGGGCTGTACGGGGCACCTCCTCGGCCAATGTCAGCCGGTGCATCGGGTTGCCCGGATTGACCAAGAGGGCAATTTTTGAGGCGTTCGGGACCAGCTCCCGGAGGATTTCAATTCGTTTTGCGGCCCAATCTCCCGGCACGTAGGTCGCAAGACCCGTTATGTTGCCGCCTGGGCGGGAGAGGCTTTGGACAAGGCCGAGCCCGACCGGATCGAACACGACCACGAATACTATCGGAATGGTTCCAGTTGCCGATTTCAGTGCTAGGGCTGGTTCCGGCCCGGCGGCAATGATCAGATCAGGAGTTAGCGTCACCAACTCGGCGGCTAAAGTTGGCATGCGATCCGGGGTTTCGGCAAAACGATATTCGACGAGGAGGTTCTTGCCCTCGATCCAGCCTCTTTCACGCAAGCCACGGCGCCACGCCTCGCGACCCAGCGGATCCAAGAAATTGCCCAGGAAACCGATTTGGCGAGGCGGCCCTTGTGCCCGCACGCGTCGTGGCGAAACGAGCAGCGCCGCAGTAGCCGCTATGAAATCTCGCCGGTCCATTCGATCCTCACCAAGGCTTGAGGACGACCGGCGGAGAGTAACACGTTTCGCATCCGAGGCACGAATGCTGCAACGCAAGTGCGGCGTGTGGTGCAGGACCCCTTCGGGTCTTGGTTGTGTGGAAATGGATAGCTCGGAAGCGGCCGTAGTCGACAATCGTTGCAGGCCGCCGATGTTTTCGCGTCGGATCGTCCAATAGC
>NZ_AUFA01000126.1:0-1944 GCF_000426265.1 Bradyrhizobium sp. Cp5.3 | reverse complement strand
AAACTCTTCAGCGCCAATGGTACTATGGCTTAAGCCCTGGGAGAGTAGGTCGCTGCCAGGCCTGCCAAGGACAAGGAATTCTCCTCTTTCGATGTTCGAAATACAAAACGCCGCTTCCTTCGGGAGGCGGCGTTTTTGTTTGTGCGGATGAACGCGCCAGCTCGCCGCGGTCCAAGCCATTCGCTTCGCGCGTTAGGATCGCCCGCTGACATGCCGATGCCCTCGGTGGCGCGCACCGACACTGAGCCGGGGATCAAGTCTCTCGAGACAAAACGCGTTGATGCCGACACGATCGGGCGCCGCGCGCTTGCGGTGAAACGAGTCGATGCCGCATCGAGCCCGCCAGCATCTCGAACACAGATCCGGCAGCAAGGTTCCTCGACAAGACGGTCATGCTCGACCCGGCTTTGACGGGGGTCTGCGCCCGCAGAAGGATTGAATGAACTGCGTGCCTAACGACCGTTCTGGGTCAAACTGCGACTTGGCGGGGAGGGCAGCTTTTGACGCCCAAAACCGGACCTAGTCAGGAACGGATCTCTTATCGGTCAAAGATCAAGCCAAAGGCGTTAAGGAATTGCCGTGGCTGACGGGACGCGAGGAAGATGCGCTCCTGCGTTGAGCAAGCTGCGGTAAAAAGCAATTCTATGCCTACTCGCGCCGCATTGCGTCGGAGGCGGAGCGAATTGTACCCGCAGTTCTAATGCGCCATTAGGACGGGTAAATCCGCGTGCTCCATGATATAACTGGTCGCGCCACCGAATATCATTTGCCGCAGCCTATTGCGGGTAAAGGCTCCTTTTATCAACAGATCGCAGCCTTGTGCTCTGGCGGCATCAAGAACCGCCTCACCAGTGTCGCGGTCTTCCAGTTCAAAGCTCACTAGCTTGGCAGCAATGTCGTTGTACAGCAATTGTCGGACGATCTGATCGGCAGATGGGCCTGGTACCTCTTGTCCGCCAATCACGGTTAGCACCGTTACCCTTTCTGCCAGACGAAGCAACGGCATAGCAAAAGCGTTGACCCGAGCCTGCTCGGTACTACCGTTCCAGTGGATCACAATGTTTGTCGCGATGCTTCTTGGCGCGTCTAGTGGCGCCAGTAGGACGGGTCTACCGCTCTCAAACAATGCGGATTCAATGGCGCGCCGGTTCGGGCCAGCAGCATCAACGTCGGACCGCGGCATTACAACGACGTCGAAAGCACGCCCATAACTTCCAACAAAGTCTTCACCCTCAGGCGCGGTTTCCAACCAGCCGAAGCATGGTCGGCTCGAGTCTGCAGTGGCTGGAGGAATATCGTGCTTTAGCATGAACGCTTCGAACAAATGGTGCATTTCGGCTAACTCTTCCTGGCTCTTCGCATGGTAAGAATCCAAAGGGATGCCGGTGGCTAATTCTGCGACTAAATATTGAGGGATACCGAACCGGAGCGGAAAGCCTTCGATGTACGCGCCGGTACGTTGCGCGAGACGTGCGGCGACCTCGAGTGCGGATGTCATGAGCGCAATGTTTTGGATCGGGACCAAGATCGTCTTCATTCTCAACCCCCGTGTTTCAGGTGAACATTGACTTGCAACGTCTAGTCGCCTTGAAGGCTAACGGCTTGCGACTTAGGCCGATAGATTCCTCCGATCGTGGTGCAGATCTGTATCAAAATGCCGAGCGATTAGCGCTCCATGTTAGCACTGCCCGGCGTGCTGTTCGACATCAGGCATCGTAGATCACGATCGTTCGTCCGACCCGTGCTTATCCTGGCAATGACCTGTATTGCGAACCGGGCAGGCCATTCTCATCTGGAAGCTCCTGGCGGGCGCAAACCGGACATTCGGCTGGCCCCGAACGTCTCACAGGGGCCATGTGTGGACGGCTCCGGGTTGGCAAGAAGAATCTTCACGTCGCAGCATTGGTCGGAGCAGCCATGTGTTCGGCCTGTTTGCGCGGTACT
>NZ_AUFA01000125.1:0-1952 GCF_000426265.1 Bradyrhizobium sp. Cp5.3 | reverse complement strand
GGGATCGAGGTCATCGCCAAACCGACTGACCGTCAGCCCATAACCGCCGCCGCCTGACCGGCCGCGCCGTCACCAAAATTTGGCGATAGCTCCGGCCTTGGTCTCATCAGGCTGAAGGTTCACCACTAAAGGCTCCGCGCAAGCCCATCGCTACGGCCTGGCCGAAGTGCTTGTCGGGGTTGTGCGGGCCATTTCCAGCACAGACCCCACCAGATTGAGCAGGTGATCAGTTTCCTAGGGCCGGCTACGATACTAAAGGCGCATCTTCACGCTGGTGGGTCGCCGAAAACCAATCGTGCACCACGCAATTAGGGAATAATCGATATGGCCGAACCTATCATCAAACTTGGCTCGAAAGGTGATGCAGTAAAGAGGGCGCAAAGGGCGTTGATTGAGCGACGTTATCTTCCTCCCGGCACAGAGGACGGGGTCTTCGGACCCGTGACCCTAAACGCGGTCAGACGTTATCAAACGGATCGATCCGTAGGGCATTTCTGGGCGTTCTCCTTTCCCCTAACAGTCGACGGCATCGTGGGTCAGCAGACTTGGTTTAGGCTCACGCCAGAAACGGTCAAGAAGGGCTCAAAGGGCAGCAGTGTGAGGCTGCTTCAGGAGATCCTCAAATCCTACGCGGATCCTCAACTTGATCCTGGGGCCGTAGACGGCGATTTTGGTCCGCACACTGAGGCTGCGGTGAAGGCATTCCAAGCATCCCACGTTGATTTCGATCACAATCCTCTGAAGGTCGACGGAATTGTCGGCCCGAAGACGTGGACCGCGCTCTGGAGCTGATCGCGCGTTCAACCTCGACCCCGTCGAAATGACCGACCCCGAAAGCAGGACCGGCGAGCCCGGGTTAGCGGCGGCGGCCCGCTAGGGCAAAGAAACGCCCCGCAAATCGCGGGGCAACAAGGGAGCATCCTATTACTCAATACTCTTGGGCAAGCATGAGTGTGAGAACACGCGTCGTCTTCTTAGGGTCTGCGGGGTCGTCAGAGCCGAACTCGCACCGCTTGTCGTAATAGTCTATCTTCCAAAAGAACCTCCGACCGACCAGATCGAAGCTGCCGAAGTCGTGCTCGTCATACGGATCGTTGTTCTCGGTGAATTCAGCGAAGTTCGCCACTTGAATGAGCGCTTCAGCCTTCACGCAGTCCGGCAGTTCATTGACGCCTGATGTCATCATTACCTTGCCGCCGCTAAACGTGCGGCGGAAGGCGTCGTTGAGAAGAGCAATCCTATTCGTCATCGCTCTCCTCCGCGTCTTCGCTTTTGTATGGTGAGATATGACATGCGCCGCAGTGCGGGCAGTCATTTTCGCACTGTGCGGACCACACGTCCGTCCACTCGCGACCGCACTCTGGGCAGTGATAGAAGTTTCGGACCTGCATGGCTGATCTCTTAGATGAGACCGGCGAGCACAAGTACCGACACGACGGTGTTGCCACCGCAGGCCTCGCAGAACCCCTGGTCCTGGTCCGGCTCCATGTTTGCCGTGTGATCACATCCTTCCGTTATACAGATGGCTGGACATGCCGAGTCCTTAAGGGCGACCACCAACAGAAGATCGTCGAGGCTTTGGAAGCCTTCGATATCGCAGAGCTTCATTAGCTTTACGGCCTTGTACGAAAGGGCAATCGTGGACATGTTCTTCTCCTCACTACCGTCAGCCCGAACCACTCGGGTGCCGGATAGCGAGGCGGAGCTGCGCAGCGTCCTCACAACAGCAGCAGATCGATCCTCCGTCTCGCTACCGACATCCGAATTGGGCGCCGGAAAGAACAATGTCCGAGCGCGATCGTACTTCAGGAGAAAAACAGAGGTAGACACGCGATTATGCCAGTTTGGCAAATGCCTCTATATCGGCTCAAGCGTAGCGGCGCTGAAAGGTATTGATGGCGTTCCATCGATCATAAGCTTGAGATAGATGCGGTAGTTCGGCAGCCTCAAGA
>NZ_AUFA01000124.1:0-2195 GCF_000426265.1 Bradyrhizobium sp. Cp5.3 | reverse complement strand
CCCCCATCAGGAAACGGAGGAATCGTAGCCGACTCGCGACTTTTCACACAGCCAGGGTCAAAACGCGAAGAACTCAACTTGAGCAAATCGAGTCCGCAATGCCCCACTATCCGGACCTCGACGGGACGTGCCGCCACTTCGCTGATGGGCCAAATCCAGAAGTCGCGCTCGCTTCGGACCATTCCCGCATTCTGATCGACCCCGAAACGCCGAAATGGCGTAAAAGCCGCGCTTCGCGTTATCGGAGCATAAACGCTTGAGCCATCATAAAATAGCAACCTTAGGCTGGTGATCGACGATGCGACATCTCATAATATCACTGTTCATGGTTTTCGCTTGCGCCATGCAGGCAGAAGCCGACCCAATATCCATTCGCTGCGACGGCAAATACTATCAGCAGCAGCAACCTTACTTCGTAACCTACGACCTCGAGACAAACCATTTCGTATTTGAGCGCGCCGGTGGAAACATTGTAACGGGCGAGATTATTGCAGTAAACGACGCGCAATTGGACTTCAGCCTGAGGGCCACGGGAGGACGCATCCTTTTCTCCTACAACCGCCAGCGCAACGTGATGACGTGGCCGGGAATGCCCGCAGAAGAATTGGGAAGACCTTTACTGCGACACGCCTGCGCGGAGGTTACTGGCAGAACAATGCTTTCAACATTCTGGCCGTCGGAACAGTTTGATCCGACGCGTCGCGACCCAGTGGATGCGTTTTCGCTCACCTGCCCAGGCAATACTGGTCCATTTTTTATCACTCTGGATCGCGTCACAAAGACCGTGGTTGTGGAAACCGAACATGCGTCCGGCATTTTGTCCGGCAACATCACTGGCATCGACGATGGTGTCATCAAGTTCACCTTTGGAATGGGCCCCTCGGACCCACACGATGTGCTGTGGGACGCGCAAACCCAATCGCTGACGTTGGTTGGTGTTCCGGGCGATCCAGAAAGGCCGACTAAGATCAAGCAGTGCGCCGTGACAAAGCCGCGATCAATTATGGTGCACTATGATGAATGGGCGCGCAGGTGGAAATGAGACGGCATCCATGGGGCGGCTCCCAAAGTGGCCTATGGGTCAAAAGCAGTCGATGCCGACTATGACGAGCGATTTCTGTTTTAGCCTCGGAAGCTGACGTTATCAGTCCACGCCCGTCGCCTTCTCAAGATCGTCGAGGAGTGGAAGGGGCCAACCACATGCCCTTCCTGTCGCAGCGGACCTCGCGGGATTTGGCGGAGCGGATCGAGCGCGCAATGCGGGCAGAGCAGACAGACATCCGAACGGAAGCACTGACGGGGTACGCGCGGATGGGGAAGGAAAAGGGCCTTTTCGCATGAGGGAGGCGCTGTCGTTACTTTACCCTCACTGCGGCCAATCCTTGTAGAGCGTGATGCCGATCATGATCAGCGAGCCGATTGCGACCGCCACGGGGCAGATAAACGGCAGCTCTTCCAGCACGCCAATAACGACCGCCCGGACGCGGAGAGTTCTCTTGATATGCGCAAAGCGCCAGCCTGCCGCACCCATCGGACATCTCCAGTTGGCCCCCAGCAGCAGCGATCTCACTCTCCAGCGCGAAGCCATGTTCGGCTATTGCCCATTCGGATGTATCCCCAGATCAAGGTGAAGGAACCCTTGCAATTCTCGCGTCCGCTTTGCTGAAGGGCGACGTTGAGACGACCTCAATCACCCCAGGCAATTTGTCCGCACAGACATCGAAACAGGCGGAGCGTCCTGCCGTTACGGGAATCGAGTATCTCGACAAAAAGGTGGAGCTTGGCGGCACATCTCGCACAAAACACCTGCTCGCCCCTTTGGGCCTCGTTACCCGCGCGCTCATTTGAATCAGCGTGATCCACGGTTTGGTCCCCGGCTGCGTGCGCCCCCGGCCGCCAAGGTGGATCGGGATATGACCTACGATCTGATTCTGTGCATTACACTTTGTTACTTTTACGAATTACGACTACGTCGACGAACCGAGCTCCGAATGCCGTCTGGACGAAACTGTGGCCGCACGATGGAGAGTATGGGGCGCCACGGAACATGGAACTCGGGGCATTCAGGTCGACACCGGTGAAGAGTCCCGGCTGCGTTCGGCGCGGGGGATGTCCCGGGTTCTGTTGAATTTCTGAAGAGGTCGGCGTTGCCCACCTTGAGCCGGTAGGCTCGGGGTGCTGATTCCACAAAGGAG
>NZ_AUFA01000123.1:0-2182 GCF_000426265.1 Bradyrhizobium sp. Cp5.3 | reverse complement strand
CGGAAATCAAATAATCTGCCAAAGTAGTGCTAGGCCGTGTACCCATAAACTCGGCCGCGATCCGACGAAGGCTACGTCCGCTTTTCTCTCGATATGGCGACCAAGTTCGTGCGACAGCACAATATGTCGCGATGGGAAGAAGCGATATGCGCCGCGATTTGCACCTAATTTTTACACCGCCAATCCGCTGGATTGTTGGACCGCAAATCCGGTACATAATTCTCGACTTCAGCACCTAGAAATTCAGCTGGCCAGTCTGAATTCGAGTTAGCGTTTCGACGAAAAGCGATGCCTCGGCGGCCATAACCAATTCTTCGACTGCTGCAACGTCAGCGCCGGTAGGAATAGGGATTGCTCGCTGCGCGATGATGCTGCCGGTGTCATATTCGCCGTCGACCAGATGAATGGTGGCTCCCGTCTCAAGTTCGCCAGCGGCGAGAACCGCCTCGTGGGCACGCCGTCCGAACATGCCCTTGCCACCAAATTTTGGAAGTAGCGCGGGATGCGTATTCAGAATTCTTCCGGCAAAAGCTTCCAACGTCCGAGGTCCCAATTTCCGGAGATAACCTGACAAAATGACCAGATTGACACCGGCTGCCATCAAGACTTCGCACAGCGCTATGTCCGCCTCTCCAGCGTCCGGCAGCGTCGGAATAACGCGTGTAGGAATCCCTCGCCCCTGCGCCCACGGCAGAGCAGCCGCCTCGGCCTTGTTGCTCACCACTACGCAGGCGTGCGCGTACAAGCGATGCGCTGCAATCGCATCGACGATTGCTCATGGCACTGCCATTGTTGGAGGCAAGAAAGCCCAATTTCAACATGACGCCGCGATCAGCAGAATATTGGCCTTTCATATGCGGAGGGCGTAGTACCGTGAGTAAGTTTCGCCGTCTGGATCCCAGGGGGCCGTAGGTTGGAAGCCCATCCTTTCGTACAGACGATGCGAGGCCGTCAGCGCATTGTTGCTGGACAAGCGTATGCGATCGTATCCCGCGCTGCGGGCAAAGCTGATGAGTCCATCTGCGATAGCCCTTGCGACTCCGCGGCCTCGGTAGATTGGGGCCACAAACATGCGAACCATTTCGCACTCTCGATCGTCGAGACGCTTGACCGCACCGGTGCCGATGATTGCGCTTTCGGCGATCGCACACAAAAAGAGAGCTCGATCGGCGTACATAGTTTCAGCGTTGTCGACGTCGGATAGACGCGAATAAATGAAGTCCCGTACAAAGGAGTCCGGGTGACCATGAAAATGCTCATGCCAAACGGCTTCGATTAGCCGCCGAACTGCCGGTGCGTCGTCAGGTCGGAATGGCCGAATTATCCAATTTGATTCCAAGCGCATGAGGATCGCCATGAGCAGCCCTCCTTTCAAGGTCCCAGACGCCGACGCGGGATGATGGAGAGAGTCAGATGCCGGCGATCTCGTCCTGGCATAGCGCAAGATCGGTGCGCCGCAGACTGACTTGGACGCCGACTTGTTCTATCGAATGGGCGATCGGTGGATTTGATTTCGCAACGGCGACTGCAACGCTGTCCATGATTGTGAAGCGCCGCAGCAGACCCACGGCGATCGTCTCACCCAGAGCCTCCAGAGTCTGAAACTTGCCTGACGCTGCAATTTGCACTGCTTCATCGACGATGGCGTCATATCTTACCGACGAGTCCAGATCATCACTGAGGTGGGTCTGAACCTCTTGCAGAGTGGCTGAAATATCAAAATTGAACTTCTGTCCGAGCGTTCGCTCTTCCTCGAACAGGCCGTGATAGCCGTAAGTCTGAAGTCCGGTGATTTTTGATCGACGTCAACATGGGCAGCTCCGGAAGAAGCTTTTTGATTGAGGGTATCCTCAATCGCCCAGGCGAGCGGCAGTTATCTCGCGCTTCCCGATGGTGCTCCACCCAATGTCGCCAGTCGCGCGAGGAACCGCTACTAGCAGCTTTCCGCAATGCCGACAATGAATATTGTTGTGTCTGGCCGCTTGTCTAGGCTGTGTACCCATAAATCGGCCGTGTGATCCGATGAAGAGTACGTCCGCTTTGTCCCGATAGCGACCAGGTTTGTGGGCAGCGCAATATGTCGCGAAGGGCCATGTGTGGACGGCTCCGGGTTGGCAAGAAGAATCTTCACGTCGCAGCATTGGTCGGAGCAGCCATGTGTTCGGCCTGTTTGCGCGGTACT
>NZ_AUFA01000122.1:0-2279 GCF_000426265.1 Bradyrhizobium sp. Cp5.3 | reverse complement strand
CCCGTCCGGCGCAGCTCACCGCCATCACCGCGCCATCAAAGGAATGAGGTGCAGTATGAAGCGCTCGCCTTATCGCGCGGCTTGCGGGGCCGCGCCGGCATAATGGTGGTGCCGTAATGGGCGGCGAGATCCTGGTAGGTCCGGTTGACGCCTGGCTCGTAGCGGCTCGCCGCCGTCACCCCGGCCTTCAGATTGTCGCAGACGAGCGCCTTCGGCACCCCGCCCAGGAAGGTGAGCGCGTCCACATGGGCGCCGATCCAGTCGGGCAGCGCCTCGCTGAACCGAGCCTGGACGAAGGTGTAATTCGACGCTCCCATGACCGCGACGAAGATCTTGGCGGCGCGGACCTCCCCGGTGAGCCCGTCGAACACCGGCACGGTATCGCCGGCGAAGTCCACGAACAGCTTTTCGCCGGCCGCGTGGGTCTGCCGCATGGTCGCCGTGATCCCGTGGCGCCATTCGACGTAAAGATCGCAGAACCGGCTGTAGCCGTAGCCGTCGGGATGATGGCCGCGATATTCCTCCCACAGCAGCACCAGCGTCACGCCGCGGCGGCGCAGCTCGGCATGGATGTGTCCCCACTCCGGAAGCGGCTTCGACCGCGGTGGGTTGTAGCCGGCCGGCGCGAACAGCTTGCGCTCCAGCGCGCTGTCGTCGAGCTCCTCCGGTATCGGCCAGGTGATGCCGGTCACCGCGGCGCGGCGGACATACTCCGCGATCGCCGTACGGCCGATCCCGACCGATCGGGCAATCACCCGCTCGCTCGCCCCACAGGCATACTTCAGGCGCAGAACTTCTCGAATTTTCCGCATCGGCAATCTCTCGGCGGGCATCAGGCCTCCCATTGCGTGGACCGCAAAAGGAGGACCTTGCCCCGTTCAGACTGCCGACAACGCGCCCCGCCTCACCCTATCAACAGGGTGGCCGCCTTCGTTCGGATTGGGTGGCCGCTTTCGATCGGAATCGGTGGCCGCTCTCCGTCGGAATCGGTGGCCGCTTTGCCTCGGATTCCGCATGTAGACATCAGCGCGCTCCGCCGAACTCGAGGTATGGGACATGGGAGAATCTCCGCGGCCAGCGGAGCAAGCCTCTCTCACTCCCTCAACCGGCCGCCCGATTCCGGCCCTCCTCGTCCTCTCCCGCCGCCCGACAGGGCGGCCGTCTTTGGTTCTGTGCTGTCTCATCATGATGGGGGCTCCCGTTCGGCCGGGGTCCGTCCCCGGCGGCGGAGCAGCCACCTGCGATGCCCGAGAGCGCGACCGCGCACTCGCAGAGCCGAAGCGACAGCGGAGGACGGCGATCAGCCGTTGCGCGGCCGTGCGGGGCATCGCGCGCTCCGACTAAGCCGGGACGGACGCCGGCGAGAGCCATCCGGCGCGGCCACAACATCAGGCCTGGAGTTCTGACGTCAGTTGCCGCGATCGATATCGTCGAGGACAGCCTCGACGCGCGCGAGATCCCGGTGCAGAGCGGAGCGCTGTAGCGAAGACAACCGCTTCTCTTTGAGGGCGGCTCTCGCCTCGTCTGCGGAACGTGCCCACGCTGGCCGGTGCCTGGGGGTGATGCAGGCGTTTGGACAACGTGTCGGTTGGCACAGCACCGTCAGCGGCGTCTTGTTGTCGGCATTGGCTGTCTGCTTAAGGCACAGGGCGGTTCCGGGATCGAAAAAGCAATCCGCAAGCACGCCGACGTGTAGTGTGCGCGCGAGACTGGCGAACATCGTGCGAAGCCGCGCGCGATCTGCAATCATGACCGGAAGGGGGCCAAGTTCTGCCGTTGCAGAATCAAGAGCCTTCGATATGCGCGGCGCGGCTGGCCCGGACAGCGTCGAGCCAGTTTGCCGCTCATCGAAGTAAACCAGTAGGTCATCGAGTTGCCCAAGAGCACGCTGGTTCTCGATCTCGGCGCGAAAGCCGGACTTGCTGGAGCCGGCATAGCCCTCAAAGGCAGCGACGGAGGCATGCTTATACTGGATCATGCCGGCAATCGTGCCGAAAGGACGGTTGGCGATATGCCACGCGATCGTCCGACGAAATTGCCGTGTTGTGATGCGCCAAGGCTTACCTTCGGGGCTGTTGGGAATAACCGGGTCGTTAACCGTGCCGAACAGCTCATCGAGGTGATCGCGATAAAGATTGAGCTGGCGTACGATCTCGGCAGAGAGGTGATCCTTGCATACGGATTTAGCATTACAGTTGTAATTTTTGCCTGAGATGGGCCTTGCGCGCGTTGGCCTGATGGGCCCTGCGCCAGGATGACCATGCGAGGATGTGGGCGTG
>NZ_AUFA01000121.1:0-2290 GCF_000426265.1 Bradyrhizobium sp. Cp5.3 | reverse complement strand
GTAACCGGTATGAGCTTCCACGTCTGCGGTGATCAGCGGGCGCGTGCGTAGCGGATCGGCATCCAGTATTGGCGCATGGCCTCGACAGCCGCTGGGATATCGAGGTGGGCATTGCGGAGAAAGTCCCCGGTCTCGTGACCCTGTCGCGGCGGTCCGAGAAGCGGACGGCCCTGATCATCGCGACAGTGCAGCAGAATGGGCCGAAGCAGGCCGTGATTGACGTTGCTGGCGTCCAGCAATGGCGCCCACGCCGCTATCCTGAGCCGCATCGCGGCATAGAAACCTTGGCACCAGGGACGCGGATCGACGTCGCCATGGGGGTTGCGCCGGTGCATCGGCTCTAACTGGCGAGGCGTTGTCGAAAGGATCTGGCTGATCTCGTTATGGCGCAGCGCGACGGCGGAGATCGCGGCGAACTCCGGGGTGCCGCCGTGGTTAAAAGCATCGGCATCGATGGCGAGCAGCGGGCAGATCCAGTCGAGCGGGCTCATCGACATTGGTCCGGCCACGATCGCGGCGACGTAGCCGTCGAGCATGGGGAGACTGGTGGCGGCGGGATGCTGATCGACGCGAGCCTGGAGCCATTGCTCGAGCTCCGCAAGCGGCATCGCGGCGGCCGCCATCGACGATGAAGCTTTAGGACGACGTGGGCTCATGCGGCAGCCTGTGCGATGCGCTCACGGGCCGCCTTCCAGTTCCAGGCGAGCAGCTCGTGGAGCTGGTGGCTCTTGGTTCGCCCGGAGACAATCCGCTCCAGCACGTCCGTCAGATAGATCTGAGGATCGAGTTCATGGAGCTTTGCGGTGTTCACGATCGACGACAGGATCGCCCAGCTCTCGGCGCCGCCTTCGCTGCCGCTGAACAATGAGTTGCGTCTTCCCATGGCAATCGGGCGCATGGAACGCTCGACCGTGTTGGAATCGACCTCGACGCGGCCGTCGCGAAGAAACAGCGTCAGCCCGTCCCAGTGATTGAGTGCATAGTTGATCGCCTCCGCCAGCTTCGACTGCGAGAAGAGCTGGTCGACCATCTCGGTCAGTCGGGCCTTGAGCGCCGCCATCAGCGGTGCGCTCCTGGTGCGCCGGACGGCAAGCCGCTGCTCGGCACTAATGCCGCGGATCTCCGCCTCGATAGCATAGACCGCCTGCAGGCGTTCGATCACCTCCCGCGCGAATGGCGACTGCATCGTCTTGTAGACCTCGACGAATTTGCGTCGGGCATGGGCGAGACAAAAAGCAAGCTGGATCGCGCCGCCATGACCGCGGGCAAGCGCCTTGTAGGCAGCATAACCATCCACCTGCAGAATGCCGGAAAAGCCCTTCAGTTGTCCGGCGATCTCCTCCGTGCCGCGGCCGTCAGCGAACACGTAGGCGACCGCCGGCGGCGAGGGGCCGCCCCATGGCCGGTCATCCATGGCATGTGCCCAGAACTGGCAGATGCGGGTGCGATGTCGTCCGGGATCGAGCACCGGCATTGGCGTCTCATCGCAGAACACGCGCGGCGAGGCCTGGATCGTGCGCAGCTGAAGCTCATAGAGGCTCCTGAGCCACCAGGCCGCACGCTTCACCCAGCCGGCCAGCGTCGCCCGGTCGAGATGGACACCCTGGCCGGCCAGAATTTGCACCTGTCGGTACAGCGGCAGATACCAGGCGAACTTCGAGACCACCACGTGGCTCACGAGTGCCGTCGAGGCCATGCCGCTCTCGATCAGGCGCGGCAGCACCTTCGCTTGGACCACACCATCGGTGCAGCTGCGGCAGCCATATTTGGGACGGATCGTGCGCAGCACCCGCAGGATCGCCGGGATGATGTCCAGCACCTCGCTGACGTCCTCGCCGATCTTGTGGAGCTGCCCTTGGCAGCACGGGCAGGTCGTCGCCTCCGGCTCCAGCACCTGCTCGCAGCGCGGCAGGTGCTTTGGGAGTGCGCCGATGTTGCGGCGCGCCTTCTTGCGCACCTTGCCGGGCGGCTTCGCCGCAGGCGCATCGTCGTTGGCCTGCACAGGCAACGTGGCGTCGGTCTCGAGATCGCCCAGCTCAAGCGCGAGTTGCTCGTCCACGAGCACCGCAAGTCGCTCCGAGCGCTTCCCGAAGATCATCTCCTTGAGCGTCTGCATCGCCACACGCAGCTTCTCGTTTTCGGCGTCAAGCGCGAGCACCATCTCGGTCAGAGCTGATGGATTGGTCGGGAGAGCGTCGGGGCGAATCGCCATGACCAGACGATACATCCGCGCGCCACAGGCTCCAGCGAAATCCCCACCTCTCAGCCGACAACGGCCGGCTGCTTCACA
>NZ_AUFA01000120.1:0-2619 GCF_000426265.1 Bradyrhizobium sp. Cp5.3 | reverse complement strand
AAGGCGTCATGCCGCTATCTCATGCTCAGCTCTCGGTGCTGCTCGACTATCCATGCGAATGCCCCTCCTCGTGAGGCTCAGTGATTCTGAGATCAAGATGATCGAGCTCATGATTGCGTAGTTTTCGAACAGCCTCAATCACGTGCGACGTGTTGGAGAACAGGTGCGCGCCGGAAGGGTGACGATCGATCAAAAGGCGCCCTTGCCTAATCTGAACGTAGAGCCAGTTTACGGGAATGTTCAATACGCCGGCGAGTTCCTGTGCGCTGAGCAAGTCGGGCGAATGCCGCCATCGCGTACGTTGCTCGGTAAGCCGCTTGAGGCCGGCGTGCAAGCGAATGCGCTGGACGGTGATCGGCAGCACTTTGTCAGGGCAATTTGGTGACCGGTGCCCTTCGCTCGTCAACATGGCAGCGATCTCGTCGTCGTGCATCTTAGTGCGGGCGAGCTCAAGCACGCGTTCTCGCATCTCCGCGCCTTGGGTGAGATTCGCTACTGAGTTGACACGCATCTTTACCTCGATCTCGGTGACGGCTCCGCCGCGCCAGACGATCCTCACCCTGACGACGTCGTGCTCGCCGCGGTCGAGGATCACCTTGTCAATGAGACAGCGCAGCAGCGCCTTGCGTTTCGAGTCGGTCGTGCTCGGGTCTGTCCAGATCTCAGGCAGACGGCCGGAGAGGCGGACTACTTTGTCGTTCAGCGCCTTGTTGCCGACGGTGATCTGAGCGATAGCCTGGGGAGACTTCAAACGGGCCAGGGCCTCCTCTGCCGCTCGGACCTCCTTCAGAGCCGCCTCCCAACGGCGCTCGAGCTCGGCGGCGACAAGCCGGTTGTCAGGATCGACGCGGTTGAACTGACGTTCGGCGAGTGCTGCTTCGTAGCGCCGGCGTTCGAGCTGCTGCTCGGCACTGCTCCGTATTGCTTTGTACGCCTGTTGCTGAGCGCGACGAGCGCACGACAACGCGTCGATCTCGGCCGGCGCCAGCGCTGTGAGGAACGCTTGCGTCACGGCGGCGTCGACGCGGGGAGCACGGATGTATTGGCACGTCGGCAGTCCCTGATGCGAACACAGGTGATTGCAGACGTACTCGGCGCCCCTCTTGTAGCGAGCGTACATCTTGTGACCGCATCTTCCGCACCATGCGATGCCTTGCAGCAGTAGCTCGCCCTCACGTGGAGCACCCCTGGTCTTGTTGCGCATGTATTCTGCTCGGTTGTCGCTGACGATGCCCCTGATCTTCTCGTAGCTTTGCCAAGCGATATAGGCAGGATAGCGGTCCTTGACGATGATCCGCCATTGCTCGATCGGTTTCGGCGCCTTCGTCGGTAATCTTCCGTCCGACGGTTTGCGCAGTCGTGTCCGTCCGTAGACGAAGGCGCCCGCATAGGCGGGATTCTTCAGAATCGCTGCGACCGCGGATGTCGTCGCCCGCGCCCAATGCAGATCGCCGTGACGATCGCGGCGCGGCAGCTCCAGACCGCGGTCGTTGAACTCACGCATGACCTTGGCAACGGTGCGCACTTTCAGGAAGGTCTCGAACAGCAGCTCGAGCCGTTCCTGCACCTCCAGGTTCGGGTCCTTGACGACGACGCCAGAGGGATCGCGGACAAGGCCGATCGGCAAGGTGAGCGCAAGCTCACCGCGCTCCGCCTTGGCGAGAAGACCCGCCGTCAATCGACTACGTATCGTATGGAGCTCGAGCTCCGATATCGTCCCTTTTAGGCCCAGCAGCAGTCGGCCATTCGCGCTGCCGGGGTCATAGACGCCATCACGGTCGGCGATGAGGCAGCCGTGCAGCCCGCAGATATCGAGCAGCGGATACCAATCCGAGCAGTTGCGGGCGAGGCGCGTCACGTCGATCGACAGGATCAGACCAACCTCGTTGAGCCCAACACGTCCGACCAGCTCCTTGAAGCCGCTGCGCTGAGCCGCCGACGCCCCACTGATGCCGAGATCAGCGTCGATGACGTCGATGCCAGCTTCGTGCCAGCCGAGCTCGATGGCGCGTTGGCGAAGCGCGTATTGCAATCGCAGACTCTCTTGGTTGGTCACCACCTGATGGGTCGTCGACTGCCGGATGTACACGACCGCCCGTCGCGCCAGGTGTATCGGCTTGACCAGTTCGGATTTCATGACTTGCCTCCGCCAGCACTGCGGCGACGTCGTTGACGATTTGGCGCTGCAGTGCCGTTGGCAGCGTGGCCCAAAGGTCTTTCGGATCGATCGGCATCGTGTTCGAGCTGCTCAACCAGAGAGGTCAGATCGTGTAGTGCCTCGACGCTCAGCTTCGTTCGATTCTCCATCGACATCCGTGGTTCGGTTGCCGCGACCGGAATCAAAAGGCTGGCACCGTCTCGATATTCGACCTCGTACGAAAGCGGGAAACCACCGCCACGATGGACCGAACGGCGAATGACGCGGAACGTGCGGCCGAACAACGGATGCGCCGGTTCGCACACTGTAACTTCGGTGGCAGGTGATTCGTCAGACTCCCCAGAGGGGATATTTCGATGTGCCCTCGCTCGATGGCTCAGACTGGAAGCGTGTGCCAATGCGTGTTGTGGATCAGCCAGCACGAGCTGGTTGATCCTTATCAAGAGTAGTTCGTCATTCAT
>NZ_AUFA01000119.1:0-2769 GCF_000426265.1 Bradyrhizobium sp. Cp5.3 | reverse complement strand
CTCTCCTTTGTGGAATCAGCACCCCGAGCCTACCGGCTCAAGGTGGGCAACGCCGACCTCTTCAGAAATTCAACAGAACCCGGGACATCCCCCGCTCTACCCATCCGACGAGCTACTGCAGTAAGTAGCCCGGACGAGCGCAGGTCGTTACCGGAACAGCGCGACGAAGATCACGTAGAGCCAGCCCAGGATCCCGTGGATGATCGCCCACAGGATCGAATGGTTGTTGGTGTAGGAGATCGCGATGGCGAGCGCCGAGCCGAAGCCCACGCCGTATTTCGCGCCCTCGACGCGGACGCCGTAGTAACGATTACCGTTCATGGTGATCCTTCCAGTTGCGCTCCGTCGGCGCGCGCCGACCCTCGCTTATCAAGCGACCGAAGCGAAGGCTAGGTCAAGTTTCACCACAGCGAGCAGCCCGGATGGAGCTTCCGCCTTCGCTCTGCGAGCTACGGCGGACAGGTCGCTCGACCTATCCTACGCTTGCAGTCTTAGAAGCTTGCGCCCGTTGCCATCAGCACTGCACCGATTGCCATCAGAACGACACCCGGCCAGTTCGCTCCCAATCCAAGGAATCCAAGGCCGCGCCGCGGCGGCTCCAGCGTCTCGCGCACCTGCCGGGACGAATCTCTCCCGCTGAGCGGTCCCCGCCAAATGGTGGCGCGTGCCATGTACAGGAAACCGCCAAGGATGAGCAGCGCGCCAAGTCCCACCAGGACCATGTTCGCCTCTCAAGTCGCCACTGCACCTGCCACCCACAACAGAAGCAACATGATTCAAAACAATGCCCGCTCATTGGTTCCGCAGCCCGTAGGATGGGTAGAGCTCTTGCGAAACCCATCACCTTCGAAGAGGCAATTGATGGGTTTCGCTTCCGCCTTCGCTCGTCGAGCTACGGCGGACGACCCGCTCTACCCATCCTACGAGCTACGGACTCCATCCACCCTGCGTCCTAATTGCCGTCATCCGCCGCAAGGCGCAGAAATTGCCGCTTCATCGCGTTGACCTTGGCGACATAGCTTGCGACGAGGTGATCGCCGCACCGCTCGCCGGCCATCATCTGAAAGTGACGGCGTGCGTAGGCTGTGGCGGGACCTGCGCCGCAGAGATGGATGAAGGCGGCCAGATCCTGCTTCTGCTGCGCGCTGGCCTTCACATCGCCCGCGCGGGTGAGAACATCGGCCACCTGGCGGTCCAGATACACCGATGCCAGCTCGATGGCGTGGCTCGGGATCGCGCGGATGTAGAGGAAGGTAGACCCGCAGCCGCTTTCCGTGACCGCGTTGCCACGGACACAGAACCGCGCGGCCTCGGCGTAGGCTGCGTCTAGCATCTGGTAGAGGCCGACGGCGCTGGACGCGGGCCGGTAAATCGCGAGGGGATTGAGGTTCCATCGCCAGCGCCAGTAGGTGCGCGCCACCGGATTCCCTGAAGTCTCGACCTGCGCCAGCGCGGCCAGCAATTCGGGCGTGATCGTATCGGTGGAATGCTTGCGGAAGAGCGGCCCGTATTGCCGCCAAGTCTCGGCCGGCTCCTTGTCGAGGGAGTTGCCGACAAGGACAAACAGCTCGGTCGGCTTGCGGATGACGTGATAGACGATGTTTGTCAGCGCCAAGACCGCAAGCAGGATCGCTGTGACGCCCGCGATACGAACCGCCCGCGGCGCTCGCGCGAACGTCTTTCGCGCCCACCGAGCGCCCCGCCGGAAGCTGCGAAGGCGAGGGAGGAGGTTCTTGCTTTTTCTTGGCATGGGTCTTGTGGGAGTGGGTAGGGAGCATAGCGGAGCATATTGCGCCGACGATCCCTAGTCGCGGATTGCGCTGCGCTAATTCTGCCTGCGGGCTTGCTCCACCCGTCTTACGGGTTCAGACGGAGAAGCCCAACTGCAGACGTTGTAGAAGTCGGTCCAAGGAAGCGCGATCTATTTCGAAGATCGATTGAGGTGGGTGACTTCCGATAATGCCGATGCCCTGTAGTTCGCAGAGAGAGATGGCAGGCTCTATATACGCCGCAAGGAGATAATTAATCACTTTCACCGGGCGCTCAGGCGACGCTTCCCATTCGCTGAGTTGCGCCTCGCTGTAAACCGAACGCCCGCCGGTGAGCAGCATAAGGTCCTTAGTTGAGGTTGCTACTGAACTTTCCTCAAAGAGACCGATTGTAGTAAAGGCTTGGGAAGGTGGGCTCTTGGATTTCCCCTTGTAGAAAAATAGAAGAGAGCCCGGTGGTCCGAGAGTGGATTGCGCTCGGCATAAGTAGACTTTTCGGATGGTATTGCCTGGGCGCTTGGGGCCCACGCCCATGCCAGCCAGATCGAATAGATCAGCTTGGACCGGATTTCTTAGGTCCGGATATAATGTGTCATGATAGGCCTCCCTTATAGGGACGCCAAAAGCTCTCGTATCCGGACCGGCAATGAAGCGGGGGTAGTTGAGGCGATCCGTCTCGAAGTTTGAAGTCCCAGGAATGGGGGCGAGCTTCTCGCGGGCGAAAACCTTCTCATAAACCAGCTCGCCATCCGCTTTTGTTGCGGTATGTTTGAACCCATAAAATTCGAGAAGATCAATGAGCGCGACCTGACTATCGTAGGTCGTGAGATAGACAAGATCGTATTTGTTAGCCTGAGCGAACCAAAAGACCTTCTTTAGGAGTAGTTCGCCCAACTTCACTCCGCGTGACCTGCCACCGAAGTTTCATCCAGCGGCGGTTAGAGTCTCGGGGTTTTCTACGCCATGCGGCGCGGGTGGAGCAACGGGCGATCGGCGGAGC
>NZ_AUFA01000118.1:0-2975 GCF_000426265.1 Bradyrhizobium sp. Cp5.3 | reverse complement strand
TCAGCAGGCTGCCTGACCTTCACGCAACGCCATCATAGAGCTCGCGGTGCCCGCGCGCATGCGTCAAACAGGCGGTCTTCGTCGTATGCGTACCCCGCGATCACCGCTGGTGACGGCGTTCGGGGCGGCGGAAAGCCTGGCTGCAGCACTCGGCGACAAGGCAATCAAGGCGACGCTTGATGACATGAACACGCCAAACTCGGCCGACCGTCAACGGCAAGCCGCTGAAGGAAAAGCCGAAATCGCGGAACGCGCCCAAGGGGACAAAGAAACGGCCCCGAACGAGTTCGGAGCCTTGATATTAGGCGGCTTCTGCTATGAGCCTCTTCGCCGCTTGAGTTAGAAGGCCTGATCTAGTGAAGCCGTGCGCTTCAGCGTACTTGTCGATCTGATCCAGAACGTCCTCAGGAAGAGTGACATTCACGCGTATAGCCTTTGGCTGTTCGGTTTTGACCGACACCAAAATAGCTACCCCCGTCCGGTTATCAGGATCGGCCATAACGTCCTCTAGAGCAGAGGGCTCCGGAATGGCTTCTCCATCTTCAGCAAGACCCTCGATATGAAGGGTGAGGGCTTCCTCTGCCATAGCACGAGCGTCATCAAGGCTTTTGCCAGCAGTGATCACTCCGGGGAAGTCTGGAAATGCGACGCCGAAATCGCTGTCGGCATCCTTATGGATAAGACCAATATAGTTACGCATGGCTCTTACCTCAGTTTGAGACCTGACTGCTTTTCGATACTCTTAAGTGTCCCGATCGGGACATCCCGTTCGGGGTGCGGAACAGTTACGCGGCCCTTTTTGGATGGATGTTTGAATTGCACATGGCTGCCTTTCCGGGCCACCTCAAACCATCCATCCCCTTGAAGGGCCGAGATAATTTCCCGGCTTTTCATGGTGTGTACTTATACACACTCTATGTACACTGTCAACATAAAGTTGACCTAGCGGTTCCGACCTCAGGACCGAAAATTCTGACGATAGCAGCCGCCTATCCAGCGACTGACGCTTGCCAACCGCGCCCCTGACGGCAAGGTCTGCATCTTCCCCGTCCGCCGGAGTGACCGAGGCTGCTCGAACACGACTGCGCCACTTCAATAGTTGTCGAGTCGCTTGTCCGCATTCAACTTGTCATGGGGCGAGCCGAAGACGGCAGGACGGGTCATCGTAACGCCGCCGAAGCTCGCTGTGACCTGGCCCGATGCCAGTTGTCCGTTCGAGTCCATTGCGGCGACGACGGAGTAGATTCGGTGGTTTTTCTCGGAACGCCACGTCTGCTGGACGACACCGGTGGTCCAGATTTCGACCTCCGGCCCGTACGAGCGGTAGGTGCAAGAGCAGTCGCCGTCCACCATCGTGGCGGTCGCCGACATCTTGAACTTGCCGACGTCGAAGCCCATTATCGCGGAAAACCGGGCTAGCCTGTATGCGAGAGCCAGATTTCCGTCTCCGTCGAACTTCAACGTCGTCACCGTGTCGTCACGGCCATCGGGCTTACCGTTGACGATGTGAAGCGGTCCGGCCCAAATCATCTGGTCGGTCTTATGGGTTTTTCGATCGAACCAAGCCTGCGCCACCGGCCAGGACACGTCGACCAAGGCGCCTGCCACCCGCTTGCCGACGGTCGACGCGGCGCCCGCGATCAAACCGCCGATAATGGGCTTGGAGAGCTTGCTGCGATCCTCAGGTACGAAATCCTCGACCCGAGCGCCCACGGTCGAAAGCTTTTGCCCCACAGCCGCGCGACCGCCGACCGAGAAACCTTCGCTCAGGGGGATTGCCGTGACCGCCAGCAGGCCAAAGAGAGCGGCGACGATGGTCGCAGCCCGAAGGCGGCGCCTTGGGGCCGGCTGCTCGAGCACCAGTGAAGCTTCGGCGACGTTGAGCGCGGATGTGGTCATCAGAAGGATCCAGAGTTGGGTCGAAATCTCATACTCAGCGGAGCGGTATGACCTGGCGCCGCCGAAAAACCATGCATCGGCTCTTGAGCCGACGGCCCCGGTCCGACCGAACTCAACAGTCGGCCTTAATCTCAGTGACCACGTTCGCCTCCTCGACCGCTTGCCCTACAACGTTCCAAAAACATCGGGCGCGGGCAGACGGGGATCAATCCTGACAGTCCGATAGATTTTTTAATTGGTCTCAAGCCTGCTCCTCTTGAAATCGGTCAGCCGTCTACCCAGGGCCGCTCACGGCGCGGTGGAGAAAGCGCGCTCTGAAGCAACTGCAGCGAAGTTCGGGAGGCGAGTTCGAACCGTACGACGGCGCCGTGACGGGATTGCAGGTATGGGAATATCTCGCCGGGCCTTGGAAGCTTGCCGTTCGCCAAGCGACGTTCAGGCGCTTGGCTTGTCTGGTGGGAAGCCGAACATCACGGCCGGCCCCGCGAAGCCGGCGGCGTCGTGCACCTGCTCGAAGAACGCGAGCAGCGCGCTTTCGAGGCCCGCTTCGTCAGCGAGGTCCTGACGCATGACGATCTTCTCCTTCCGGATCGGAAGCATTCGCTCCTGATCGACTGCGAGTGCGACGTCCGTCGTTCCGACAAGCCTCATCTCCACCTTGCACGGAAACTTCAGGCTCAGGTGCTGGACGGCGAACGCGACCGCCGCATGGGTCTTCTCGAAGAAGATCGCTTCGAGGTTTATACGGCGGAATGAAGCGGGTTGGCACCCACTCGGGCCGGCCGCCGCGCTCGCGCACGATCATGGTGTTGCTGGCGAGCCAGAGCTCGCCGTTCTGAAACAGCTGCGTGGCCCAGCGCAGCGGCGCCCGACCGCACCGGTACCGTTCGACAGTCATTCCGCGACGCCAACCTCTTCGAGGCGAGGTCGGTAGAGTTGAGCCGACTGAACGGCTCTTGAATAGCACAACCGGTGTCGGTACTGACCTTGCCCCCATATGTGGAACGGCCCGCGTGGCAAGAGCTTTTTCAGTCGATTTCACACATTGGAACGGTGCGGTCATATGTCCGGCCTTT
>NZ_AUFA01000117.1:0-3035 GCF_000426265.1 Bradyrhizobium sp. Cp5.3 | reverse complement strand
CTCTCCTTTGTGGAATCAGCACCCCGAGCCTACCGGCTCAAGGTGGGCAACGCCGACCTCTTCAGAAATTCAACAGAACCCGGGACATCCCCTTCGAGGTCGCCGGAGAGGGGTAGTAGTTGTCGAGCAGAATGCGGTTCTTGTCCGTGAAGAATACGAATCGGTAAGAGAAATAAGCAGAATTGGTCTTGATACAGTATTCACTTTTGCAGGAAAGCGGGGTGTTGGACCGCGCTTTCTGGCGTTTTTGGATTTTGCCTTTGGGCGATTCGTGAATCCCTGATGCCGTCGTCGACATTGGGGAATGCGATCATCCACTCGGAGCATGCACGGTTTTTCTGTCACGCCCGCTGGATATCGCCGACGGCAACTCGGCGATCCTGGCCGCTCCGGAGCATTTGGTGCTCCTGCCCAGAACCCATCGTTCAGCGGCAGCGGCAGAATCAAAGCTCCCAACTAATAGCTCCAAACGGCCATCAGCCCGTAGCTCCTGGATGATATAGCGACCGGAAGGATGCCTGCAGATTGCGTAATCAGACTCTCTGTCGAAGGGCATGACTGTATCAGGAAAGAGTATCGATTGGTTAGCTGGTTCAGGCTCGCAAAATACTGATTCATAAGTTAAGTGCGCAACGTGCCATGTCCATACATACGAACGTTTGCTCCCGTCGATCGAGGCGCCGAAAGTGCTTCGGATCACGCATGGGCGGCGGCGATCAGGGTGAGGTGCGCCAGGCAAAGCTGGCGAGTTCCAGCCGGTGTGAGTCCGGCCCGGGTAAGGGGTAGCGCCCGCCCGGTAGCAAGTGTTGCGACGTGGGAGGTGACGACCACGGCGAAGCGTACATAGCAATCATGTGGGGTGTGGGAGTGAGCCACGATAGTGATCAGATCGCAGGGGCCGAGACGTTCTCACCCGTCGAAGGCAACATGTGCGGAGCCGACAAGCGAGGCGCCGTCGCCCTGTCGGGGTCTAGGGCCACATCACGCATGAAAGGAACACGTCAGAACCTGGGAGATCTCTTGTCCGGCCGGGCGGCGATAGCCGCGCCGGTCCGCATCGGGAAGGCGAGGAGCCGTAGCCGATGATGAACGGACAAGAGAAGTCTGACTCCGGTATAGTAGCTATGAAGCCGACGAACAAAGCCGGACAACCGGCGGCGGAGCCGGTGGAGCCAAGGCCGGGGACCAAGGGGAACGTGAGCCAGCAAAGCACGCACCGGGCACAGGACCGGGCTCGTGTGACCCAAGCGCTGGACCGCGTGCGGAAAGCCGCAAGGCTAAGGAAGAAGGAACGGTTCACCGCGCTCCTCCACCACGTCAATGTCGACACCCTGCGGACGGCGTTCTACGCGCTCAAACGCAAAGCCGCTCCCGGGGTAGATGGCATGACTTGGCAGGACTACGAGGCAGACCTTGAGCCTCGGCTCAAGGACCTGTTCGAACGGGTTCATCGAGGAGCGTACCGCCCGCAGCCGTCTCGCCGGACGTATATACCCAAGGCAGACGGAAAGCAGCGACCGCTGGCGGTTGCCGCTCTGGAAGATAAAATCCTCCAGGGTGCAACCGTCTTGGTACTCAACGCTATCTACGAGGGCGACTTCTGTGGTTTCTCCTATGGGTTTCGACCCGGACGAGGGCCGCACGATGCGTTAGATGCCTTGTGCGTTGCGGTCGAACAGCGGAAGGTGAATTGGATAGTTGACGCCGATCTCCAGAACTTTTTCGGGTCAGTCAATCAATCATGGCTGGTTCGCTTTCTGGAACACAGGATCGGCGACAAGCGCATCATCCGCCTGATCCAGAAATGGTTGAAGGCGGGCGTACTCGAAGACGGTGTCGTGACCGTGGAGGACAGGGGGACGGGTCAGGGCTCGGTGATTTCGCCGCTGCTCGGCAACGTTTACTTGCACTACGTGCTCGACTTGTGGGTCCAGCGCTGGCGACAGTGCGAGGCCACCGGCGACATGATCATCGTGCGCTACGCCGATGATCTGATCGCGGGATTCGAGCACGAGGACGACGCCCGTCGCTTCCTCGATGCGATGCGCGCGAGGTTTGAGGAGTTCATGCTGTCGCTGCATCCGGACAAGACCCGCCTGATTGAGTTTGGCCGCTTCGCGGCTGCCAACCGCAAGAAGCGTGGGCTTGGAAAGCCGGAGACCTTTGCATTCCTCGGGTTCACGTTCATCTGCGGTAAATCGCGAAAGGGACGCTTCCAGCTTCAACGGAAGACCCGAGGCGACCGCATACGAGCGAAACTCAAGGACATCAAGGCAGAGCTGCGGCGACGCATGCACTGGCCGATCCCTGAACAAGGGAAATGGCTGGGGCAACTCTTAAGAGGGCACTTCGGCTACTTTGCGGTTCCAACGAATGCCCGAGCGCTTATCGCGTTTCGGGGCCACGTGGTCAACATCTGGCGGAAGTCGCTGCGGCGGCGCAGCCAGAAAGAAAGACGGCACAACGTGGGAACGGACCGCCAGACTGGCCAACGAGTACCTTCCCAAACCTCGCATTCTTCACCCGTGGCCAGATGCGCGCTTCGCCGCCAACCATCCAAGGTAGGAGCCGCGTGCGGGAAAGCCGCTTGCGTGGATCTGTGCGGGGGGCGTCCAGCAATGGACGTCCCTACCGCAAAAACACAACGACAATCAGGATGAGACTGCGCCGATACGCGCTCTCAGCCTGTTTGTCGCTCCATAGCCTTCAGCATCGCGGTCATTCGCCGCGAGCCCAGGAACGGCCAGGCGGTGAACAACTCGTCGATTTGCCGCATCAGGGCAAGGTCGTTGTCGTTGGCCGGCCGGGGCGGCCGGTAGACGCCAGAGCGCGCGATGCCAAGCAACATGCATTGCCGGCGGATCGACAGCGCCTTATCGGCGCGATCGAGCATTCCTCGACGGTCCGGCGTGCTCATCTTCCGGACCTCCGCACTAAAAAGTCGTTCGTGAAGTTTGTTTTGCGGGCCGGACTATGTAGGGCGCGGCGATGGAAAGTCGCGACTGAGGATCAGTAACAATGCGCGCAAAAGCGTC
>NZ_AUFA01000116.1:0-3156 GCF_000426265.1 Bradyrhizobium sp. Cp5.3 | reverse complement strand
TGCTCAACAATGAATCACAACAGATTCTTCCGATTCAAGATTTCGCCCGCAGCGCGTCGTTCAAATCCGATTCCAAATGTGGGTAATTGAAAGGTCTCACCGTCAGTTACACCATCCCCGCTTTTGTTCGCTAAGTTGGGCACCGCACGTTCCCAAGTTAGCTCATCCGAACGCGGGTGCCGAAGGCAAATCGTGTCTTATGCGTGGCCACTCATTAGCCCGAAAGAGCCAGCTCGGGGCGCGGCTCGGCGCCGAGAACCGCGAAGCCCCACCGCGGCCGCGCTGCCATTGAAAATTTCGCTGGTAGCGGGAGATCGCTACGAACGGTCCCCGACCCAATTTGAGCCGTCATTCTCAAAGACTTACCGGGCGGCTATGTAATTCATCAACGCACTCCGCAGCCCACGCTTGAACACAACATTTGGCACGCCATTAAGTTGTCAAACTGCTCGGGCAGTTCTGAGCATCGATCCAAACGCAGAGCCAGAGCGTCGCGCCTACGACAGTCACCTTGAACGCTCCCATTGGTTAGCGGACAACGGATACAGGCAACTGCTTCGCTCGGTATAGGCACGGGGCAGTCACAACTGCTAGCGCTCCTCAAAGCCAGAATTAAGCGGTGCCTCGCTGAGGCGACCTCAGCGCAACAACAGGCACGCCGCTACTTCAAATGACTCTCAGGCCCATACGCCTCTCGGCGGCGCTCCAATCTGAGACGGCCTCGTGTGTTAGGTAAGTCGCGGCCAATTCATTCCATGATTTCACGACACTCCTCCAGCTCTCTTTTCGAGCGGGCAGAACCTCTAGCATCCTTTGCGCCTTTGGCGCAGCCGCGAACTTACCGTCGCGCTTAGCCTCTATCAGAATTTTGCGCGCCAGCTCTTCGGTTCGCTTCCATCCGGCGTCCGTCATTCTTTCCGCGACAAAGCAATCGAAATAGATTCGAAAGGACAAAGCACGGTCTGCGTGCCATGCACGATGTCAAGTCCGACTCGTTCAACCATCGATGAAGAGCTTCGAGCTGTTCCGATCCGCCAAGCATGAGAACGCCGTCATTCTCAAACGTCAAGAATGTCGCGAAGCCCCGCGATCTCAAGCTGCATGTCCAAGGCTTGTGATTGCAGCCCACGGGTGATTGCTTCCAGCGGAGACACAGCTTTGCTTTCCTTCATTGATAGCGATTCCGCCTGGAGAATACCGCGTTCGTCAACTAGACGAATCTGTAGGCGACGGACATCAGAGCTGTCGGTCACGCGCACGCCGTCTTCGATTCTGAGCTACGGAGGTAACCCATTCCCTGAGAGCAGAGGGTGTTAGACTACCATCGGCAAGCTCTCTCCAAGACTGCCGGCCTTCGATCCACCTGCTTTTCCGGGCGGACATATCGTCAAGCGTTGTTCGTGCAATTGGATCCCAATCCGCAGCATCAGAACTAGGGTTACGCTTGGTCTCATCGAGAGCTTCTCGAAAGAGTTCTTCAGAATGCTTCCACCAAGCCTCGCTAAACCTGGTCTCCGCGAGATACTCAAAACAGGCGCGGAACGTCAGAGCACGGCCAACGACCGCATGGGCTGGCAATTCCGCCTCGCTCAACCACTGCCGCAAACAATCCCTTTGTTCCTCGCTGTCGAGCGCAATAAAGTCAGAATCGCTAAAGTCCAAAAGAGCCGCCATACCAGCAGTGATTTCGCCTTGTATTTCTGCGTGCTGTTTTTCGATCCATTCGCAAATTGTTTGCAACGGCGTCATCGGTTGATTCACACTTGACCTCTCGGCTCACCTTAAAGCGCATGCCGACGACAAACCAATTCGGTGTCGCGTGCCGTCATTCGCTATCTCGAGTGAGGCAGCGCGAGCGCGACTCGGCGTCGATGTATTGCGTAGCCGACGCTGTCCCTACCGCGCCCGCGCTGCCATTGAAATTAGCAACGTGACTCGGCGCCTTCATGACGACTGATGAAGCACCCTATCGCGCGCCGCTAACTTCAGTAGCCAGCTTTGCCGTCTCAAATGGCAAAGCCGACCACCGCGCTGCCTGATGGGTGCATGTCCACCAGGAAGACCCTATTTTATATAGCCCGGGAGATCCCGTGGGTAGCTACCAGGATTGGTCGCCTGACTAATTCAATGCCGACGTCTAAGATAGTCATCTCGCTAGGCTCGCAAACACAACAAACACAAGCGGTCGATGGTTCAGCGAACGCGGACGCCGATAAACGAACGAGGTGCAGATGTGGAAGAATATGCAGACGCGGATGGCGCCGAGCTGCTATTTTTCGCATATACAATCATCACAGCAGCAACTGCAGCGATCGCATTCTTTCTCAACCGGGGGAAGTCGAAAGATGGGCAACGGTAGGCTCGCAGAAGTAATCGGTAGCCGTAGCGGCCCGCCAATGATGAGCCCCTCCAAACTGAGCTGGCGCCCAAGTTAGGCTAAGTATTTAGGACATTTCGTATCTGGCCAAATGTCGCGATTTGTGCGGTTGGACACAATCCGACAATTTGACGTCTACATAACGCGATCCTCTCAAAACCGTCCCCAGCAATTTGGCCCGCAGAGCTTTAATCGCGAGTTGGCACGCGACTTGCCACGGGATGACGTCATCACCGAATCCCGTCCGACTACCGCTCGGTGATGTAGGGCTGACTTGATGTCTCTAACGGGTTCGTCCGCTCGATAATGCATGCTGGTGTGTTGCGTAATGAAGCCACATGTTAGAGCTGCTGCGGCTGCAACCGCATTTGCGCACGGTCTTCGCCGTGATGTTCTGAGCGTCTACGAGCATGAAACTCGTGGTTACAGCAGGACAAGTGTCTCAGTGCGCGGGAATGATGCGAACGGTTTCGACTACGATCACAACTGTCGCATCAGTGGCTCGTTACCTAGCATGCAGCACCATGGAACAGGGGCACGCTTACAGCTCGCCCCGAAGCGCCTCGGGGCGTACATCGGCTGATAGCGGTACGACGACCCCACCTCGTTTAGGTGGACGGGATGAGCGAGACTCGCGCGTGGATTTGACAACGCGAGGGACGCTCATTCCATGCATCAAGACAGACATCAAGACAGGCATGATGCCGCCTCCTATCAGCGGATCGAGGTGATCACGGGGGAGAGGCGACGGCGCAGTTGGAGCGATGCGGAGAAGGCGC
>NZ_AUFA01000115.1:0-3201 GCF_000426265.1 Bradyrhizobium sp. Cp5.3 | reverse complement strand
TCAACCCCGTTGCCCACGTCACGAGGGCCGCGTAACATTCATTCCGGCAACGTCGGCCCGACCTAGTTCAACAGCGATCGGGACATCCCCGCGCACTTGGGTTGATTTTGATGTAAATCAATCAGTTAGCTTGAGGATCACGTTTGGGGAACGGTTCGATACCTCTTTCTTTGGAACGCGTTTCGGAGCTATCCAGTCGGCTCGCAAAAAAACCTTTGCCAGTTCCAAGAAATCAGGGCACCAACTCGTTTAACGTTGTCTGTTGCCATATGCTGAATCACGCTGCGCGCGCATCGATCGCACAATGCAGCTTCTGGTTTTGGTTTTCACATCACCAGAAACAGCAATAGACTCAAGATATCCAAGAGAAAGTACGATCATGAATCCTGTTTACGACCCGGCGTCGTTCGAAACCAAGTGGCAGCAGCGCTGGCTTCTAGACAAAACCTATTCTGCCGATGTCCATATCAGCGGAAAGACGTGCTTTGTGGTCGATATGTTTCCGTATCCATCAGGAAACTCGATGCATGTTGGCCATCCTCGAGGGTATGTCGGAACCGATGTCTATAGTCGCATGAAGAGAATGCAAGGCTATCGCGTACTTCATCCCATGGGGTGGGACGCGTTTGGGCTTCCGGCCGAGGAAACTGCGATCGAAAACAAGGAGTATCCAGCCACGACGGTTGCACGAAACGTTGAGAGATTCAAAAGCCAACTCATTCGACTGGGCTTGGCATATGATTGGGACCGAGAGATCAACACGACCGAGCCTGGGTTTTACAAGCATACTCAACGTATTTTTCTGGAGATGTTCCGACGCGGGTTGGCTTACTACTCTCTTTCTTATGTGAACTGGTGTCCGGGGCTCGGTACGGTCCTTGCCAACGAAGATATTGTCGACGGAAAGAGCGAGCGCGGTGGTCACCCTGTCTTCCAGCAGCCCATGCGACAATGGACCCTGAGAATTACCGCCTATGCGTCACGGTTGATCGATGACTTGAACCTTCTTCCACAGTGGCCGGAAGCGGTAAAGAACGCTCAACGGAATTGGATAGGGCGAAGCACCGGTCACGAATTTTCCCTCGCCACTACCAAGGGTGTAAGAGTAGATGTATTTACTACCCGCATCGAGACGCTGCCTGGTGTAACGTTCGCGGCGATAGCGCCTGACTCTCCCTTGGTTGCGCAGCTTCTTCATTTTTTGACAAACCGCGCTGACGTCGAGGCGTATGTTGCTGCAACCAAGTCTCACTCGGACAGAGACCGAACGATCTCGAAAGAGAAGACAGGTGTCGTGCTCTCAGGGATCTCGGGCATCAATCCAGTCACCGGACAAGAATTCCCGCTGGTCATCGCAGACTACGTGCTCGCATCTTATGGATCAGGTGCTGTCATGGGTGTGCCAGCGCACGATGATCGTGATCGCGAGATCGCCTTAGCCTTTGGGCTACCGATCGTTGAGTGCATAGAGGGTGACGTAGTCGTCAGCTCGAGCAAATATGATGGCCTAAAAATCGATGAGGCAAGACGCGAATTCGCGAAGCTGGTCGATGCCGGTGACAAGACAAACTTCAAGATGCGCGACTGGGTGTTTTCGCGGCAGCGGTTCTGGGGTGAACCATTCCCGATCGTGTGGGTTTTGGGCAGGGATGCCTACGAAGAAATTCTCAAGGGGCCGGCTGGCGCGTGGGCGCCGACAGAGCCGATTACCTACAGCGAACGGGGTGAGGTACACTTCGCGGTACCTGTCGTGCCCGGCGAGCTTGATCAGGTTGAATTGCCGGTTGTCGAATCCTACGAGCCGACCGGCGAGCCGAGTGGGCCGCTGGCGACATTGGCGAGTTGGGTCGATGCCTGGATCGAGCCCGACACCGGGCGCTTGAGCCACCTTCGGACGTCTGCGAAATCGATTCCGTGCCGACGTGAAACAAATACCATGCCGCAATGGGCTGGCTCGTCGTGGTACTGGCTACGGTACATGGACCCGAACAATGACGCTCTACCGTTCTCCGCCGAAGCCGCAGCGACGTGGGGGCCGGTTAATGTCTATGCGGGAGCCGATCACGCCGTTGCTCATCTGATCTATGCGCGCTTCTGGCACAAGGTTCTGTACGATTGCGGTTTGGTTCCTTTCGTTGAGCCGTTCGAGCGATTGGAGTTTCTGGGGTATGTTCTTGCATCCGACGGAACAAAGATCTCGAAGCGTAAGGGTAATAGCCGCAACCCTGACGACGTCATCCGTGAGGTGGGCGCGGATGCTTTCCGCCTTTACGAGCTGGCGCTCGGCCCCTTCGAAAAGGCCGTTCCCTGGATCGACGAGAATCTTGTCGGCGCGCGACGATTTTTAGATCGGCTTTGGCGCTTCGCGCTAAAATGCCTCTCGGCAGAGCGGGCGTCATCATCGCCTGAAATTGCATTACATCTGAACAATGCGGTGCAGAAGGTAACCTCCGATGCCGAGAACTTTAAATTCAATACAGCCGTGGCCGCGCTCAATATCTTGCTCAACGAATGCGAGGGTAAGCACGTAAATCGGGAAGATCTTGAGGTCATATTGAGAATAACGGCGCCCTTCGCACCGCACATGGCGGAAGAGCTGTGGTCTCACCTCGGACGTACCAATAGTATCCACCATGCGAGTTGGCCGGAGGTGGATGAACGTGCACTTATCAAGGCCACAATTGTACTTCCGGTCCAGATTAACGGCAGGCGGCGCGCCGAAATCGTGGTGCCCGCCAATGCGGACGAAACTCAGGTTCGTGACGCGATTGCCGCCGAACCAAACCTTCGTCAGTGGGTCCAAGGCGCGACAATTAAAAAAGTGATTTTCGTTCCCGGCAGAATTGTCAACATGATCATATAGCCCGCCCGTGTGGAACCTCGAGAGGTTGTTCCCGGCTAAACCGAGTCGGCTGATGGGGTGTGTTGGCCTTCAGGCTACCAAGCGGCCGATGCCAATTGTAGCGATGGAGCCAGTTGGACAGTTCGGCCGTTCGCTGGTCTGAGTTCTGGTAGGCTTGCGCGCTTGCTGGCGCAGCTTGGCGTAGCGCAGGCGGGTGGTGACCTTGCCCCCATATGTGGAGCGGCCCGCGTGGCAAGAGCTTTCTCAGTCGATTTCACACATTGGAACGGTGCGGTCATATGTCCGGCCTTTGCGCGCGGCACATGGCCGCTGGCCTCGATGAGATCCGCGGAACGAGG
>NZ_AUFA01000114.1:0-3296 GCF_000426265.1 Bradyrhizobium sp. Cp5.3 | reverse complement strand
ATCAACCCCGTTGCCCACGTCACGAGGGCCGCGTAACATTCATTCCGGCAACGTCGGCCCGACCTAGTTCAACAGCGATCGGGACATCCCCTTCGATAGCTTGCGCAAGCTTATGCTGCCTTGCGAAGATCGCGCTTCGCTGGAGCTTAGCCTCATAGTTCGTTGGATCTACCTGGATAGCTTGCGTCAGATCTGCGATGGCGGCTTCACTTTGTTGCCCGGCCACGGCAGCCGCGCGTATCTGATAGGCGCCGCTGAGGCGCATTTGATAGCTCAAATCATTTGGCTGGAGTTCAGCAGCTCTCCTGCGATCTGAAATGGCGTGGTCGAAATCGCGAACACCAATGTACGCATCCGCGCGACGACTATGCGCCAGGGCCAAATCAGGCTCGCTCAATCCGCCTTTTTCGATGAGGCCCGTGCAACCAGAGAGCTTGCGGTTAGTTTCGTCGCTGTTGCAATCTTCTGAAGGATTTTCGGATTGCGCAACGGGCACCCCCGGCGCGCTTCGATCCCGGCGAACAGCCAACCAATCCTGTGGATCGGCGGCTAACGCTTTAGCTTGCTTGTCGAGCTTAATCAGAATGTCAGCCTTGGATTTCGCATCGCAGGTGTTTTCGATTTTGCTGCATTTTGCACCGACATCGAAGCCGGACGGCGTCTTGCGTACGAGCAGATAACGATATGGCTTTCCTCGTCCGGTAACCTTGGCTAGCTCTAACTGCGCAATCCAGTAATCTTGCCTGAATGGATGAAGCGTTATTGAACCAATACGTTGGCCATCTTCTTCGAATGTATAGACTTTACCTTTGATGCTGAGCTTTGCCCTTTTGGGCTCGGGACCAACTATGACGTAGCTAAATTCACCCGTGAAATATGAATCGACTAGACCCGACGACTTATCGAAAAATGGTCCCGGCCCCTCAACGCAGCTAGTCAGCAAAGCCGCACATGCTCCTAGCAGGGCTACTACAATCGATCGGCGCAATCTGACCATCTTCGGAAATCCGCTCTCAACGATTTGCGAACAACCTTGGCTAACGTCGCCTACGCTATCCGTTCCTGCTGTGAACGTCGACGACTAACAGACGTAATGCGCTTATGCAGTCGTGGTAACCATCACGACACGGCCGCTGGCGCGCTAGTCTTACTGAGTCAGAGTGTCGCGGCTTTTACCGAGAAGAATCATATATTTGAGAAGACTCATCTTTTCAGCATGCGGAGAGGCTGAGATGGGTCTTGCAAAATCGGGGGACGCCGCGTCGCGGTTTTCGGCGTATGTTGAGGGTCTTACGAGCGTGATCGGGCACGCAGACCGAGCCAAACCGCTTCGCGATTACTGCACCGGTCTGATGATGCCTTGCGATCGCAAGAGTGTCGAGCCGATGGCGGCCATCACGGCTCCTGAGCGGACAGCAGCGCAACACCAGTCGTTGTTGCATTTTGTCGGTCAAGGCGACTGGTCGGACCAGCAAGTGTTGGCCAAGGTCCGTGAGTTAGTGCTGCCGAGCATCGAACGCCACGGAGAGATCGAAGCTTGGATCATCGATGATACGGGCTTTCCTAAGAAGGGGCGGCATTCGGTCGGGGTTGCGCGGCAATATTGCGGCCAACTGGGCAAGCAAGACAATTGTCAGGTCGCCGTGACCCTTTCGATTGCCAACCATCACGCGAGCCTGCCGGTGGCGTATCGCCTTTATCTACCAAAGGAGTGGGCGACCGACCGTCCGCGTCGGCGCAAAGCCGGTGTGCCCAAGGAGATCACCTTCAAAACCAAGCCGGCCATCGCGCTTGAGCAATTGCGCTGGGCCTGTGCAGGGGGCTTGCCGCGTGGCGTAGTGCTGATGGACGCCGGCTATGGTGCTGATACCGATCTGCGTACGAGCATCACAGATCTCGGCTTGAACTATGTGGCCGGCATCCAGCCACAAACGTCCGTATGGCGCCCTGGCACTGGGCCGCGGGCGCCGAAGAAGTGGTCGGAGAGCGGACGACCTCCGAAGTTGCTGCGACGTGATGGCAAGTATCAACCGATCTCAGTTAAGAAGCTTGCGATTGGTCTGCCAATGGATGCTTGGCGCAAGATCACGTGGCGTGAGGGGACGGCAGAACGCTTATCCTCGCGCTTTGCCCGTGTGCGCATCCGTCCGGCACATCGAGATTACTGGCTCGCCGAAAGCCGGCCGGAGGAATGGCTGCTGATCGAATGGCCGGAGGGCGAGGAAGCACCCACCAAATATTGGTTCTCGACACTTCCGGCGAACATTGGATTCCGTCAGCTGGTCGACACCGCCAAGCTGTGCTGGCGCATGGAGCGCGACTACTACGAACTCAAACAGGAGATCGGCCTTGGCCACTTCGAGGGGCGAGGCTGGCGCGGCTTCCACCATCACGCAACGCTGTGCATCGCGGCCTACGGATTCCTGGCCTCCGAGCGGGAGACGATTCCCCCCTCAGCAACAGGTTCCGCCGGGCTTTTCAAAGAAATTACAATTCTCGAAACTTAACGCCCGAGGGGGTCCGCCATTGCGGCCTGAACGGCACGTTCCAAATTCGATCGCGACCGTTCGGCGAGGATTGAGCGTCGCTCTCGCGTCCACACTATCTCGATGCCCTTGTTGCATCAGGGCAGTCTCAAGTCAAAGCAGCTATCGAAATTTGTGACGCAGTAAGACTAGTGGTTCATCACAGTGATTTTGACTCTTTGGCGGTAGCTGGATAGACGCGGACGAGTTTGGCGCGGGCTTTTTCGACTGTGAACATCCATTTGATGCGGTCGTTCTTTTTATTTCGCCTCTGTTGCCATGCTGCGATCTCTTTTCGGAGCCTTTTGGGATCGTTGATGCGGCGGCCGAGACACTGGCGCTGCAGCACGCTGATCTCGCACTCGACCATATTGAGCCAACTGGCGTGTTTCGGGGTGTAGTGGAATTCGAGGCGGCGCAGGATGCGGCGGGCCTCGGCGGGCGCAAAGGCTTGATACAGCGCGCCGGCGGTATGGATCGACAGATTGTCCTGCACGACACGGACGCAAACGGCATCGGGATAGTGGACGTCAACGAGTTCGCGCATGCAGTGCGCGTAGTCTACGGCGGCGCGGCGCTCGGTGACCTTGACGTTGCGCCAGCCGCGATGCGGATCGAAGATGACGAAGAGATTGACGGTGCCGTTGCGGCGGTACTCGTAATCGTAGCGTTCGCGCTGACCTGGCTCGGGCGGGATCGGCTGGCGCACCTCGCCGATGAGCTGAACGGGGGTCTCGTCGAAGATTCCATGGGGAGTAGATAGCGACCAGG
>NZ_AUFA01000113.1:0-3855 GCF_000426265.1 Bradyrhizobium sp. Cp5.3 | reverse complement strand
GCAACGCAGATCGCCACCGGCTGGTCCGGCCTGACCCCGAGCCCGATCAGATGATGCGCCAGCTGGTTGGCATGCGCATTGAGCTCGCCATAGCTTAGCCGCTCCTCCTCATGGACCACCGCCACCGCGTCCGGCGCACGGCGAACCTGTGCCTCGAACAGCTCGTGGATGCACACGTCCGACGGATAGGCCGATGCCGTCCGGTTCAGCTCCTCCAGCAGATACGCGCGCTCAGCGGATGACAAGAGTTCAATCCGCCCCACCGGCTGCCGCGGATCTGCCTTCACAGCACATAGCAAATTTTGCAAATGCTGGGTCATACGGTCGATATGCTTGGGCTCCAAGCGACTTGCATCAAAGTGCCATCGAAAGCTGCCATCTAGAGCGCAAACCTCAAATGTTAACGCCTCACCGGGCAGGGCTGCCTCAGAAGTCGGGCTCGAAGCTAGGTCACCAGTGGCAGACTCGCCACTTACAGTAAGCATAACGCCAACGGGCCAGGGCCGGCGCAATCGTAACGCCTCCATACCGAGCAACGTTGGGCAGCGCGCGATAAGATCTCGCGCGAAGCTATCCTGCTCCTTCAGCTGAGCGAATTCGGCCGCCACCACCGTGCGCGCCTCTGCAAAATCATTGTCGAGATCGATGGTAATTGCCATCGGCACAACAGAAGCGACAAGCACCTCGAGCGCTTTCAAGCCCGCTCGCGATCCACTCGGCGCGGGAGTCCATCCCAATTGAAGCTCTAATTCTCCCGTGATGCGGGCTAGGTAGATCAGCCAAGCCGTTAGCAAGAATTCCGTGCGATTACTGGGAGACAGCTCAGCCAAAGCACCTGGAATTCGCCAGGAACTCAACTGCCATTGAGGTGCAGCCAAAGCTACTGAAGACGACAAAAAGGAAAGCTGGGATGTTTTGAACTGTTCAAGCCGCCGTCGCCAAAAACTCTCACGAGGCGCCAACATTTCATGCGCAACCGTTATGCTCCGCGCCTCGCCATCGCTCAGAATCGGGAGGCGGTCGCCTACATGGGAATCAGAACGCCTCGCGAGTGCCCGCGCATCCAGAGCCTTACCATCCAAGCTGCTAAGCCAAACATCAACATCCTCTGTCCCTGTCGCCACACGCCAGTGGCTGGGGTGGATCTCAACTAAAGCCCCCGCAGCAAAACCCGAGCGCCGAGCCGTCACCTCCAAGCGCCTGACGACGACAACGTCATCGCCTACGAGAGCCTTGGACAACCCCAATGGATTGGTATGATACGGGCCAAAGTCTAAGGCGCGCGTCATCGCTTCCAGATCTTGTGCGGATCGATCCCATCGCAGACAGCCCGCAGCATCTGGGCGTCGACCTTTCGGGAAAAAGCTTCGGTCCGCTAGCGCTTGCGGACGAGCACTAAGCTCTCCATTTGTTAAGCCAGTTAGAAGCTCGCGGAAGCCATCGATAGCAGCCTCATAACATTTGAGATTCAGCGTCAGCGCAGTATCGCTCGTCGCAGTCAACACTTGGCGTTGGACGACCAGCTCACCAGTACCAACACCGTGATCGATACGATGCCACGTGATGCCATGTTCGGTCTCACGGGCAAGAAGCGCCCAAGACGTCGCATGAGTTCCGGCATATCGCGGCAACGGACCGTCGTGGTAATTGAAAGCGCCTCTACGCGCTTTCCCAAACACATCTGCTGGCAATATGAACGGATTGGCAACGGAAAATATCCACTCGACTGGCTCGGCGTTGAGCAGCGCAGATAGCTCTTCAATGCTCGTCACACACAAGATATCGGCGAGAGCGGCCCAATCGCGGAATATGGCGTCGGCACACAGCGCCGCCCGGATCACGTGGCCCATCTCCATCACTAGCTGAGCACATCTAACAGCTAGCGTACCACCACCAACAAAGATGCAAGAGCCAACCGGTGTAGCAAGTTTCATCTGAACTCTTAGACAGGGGTTACGATGAAGGCCGTAACGGATCACCCCGCATTTCAAGCAATCGACATACCAATGACGTACTGCGAGCGTTTCCTGAAGAAATAACGCGCGCCTCGCTCGGAATGCCGCCGTCGGACTTGGGACATCGACGTCCTGAACCAGACACAGCTCAGCACAACAATACGGACGTCATTGGCGACGATCACCGCATGGGCGTCCGCAAAGTCGTCGGAAGATCTGCAACAGCCGCCGTCATCACCGCGCGTACAGCAGAATCTCCTTGGCGCTCACGTTAAGTAACGGACGCGCCAATGACCTTCTGCGAGCTCATTCTGAAGAAAACAATTCGCTTCTCGCCGGGCTGCCAGAATTTTGCCGTCATGCCGTCGGGCTTGGGACATTAACGCCTTGAACCGAACAGAGCTCAACACAACAGCACGCGCCGTCAACAGCAACGACCACTCAAGATCGGGCGCCCGCGCCTTGCCCGAATTGCCTTTGCGAGCCAAAATGCTCGCCGCTGCTTTCTCCAGGTGGTCTGCTCGTCGAGTGAGAGAGGGTCCTGCGGCAGGGATTCCGCTCGATGTTGCAAAGTTCGCCACGCATCGCGTTTTCGCAGATTGGCCGGGGCTCGGCACTAAGTAGCGTTTTCGCTTAATGCCCGCTGACGTCTGTGGCACGGCCCTTGCTCGTGAGGCGACGAATGCGACGAAGAACGGGTCCACGGCGAATGTCGCAACCACAACTGACTCCTGATCTCTCACATCGGCGCATGCTGTTGACCCTTGGGTGCAGCGGCTTGGATGTGACTTGCGTGATCGAGGCACTCAGTCGAGACTGTGTCATTTTGATTCGTAATGTCTCACCGAGCGAGTCGGACGACCTCGTACATCAAATTGCCGGTGAACTGGGATTGCAAAAAAAGCTAGAGGTGGAGGCCGGCTTTTCCGATTTTCTTGGTCACCGACGGCGGATCAACAAATACTTCATGAGCGTTAATTCCCGAGATGATTATCAGTTTGTCACCCCGCATTCCGAAGGAGATAGAATATCTAATATGCAGTTGTCGTGCTTTTATTGTTTCGAGAATAGTAAAGACGGAGGAGAAACAATCCTATTGAACATCGACGACACAAGTGAGGCATGGGGACTTTTACGAGAAAAAACGACAAAAATATTACCTGGATCAAAGCCATTGTCTCGGGGCATGATCACTCGTGCAAAAGCACTTTATCGTCTGAGCTCGCCGGATGACTATTTGGTACCAGATGACCAAATAGTAGCCGAGGTGAAATCCGAGATCCCGGGCCTTTTGCTGGCGATTGTTATGGCGAGGCCGAAAAGAAGCTTTTCCCTTCTCCTAGGGCGCGATGTGAATGTCCTTTGGGATAACATTGGTAGTGTTGACCAAAGCTGTCTTCACTTTTTCGTTCGGATGTTGCAGGAGCGCGAACTTCTCAAGTTCCCGCCGAACGGTTTTGAGTTGCACCAACTGGACCCCGTTAATGCAGGACGGAGCTGGTGTTCAGGCGCCGATTACGAGAAACTTTTTTGTGACGAGATTATTCTCAAGCTAAAACCAGGGGACCTTGTTATTCTGAACAACCTAACTTGGGCGCATGCGGTGAACAATTGGACATCGGCACCGGGCACTCGAAGGATAGCCGTGGCATTGGCCTAGCGTAGTCCCCACTTTTCCTGAAAGTTGAGTCTTGCTTCAAGGGTGCATGAGCAGCATCCCCGAGCGACAGCGATTAGCCTGACGAAGGAGTGACCTGCCACTGCTTTTCATCCAGCGGCAGTTAGAGTGTAAGCGCGTAGGAGACCTTTCAATTACCCATAATCTTTGCCTCGATCGCGGCTCCCAATTCGATATCGGTCAGCCGCGATAGTCCGCGCCAGATGACGGTATTTCCTGGAG
>NZ_AUFA01000112.1:0-4422 GCF_000426265.1 Bradyrhizobium sp. Cp5.3 | reverse complement strand
TCGTCGATCGCTCGCCTGTACCAACATCGCCGAGAACATGATGGGCACCATTCGCCGCGTCACGCGCAACGTCAAACGCTGGCGGGATGCCGGTATGGCCTTGCGATGGGTCGCGGCCGGCATGATCGAGGCCAACAAGGGCTTCCGACGATTGAAGGCGCATAAGCAATTGTCGGTTCTGCGTGCGGCTCTTCAAGCTCGCCACAATCGCATGACGATCAACCCCGTTGCCCACGTCACGAGGGCCGCGTAACATTCATTCCGGCAACGTCGGCCCGACCTAGTTCAACAGCGATCGGGACATCCCCTTACTCACTCCGAGCAGCAGCAATCTGTCGGACCGAGCTTCATCGCACGCATTGATTGCAGATTTATGACGACAAAAACGATGGTTGTGTCAAATAATACCGCCGGTGGTCTTGCTCAACACCGCAGCATCCAGCGCGCGCCGCCCTCCTTCGGCAGTTCCCGCCAACTCGATTTGGCAGCCTGGCCGGAGCGACGCGACTTGTAATGGTAGGTCGACCGGTCGAACTTGAGGGCTTCGCAAGCCTTACGCATCGAGACTCGCCACTCATCGCAAACCTCGTCGACCAGCTTGCGCTTCCGGCCAGGCTTCATAGCTTTCGGCGGATGGATCGAGCGTCGGATACTCATGATGTTCCCGTAACTCACGGGCGATCGGACCGAAGATTGGCACAGAATCATGGATGACGTAATCGAAACAAAAATGTGCAAGCGCTTTGCGCGCGCGACAGCTTTCCCGATTTTGATCTCACGTTTATGTCAGGGACTCTGGGAGGCGCACGCTGGCAACCCCTCGTGCAACTAGGCCCGGCAATGAATGTTCCGGGAGAAGATAATCGCCGGGCCCACTGCAGAGTGGTCCAATCACTGAGAGCGCTAGACGGCGGGCAAGGCATTGGCCAGCTCTCTCCACGGCTCCCGACTTCGATCCCCCGAAGAGCAAAAACGCCGCCCGCCAAGCGATTTCGACTTGCACTTCTGATCCCGTTTCCTGAACCAATAAGTAACTCTCACCAATGGTGTCGTCGGCTGATCCAAAGTCGATCTCTGTGCCAACCCAACACGGGTTTTGTGGGGCGGAACTACATTAAGCAGCGAAGCTGCGACCTCATCATCATCGGCCGTCGAACTATCGACAGTGCGAGCGCACCTCATTTTGATAACAACTTCCGGCCCGCCTCGAACGCTTCCTGATCTTTCGGGCCTGCAAGCTCCAACCAAGAGCCGGGTACATACGTGGCGATGACCTTGGCAAAGAACGATTGCGGCTCCCAATCTTGCCCTTCGCGCTTCTCGAAAATGACGACCCCGTCACGGGTGAAATAACTAGGCCCAGGAACATTGCAATCGACCGAAAGCTGAACGCGCCACAGGTCGCCCTCCGAAGTCTGTTGTTCGTCTACCTTTGGCGAGTAGTGCACTCCAACCGGTTCGCCGATAGTGCAACGGCCACGTCGCAGAAGATCGCCCAGCTTACCCTGCGCTGTGGTTACGAAGTTGAAGTTTGCCGGATTATACAAAAAGCGACGGTTCACACCGCTTTCGTCGCTTGTTACTTCGTCGGCGATCAGCGAGACTGCGAACGCCTGCCAGCCTAGTTCCATCGGTTTTGCATAGGGCACCACAATTTTCATTGTGCCATCGGGCGCCATCTCCCAGGTGACTGTATATTCTTCGTTTGTTTTATCGGTCCGGTGCTTGGCCCACGAAAAGATAACTGGCTCTCCCGAGTCGGTCTTTTGACCAACCTCCCATCCCCGGGGGATGAAGTGTGCCACCTTGGAGACCTTAGTGAAGATTTGCTCCGCTGTCTCACCATCCTGCGCTCGCCAAGTTGATTTAACCTTGTCGATAAGGGCGTTGTTTTCGGTGCGAACGCCGTCGCTCTTACCGCCCAGCTCGGCCGGCAAAATCAACCATACACCAAAGCCGATACAGAGACCGAGACAGAGACAGAACCAAAGCACGCGCCTATCGATCATTTTCCCTTACTCCACGTAGCTGAACGTAGCTGGCCCTTGTATCCGCATCAGATTGTATTTTGAGGCAGGCCCGCGAGGCACCTACCAGGATTGATTGGCATCCAAACCAATGCCACTCGCGCCGGATGGCTGGTAATCTGCGCGTGCGCCAACATTTTTCTGCGGAGCCCCCTCAAGGAGGTCTGTGGCTATTTGGTTGGCCCGTCTTTGAACGTACCGGTCGAATGACGCCTCGTGTTGCCGTGGGTATAAGGAAGCGATGCCATGGCTTGGCGACGAAACACAACTTGCCCAGAGCTGCGGTGTATTGACCCGGCCCGGCGTCCGCCCGCAGCGGTTTCGTTCTCGCCTGGCCCGGCGAACCGCCCCTGATGCCCCTGGAATTCCATCGTGCAGTCGAAGACATGGAGATATGGAGCGCAAGCAGCGACGACTATTCGTTCGTGATCAGCTTCCAGAGCCCCACTGGTCCAGGCTTTTTCGGAAGGTTGGGCTACGTCGCGTCTTGGCGTCCGCTCGACCCGAGCCGTGGCGCGATCAGGATTCTAGGTTCGCCCCTTCAAAGCTTCGCTGAGGCCGAGGACGCCTGTAACACCATGCTGACTTACCTCAAGGAAGAAACGGATTCCGCTCCCCCTGGAAAACGTGAGTTTCTCTAAATGCCGCAATCGCTCTACGTGCCGCCAAGGGTAGCCGTCCGCCATCAATCGAATTTCGTAAGGCGGTCGGGCGCCCACGCGACGACCCATGAGCCGTGCCTCTCTCAATCTCGGAGCATCTCGTTGAATTTTAGGCGACCAAGTGCTTTCGCGCTGAATGCCTCTTCGTAAGCTCCGGCGATTTCGATATCTGATCGTCCGCTGAAAGTACGCTGTTGTGTGTGCGTGTCGCGTTCTGCGTCGCCTCGTCCGCCCGCATTTTGCAATCAAGCTACAGGCGCCGAATATTCCCCAGCCCTCTCTAAAGCGGGCGCCGACGACAAACCTCTCTGCCTTCTAAGCTGTCATTCGCTGGCCCTGACCAGATTTGGGTCCGCCGTTATGATGGTATGATGATCCCATCTAGGGTTCTTCGATCCGAAAATACGTTTGCGTGATGTGCGTCGACGTAAGTTGGTAACCTTGTGTTCTGGCCTCCGAAATATCGGCCAGGCGTCGATCAGAGGGGAGTGTAAGGCGAGAACTGATATTAAAATGAGGATACCTTCCCTTGATACGAGGATGGATTTCCGCCGCAACTTCCACATCTGATGATGAAACGTATCTCCCACCCCACCTTTCAATGATATGTTTGAGTGGGTGGGTGCGCGTCAAGAATCTCTTCGTCGTCGTCTGCGCATCGAGCCACTCGTATGCGATCCTGATGCAGTCGTCATGTTGGTGAATCTTCTCTTGTCCCTGATAGCGAACTCGCTTCTTGGCTTCCGCTATTTGCTCGGCGCTGAGCATACGTGGTGGCCTTGTTGGTTGCCTACCGCAAACACAGCGAATATTCGACGGCTCTGAGGCGCCCGGCGGCGTTCTTTTAGGCTTGGAGTCCTCCCGCCCGGATATCCGTATCTGCAATGAATACCACTGATCCCTACTCGGAATGACTACCGAAACTGGTAGGCTTCCCTGGCGGGCGCCCGCGACGCCCCGAGCGGAAACGTTGTACGGCTTACGTCTAGTGGCTCGTCACAGTGGTTTTGACGGTTTGATACCGAGCCAGTCTAGGATCGGTAAGTTTTCTGGTAGCACGAGGATTTCGATGCTTCTGGGGGCACCGGATTGACGGCGAATGAGGCCGTTGCGTTCGAGCGTGACAATCATCTGATGGACTGAGGGCGGGCTGACGCCGAAGTGGCGCTGCATATCGGTTTCGGCAGGCGGCCGTCCGAACATGTACGAGTAGGTATAGATGAAGGCCAGGTAGTGGCCCTGCTTTTCAGTAAAGTGGGCGGCGCCTGATTTTTGACTCATCGATCGATTCGTCCCGGGCCTCCGACAGGGAGGCGACGATGAATGTACGTTATCGGGTCGAGTTGAGCCACGCCGAGCGCGACGAACTGACTGCGATGCTGAGCGGAGGCAAGCATGCCGCCCGCAAACTCAAACGGGCGCAGATTTTGCTGGCAGCCGACGCCGGTAGCGGCGACGAGGAGATTGCCCGTACCGTCCGCGTAAGCGGTTCTACCGTCTATCGGACCAAGCGCCGCTTCGTGGAGGGCAATCTGGAACGGGCCTTGAGCGAGGAGCAGCGTCCCGGCGCGCAACGCAAGCTCAGCGGCAAGGAAGAGGCCCTGCTGGTGGCGACTGCATGCGCCAAGCCGCCTGCCGGCCGAAGGCGCTGGACGCTGGCGCTGCTGGCCGACGCGATGGTCAAGCTCACCGATCACGACAGCCTGTCGGGCGAGACCGTGCGTCGCCGGCTG
>NZ_AUFA01000111.1:0-4548 GCF_000426265.1 Bradyrhizobium sp. Cp5.3 | reverse complement strand
GCGGCCACAACTACCCGCATCGGTTCAGGGTCTGGATCTCGGGTCAGGTCCGCCGTGTCACGGCTTCCATCCGGCGTGAGATGAAGCGTCGCGCGGCTGTCGAGCCTGTCATCGGTCACGTCAAGGCCGAGCACCGCATGGACCGCAACTATCTCAAGGGACGCCTCGGCGACCGCATCAACGCCGTCCTTGCAGCTGCCGGCTACAACTTTGGCCTGCTCCTGCGATGGCTCGCAGGACTCTTGCGCGCCCTTATCCGACAGCTCGCCGAAACTGTCCCGGCTCAAAAGATCGCTTAAATCACTACTCGCCCGCGTTCTTCACGGGGGACTGCTTATGTTGCTTGTATTCTTCCGTGCCGATGAAGTCCTGAACTTCCTTGTGCTGGAGCAGTTCGTAAACGTCGTAGTAGTGGCGCATGAACCCAACGGGGTCGCTCCCGTCCGCCTGCTGCTTGCGGACTTTCGTCGAGATCGCTTGTAGCTTTTCGACGAAGGTGTAGCCAGGATCGTAGCAAGGCACGCCCTTCGCGCTGTTGTCGATAATCTCCACGTTGCTGGCGACAGCACGGGCATACAGCCAGGAGCAGATATCCTTCGGTGTGTTCGGAGCGATCTTGTCGAATCCAGCCTCAAGCAGGACTCCATCCCGGAGCCCATCCATCCGCTGTGTGATGCTCTTATAGCTGAGCCGGATGCCCCCGTTGCGATAGTCCGGGACATCATCGAACGCCGTATCGCGTTGGACTTTGATGATTCCGTCAATCTTGATGGTCTGGGCAAGCCAATCGAAGAAGTCTTTACGTGACTTGATATGCGCTGGCTTGTCATGGTTCTTGCCGGTCTTCACGTCCTGGCCGGCCGGAGGCTCGATAAGAATATCGATGTCCTCTGAAAACCGGCCAATGATGCCATGCCCTCTCGACAGGGATGTGCCGCCCTTTAGCTGGAAGGTAAAGCCGAGCTGCTGAAGACCGTAGAGGCAATGCATGATCCAGTAGTCTTTTTCGACCAGTGCTGGATCAATACCCTTTTCTTCCGCCACGATTCGGATCAGGTCCGCAAATTGCGCGTGATTATGGAGGAAATCAGCCGGCATGCAGTTCGTTCGCTCCTAACGTACGATTGAAGAATTTCTTCGTTCGTTCGTTGCCGTACGCTCGAACCGCACGATGTAAACGCCGTCGATCCGTCGACGCCGCCCGTTGCTTTACGCGCTCCAGAACCTCTTCCTTGGCTTCGGCGAGTTGATCGAGATTGTTGACGAGATCAACAAGCAGGAATTCCGGAGTCAGTGACTTCGGAAAGCGCGGCTTCACGCGAAAGGCAAACTTGCGATTGCCGAGCTGAAACTCGCCGTGACGCTTGTGGTTATAGACCACCGTCTTGTCATAGAGCTGCGTCGTTCCCACGCCGAGGCTGTTATAGGCATTCGGCGAAGCAAGCAGGAACGCATCATCCTTCAGGAACGCGCACACGACATCCTTGTCGGAGGCCGGGGCCGGACCGAACACAGTCTCCTTCGGATAAACATAGAGACCGCCCGAAAGCTTCTTGAGCGTACCGCTCTCAACCAATTGCTTGAGATGCCGGTCAACAGACGTCGACCAGCGGGCCAGATCCGCCCGTCGGTAGGCTTGGCCTGGTTTCAGATGGCGTTTGAATTCCTCAAGCTTCGTCATGTTTGCAATATAGGTCCGAAAGGCCCCAGACGCAAGTAATTTCATTGAAAAATCATGCAATAATCTTGTTATCAATTTGATATTATGCTTGTTTTGAAAATCTAAATTATGGAGAATTCGGATCGAACAATAAGCCGATCCGGATCCCCCGATGGCCGCCCGAATGCACTGCCGATTTCTTTCAGGTCAGGATTGAGCCCGTTGTTCGGAACGAATAAGAGTGACGTGCGCTGGAAATTTCTTGCCCCAAAGGCATTGCGCTAGTGGTTGCTCGGCCGCCTGACGTCAATGACATCGAGGGTCTCGAACGGATAAAAAGCGAGCGCGAGAAGCACGGATAAGGCTCAATTCGGCACTCGGCGCCAAGGTGAAGCCGGCCAGCCGAGCCGGTCCGGCGTCGCGAAAAGACGTCATCGAAGCCTTGAGCTTGTCGATGCGGTTCGCCCCGAAGATTTGGAAATGGCCGCCAAGTCGTTGAAGCTGCTCCCAGGCCGATTCTTCAAAATGCCACCTGGAATCGTTCTATAGTCGAACGAATTTTGATCTACGAGACGTAGGTTCGAATTCCGTCGCCCATACTATTGCTACACGTGTCAACGTTACAACGTCTTGAAGCTGTTCTGCAGCTTGCCGACCGAGTACATCGTGCCGGCAAGAAAATGCAAGTCGTAGCCGATCATCCGACTTGGCGGTCAGCCTCCGTCTGAACCTCCAGCAGCGGCGTCTCAAGGCTCAATATTTCCGGCATTGCCTTGCCTGCGATCGCCTGCAAGTCACCCACCATGCCGAGCGGCTCCAGAGACCAGGCTGAGACGAACTCTTCGCTGCCGCGCGGGCGCGAACGAGATCGCGCATCGCCTCGTGGCCTTCATCGGGAACCCATACCGCCGTCAGTTCGCCGGCGCGCAGCAACCGGGCGAGAGAAACGGCGTCCCGGCGGTTCGTCTTCACTCGATCGCCGGGCTTCCTTGGGATCAACGATGGCGCCACCACCGTGCATTCGTGGCCGAGCGACCGGATCAGACGATAAAGGCCATAGCCCGTCGGGCCGGCCTCGTAACAGAAGTGGACGCGGTCAAACCGGCTGGCGATCCGCACTATAACGCGGCGCATGTTGACGGCCGAAGCATCGACTTCACCGAAGAAGCGAACCTCTCCCTCCCGGCCTGCCTCCGCAATCGCGACGGCATTTCTCAGTTTGGCGACGTCGATTCCAACAAATGCTTCCCTATAATCCGCCACGGCTCGTCCTCCTGTGATGAGGATCGGCTCGGACCGCCCGAGCAACCCTCGGACGCGCAGTGTAGGGCGAGCCACCTTACCGGCAGAGACGGACATACGGTCTTGCCCTTCCGTGTCGTCTCGAAAAGCTTCTGGACCGCCGCCGCCTGGGGAGCATCGGCCGCCCCACCGCTGCATCCCACTTATCGCCGGAACACGGGTGGAGCTTGAGATAGACGTCCTTTAGAACGCCAGCGTTGCCTGCGCGGACAAGCTCGGTCTCGAGCGAATAGTCATTGATGACGACATCGAGGAGATCCGCTGCCCCCAAAGCCGACGGCAAGAGCCTCGAGATCGCGTCTACTCGTTGCCGCTCTCCCGACGCACCTTGCGTTGCCCCCGTTGTCGGGGTTTGTCGCGTCCGCGACACGGTGATGTTCGGCCGGCGTACCGCCGCACTCTCAGTTAAGCCGTTGGATAAAATACAGAACGGCTTTTCTTGTACTCTTCCTGCGCAGTTGGCACGAGTCTTGAATTTCCCTCTTTCGCCATCGCAGCGGCTGCCGACCGGCATCGATTCGCGCATCCTCTTATCTGAAAAGGAGACGAAAATGACGATCGATACATCGATCTACAGTGTAACCGAACTAACTCCCGAAGAGGCATCTGCGACTTCGGGAGGGATGTTTTGGGGAGTCGTTTTTGGACTAGCAGTCCTTGCAGCTACAGCTGCAGCGAAAGTGATATCGTCTAAGATACACGGCTAAGGCATTAAAGCGTGATGGCATTAAGTTCGATAGCCTGAATTTTTGAGGTAGTTGGCGCATTCCACGGAGGTGAAGGCATCGAGTGCATGGCCGATTGCGGCGCAGACCGCGTCGACGGTTCGCGTGGCAGCTTTGCGGAGCAGGTGCTTGAGCTTGGCAAAGACCTGTTCGATCGGGTTCAGGTCGGGCGAGTATTTTGGCAGGAAGAAGAGTTTGGCACCGACCGAACGGATGAGTTGGCGAACTGCCTTGCTCCTGTGGCTGCCAAGGTTATCCAAGATGACGATATCGCCGGGGCGAAGGACGGGTAGAAGCACCTTCTCGACATAGGTGCGAAAGCTCGCCGCAGGCGCATCGTCGTTGGCCTGCACGGGCAACGTGGCGTCGGTATCGAGATCGCCCAGCTCAAGAGCGAGTTGCTCGTCCACTAGCACCGCAAGTCGCTCCGAGCGCTTCCCAAAGATCATCTCCTTGAGCGTCTGCATCGCCACACGCAGCTTCTCGTTCTCGGCGTCAAGCGCGAGCACCATCTCGGTCAGAGCTGACGGATCGGTCGGGAGAGCCTCGGGGCGAATCGCCATGACCAGACGATACATCCGCGCGCCACAGGCTCCAGCGAAATCCCCACCTCTCAGCCGACAACGGCCGGCTGCTTCACAGGCTTGGGTGAGACACGCGTCCACTCAAGCCCGTCGAGCAGCATCGCGAGCTGCGTCGCACTCAGATGCACCACGCCGTCGCGGATCGGTGGCCAAGTGAAGCGTCCCTGGTGCAACCACTTCGTCACCAGCACCATGCCGCTGCCGTCCCACGCCAGAAGCTTCACTCTGTCCATGCGCTTGCTGCGGAACACGAAGACGTCACCGCAATACGGGTTCG
>NZ_AUFA01000110.1:0-4829 GCF_000426265.1 Bradyrhizobium sp. Cp5.3 | reverse complement strand
CTATGTGGTGTCTGCGCCCGAGGCAGCTTCGAACGGGCTGGAGGGAAGCGAGCTTGCCGGCGCCTTGCGCGCCCACATAAGTGCACACCTGCCGGAGTACATGGTGCCATCGGCGTTCGTGCGGTTGGCGGCGCTGCCGCTGACGGTGAATGGCAAGCTGGACCGCAAGGCGCTGGCTGCGCCGGACGGTGAGGCGTATGCGGATCGCGCCTATGAGGCGCCGCAAGGCGAGATCGAGATCACGCTGGCACAGATCTGGGCCGAGCTTCTGGGTGTTGAGCGGGTCGGACGCCACGATGACTTCTTCGAACTGGGCGGGCACTCACTGCTAGCGGTGCGGCTTCTCAGTCGAGCGCTCGATGCCGGGTTCAAGTTTACCGCCGCCGATCTCTTCCAAGCTCCTGTTCTGAAGGAACTTGCATTGAAGGTTCATTTGGAGCCACAGCCCAGTAGTCCGGGAGTGATTTGTGTTCGCGCAACCGGATCGCAGCCGCCGCTGTTCTTTGTTCCCACAGGCTTAGGAGATCGTTCCTATATCCTCAACTTGGTGGAGGAAATGGACGCGGACTGTCCAATCTATGGTCTACCGTGGCCTTCTTTCAGTGAAGTTTGTTCACCAACTCTTGAAGCGATAGCCTCGCAAGTCATTCCGGCGATCAGGGAGATACGGTCCCGGGGTCCATATCGATTTGCTGGATACTCATCAGGCGGAATATTGGCTTACGCCATAGCCGAGCAGTTACTGAGCCTCAATGAAACTGTCTCATTTATGGCGTTCATTGATGTTACGCTACCCGCAAAGCCAGCCGGCATGACGCCCACCCAGATGGTATGCGAAGTGGTGCTAAAAACTCTTGAACCCCTTGAGGACGAGCACTTTAAACTAATAAAGCGCTTTGCACGGCACAGTTCAATTGCTCAACTACTTGAGAAGGCTCATCAAATAGGAGCTATACCTCCGGATCACAATGATGCTTTGATGTACGAGAGAATTGAGCAGTTTCAAAGGGCGCTGCAGCTATATCGGGCTCCCTCGCTGCCAATTGAGGTACATCAGTTTTACGCGACGGATTCTTCCGTAAGTTGTCGCGCACGAATAGACAAGAGCTCAATAGCTCCAGAGATGAGCTCGCCGATGCGAGGCTGGGACAGGGTTTTGAGTGCAGCGGCCATTGATACCACACCGATTCCAGGCAATCACGCGACGATGATGAACACTCCAGAAAACCGCAAAGTCCTGGCACGCTCGTTATCAAGAGCCTTAAATAGCCAGCCAATGTGATGCCATCATTGCCGCGGTCGGATCGCGCGAGCTTGTTATAGACGGCATAGCCATCCACTTGCAGGATGCCGGACCGCGCATTCGCCGGAGCGGTGTCTTCGAAGCGATAAGCCACCATCGGGGGACCGCTGCGGCCAAAGGTTCGGTCAAGCCTGGCATAGGCCATAAGTAGGCCGTCTTCGTTGATCCGGAGCCGGGAGCAAGCGTCGGCAGGGTGGTTTCGTCGGCAAAGACCCGTTCGGCCTCTTTGACCTCGCTGAAGACGTAGTCCGCCACGATCTCGAGCTCGAAGCCGAGCTTGCCCATCCATTGCGCCATCAACTTGGCGGTCGAGTTCGACCTTATCGCGGGCGTAGATCGCCTCCTGCCGGTAGAGCGGCTGGCCATCGGCATATTTGGCGACGGCGATCTGGGCCAGAAGCGCTTCCGTCGGAATGCCTCCTTCAATGATATGGGCGGGTGCCGGCGCCTGGATGACGCCGTCCGCGTTCTTGAAGGCATACTTGGGACGGCGCGTGACGATCACCCGGAACTTCGCCGGTCGGAGATGTGCCTAGCGGTCACGGTGACGTTGTTTGGGGTGTCGTGAATTCGCGCGAGCTCCAAGAGTATATCGGCCCTCCGCCGGGATCGCCTCCCTTGATGCGCTCGCGTCCGGTTCAACACCCTTCCGGCTGAACCTGCATGATCCAGCCGATTGACCTCGCCTAGCAATCAGATAGCTCATGATGTCGGAGATTACGCCACTCAGGAGTCCAACCTCATCCCAGACAGCACCTAGAAAGTCGATGCGATCCTTACTGTCGGATATGGTAGGGGGGGCTGCCTACAGTTTGGGATACTCTGTTCGCGATGACCCGCTCGCAACCAAAACGCCACGGCAGCTCGAACAATGAGTGGCGGCCTGTGGATCCTTAATCTCTTGAGAGAAAAATCTGCGGAGACGATCATGGAAACGCGATTGGCGGACTGTAGAGCCAGTGATGCGTGTCATATTCCGCTGAGCAATCTGGATGTAAGCGAAGCCAAGCGCTTTCAAGATAATAGCATATGGGGGTGTTTCGAGCGGTTGCGGATGGAAGATCCCGTTCACTACTGCCAAGATAGCCCTTATGGTCCATATTGGTCCCTAACGAAATACCGAGACATCGTAGCGGTAGATACAAATCACAAAACGTTCTCGTCGGAGCAGGGTGTCACTATTGTCGACGTGCCTGACAAGCACTGGACTCAGAGTTTCATCAAGATGGGTCCTCCTAAACATGGCGAGCAGCGCAATACTGTCAGTCCGATAGTCGCACCGGAAAACCTGACGAAGCTCGAAAACTTGATCCGCCATCGGCTCAGGACGATTCTGGACGGCTTGCCGCGTAACGATGACTTCAATTGGGTGGACATGGTCTCCATTGAGTTGACGACGCAAATGCTCGCCACGCTATTCGACTTTCCATTTGAGGATCGGCGCCTTTTGACCTATTGGTCGGACGTAGCTGTTACAACTCCGAAAATGGGCCATGCGATCGACAGTTGGGACAAGCGAAGCACGATCTTGTCCGAGTGCTTGGAGTATTTCACGCGACTTTGGAAGGAGCGGATTAATGCCGAGCCACGCGTCGACCTGATTTCCTTGATGGCGCACTCGCCCGCAACTCGCCACATGGAGCCGAGTGAGTTCCTCGGAAATCTGATTTTGTTGATCGTCGGGGGAAATGACACCACGCGCAATTCGATTACCGGGGGGCTCCTGTTCATGAACCAGCACCCTTCCGAGCTGCGAAAATTACGCGATAATCCCAATCTGGTATCGAGCGCGGTGTCCGAGATCATTCGATATCAGACGCCCATCGCACATATGCGCCGCAATGCCGCTACCGATATTATCGTAGGTGGGAAACAAATCAGGAAGGGCGACAAGGTTGTCATGTGGTACATCTCTGGCAACCGCGATGAAGAGGTCATCGGGAACGCCAACAGCTTTGTCATCGATCGCAAGGACGTGCGGCAGCATCTTTCGTTCGGATTCGGCATCCATCGCTGCGTTGGTCGACATCTTGCGGAGCTGCAGTTGAGAGTTCTCTGGGAAGAACTCTTGAATGCACGGCTGGAGGTCAAGGTTGTCGGCGAACCTGAGCGAATTGCGTCCAATTTTGTGCACGGTTATTCTGCTCTCCCTGTGCGCATTGCAGCTTAGGCTGTGATGCTCTGGCTAGGGAGCCGCCATGCAGCACGGTTTCCGTTCCTCTTTGGCCCCTCTCGCCGCAGCAAAGTACCGAAAGCAGTTGATCGGGAAGGAATACTGTATTTCGGGAGCTGGGCACGGCTGTCCGGTTGAGCAATCAGCATAGACTGAGGCTCATCTGTGGCTGATGTTGAGGGGTGGAGTTCGGCACAAACAGGTATTGGATTGATCTGCGGTGCATGAGGTTGGCGCGGACCAGCCTGGCGAAGACGAGCGGGCTTCGAACGGCTTTCTGAGCGGCATGGGCCAGGCACAGCAGCAGAAAGGCGATCAGGGCGACGGCGATCTGGATGCGTACAGCATTCTCGGAGGTGCCGACGAGGCGTGTGATCGTCAGGTCTGCTTGACCCAGCGAAAGAACAGCTCGATGGCCCACGGCCGGCGATAGAGCCCGGCAATGTCCTCGGCAGAGGTATCAAGGTTATTCGAGGCGCTGCGCCGACGTGGTGAAACCGCGCTTCATGGCTCAAAAAGAGACCCCTCACAATCTCGCGCAGCGCCGACGCCCCCCGAAAGTTGACCGTGCAGCAACGCCACGAACTGTGACTCGGTGGGCAGCCGCTGCCCTCGTGTCTGGCACGGTACATGCCTCTTGTTCAGCCACAGAGTTAAGAAGGACTCTGTTGTCGTAATCGATGGCATGACGGCAGAACATGACAGCAGCATGTGGATCAACAAAGGGATGGTTAGAGAATGGGTGACGTGGCAGCCTCGAACTACAATATCGTCACACTGCCGGTTGCTCAGCTCAGACCGAGTGAAGAGATCGAGCTTGAACGGGCTCAGATGCTGGCCCAGGTAATCGCCGAAGAGGGAAGGTGGACGCAGCCGATCCTGGTTGAATGCAGTCAATCGGTGATTATGGATGGCCACCATCGCCATTTCTGCGCCACGACGCTTAATTTGTCGTTTGTTCCATGCGTCCTGCTTTCTTATGACGATCCAAATTTGGACGTAACCTATTGGCGCGATAGCACGCCTGTTGACGTGGAGCAGATCATCAGGGCCGGCCTCTCGGGCGATCTGATGAAATCCAAGACGACAAGGCACCGCCTACACGTTCAACTGCCATCCTGCTCAGTTGATCTCAATGAGCTGAAGGACGATCAACAGGCCATTTAACCCTGCCAGGCGCCGGGTCCAAGTTTAACGAGTGACCGTTCGATTGCTCAACGGTCCATCCAGCTCGGATTTTGAAGGTCGTTTTGTGGATCTAGTCCCCCGTGAAGAACGCGGGCGAGTAGTGATTTAAGCGATCTTTTGAGCCGGGACAGTTTCGGCGAGCTGTCGGATAAGGGCGCGCAAGAG
>NZ_AUFA01000109.1:0-5031 GCF_000426265.1 Bradyrhizobium sp. Cp5.3 | reverse complement strand
CACGACTCTCAACCCCAGTGGTTCGCAGCCCCAGGGCATTGCCGCCGGCTACTACGGCACCACCGGCGGTCCGGGCACCGTCGGCATCGCCAATAGCAACGTCAACGGCACTGTCACCGTCAACAACAACGGCAACGTCACGGCCGCGGCGGGTTACGGCATCAACGCCTACAATTACGGCAACGGCAATGTAACCGTGAACGAGGCCGCCGGCACCTCCGTCTCCGGCGCGCAATACGGCATCGGCGCCTTCGGTAACAGCAAGGGGACCGGTAGCGTCGCCGTCAATGTCGGGGCCAATGCGACGATCTCGGGCGGCTCGATCTTCGGCATCCAGGCATTCGTCAACGGGGTCGGCAGCGTCAGCGTGACGACTTCGGCAGGCGACTACATCACCGGCGGCAGCTCGGGCATCAACGCGCAGAGCCAGTCGGGCACGGACGACGCCACCAGCAGCGTGAGCGTGATCGCCCACGGGACGATCCATTCCGGAACGCTCCTGACGCCGAATGGCTCGACGCCCGGCGGCATCGTCGCCGGCTACTCCCCCAACGGCTCGAACTCGGCCAACGGCGCCGTCGCGGGCAACGTGCTGGTGCAGAGCGACGCCACGATCGTGGCTGCGGCCGGCTCCGGCATCAACGCCTACAATTATGGCGCCGGCAATGTGACGGTCACCACCGGTGCCACGTCATCGATCACGGGCGCGACCAGCGGCAACCAGGCCAATGGCATCAACGCCAACGCGCTTGATGGCGGCAATGTCAGTGTCACCAACGGCGGCTTCCTGACCGGGGGAACCGGCATCTTCTCGAGCACCAACCATGGTGGCTCCATCACCATCGAGAATGACGGTCAGATCACCGCCACCGCGAACTCCGGCATCAACGCCCAACAGGCAAGTGCCGGGGCGACCGGCTCGGTCACCATCATCAACACCGGGACGGTTGTCGGTGCGGCTAATAGATCCGCGATCAACGTCGCGGAGAACGCCGCCGGAACGGTGACGATCACCAACTCCGGCACCATCGGATCAGTGGCGACAGCGGGCTCGACGCCGGCCATCACCGAGACCGGCGGCTCTACCGTCACCATCAACAACAATGGGCAGATCGACGGCAACGTCTACACCAACTCGACCGGCGGCTTCACAGGCACGTTCAACAACAACGCCGGCGCGACCTGGCTCACCGGCTTCCTCGATGACGAGGGAAGCATCACCGCGTCAGGTGCAGATTCGACTATCGTACTGGTCGGGACCTCGATCGGAATGACGGTCGGCAACAGTGGCACCGGCAATCTGACCGTCGCAGCAGATGCCGCCCTGACTGCCAGTTTCCTCAACATCGCCAATTTGGCCGGCAGCCATGGTACCGTCACCGTGACCGGCCCGGGCTCCACGCTCAACACGACGTCCGGACAATTCCAGAACATCACGGTCGGCAATGACGGTACCGCCTCGCTGACGGTATCCAACCAAGCCGTGGTGACGACCACCAATATGGGCGTCGCGTATAATTTCGATGCCGATGTCACCGACACGCTGACCGTCGATAATGCCACCCTCAATTCAACCCAGGGCCTGACCATCGCCAATAGCGGCACGGCCAACGCCACCGTCAAGAACGGCGGTACGATCACGACCGGCTTCCTGTCCTTGTCGAACAACGCCGGGAGCGCCGGATCGCTGACCGTCGACGGCGCGGGTTCAGTCGTGACCGCCCAAAGCATGTCGCTGGGGTCCGGTTCGACGACAGTGACCATCACGAACGGCGGCGCCGTCGATATCGGCCCCGGAACTTCGACCATCGCGGGTGCCCTTCATATCGGTAGCGCAACTTCGCTGGGCGGCGCCGGCAAGATCAACGGCAACGTCGTTGACGACGGCAATCTCACTGCGGTCGGATTGCTGAACATTACGGGCATCCTGGGTGGATCGGGAACGATCAATATCAACGACGGCGGGACGCTCGAGCTCGCCGGATCCGGCGCCGAGAACGTGTTCTTCACGGGCGGTAACGGCACCCTGATGCTCGACAACGCATTGGGCTTCACCGGAACGATCGCGGGATCTTCCGGAAACTCCGGCAACTTCACCATAGCCGGCCAGGGCAACGTCACGACGGCTGCGGGCGACGCGATCGACTTCACTTCGGGGGGAGGCGCGGTCGGCAGCCAGGCCAATGTCATCGTCACGACCAGCGGGACGATCAGCGGTGCGGTGAACGGCATCAACGCAGTCCAGAACGGTGTTGGCGACGTCACGGTCGACCCGGGTGCGAGCGTGACCGGGCGCGCCGGCGACGGCTTGATTGCGGAGCAGAGCACCACCGGGACCGGCAACGTCACCGTCAACGCGACCGGCAGTGTAACCGGGCAGGGCGCAGGCACGATGGGCCTGCTCGCCGAGAACCTCAACGCGGCCAATGCCGGCAACATCAACGTGACTTCGACCGGCGGCGCCAGCGGCGCGTTTGACGGCATCGATGTCGTCAACAAGGGCAACGGCAATATTTCGGTCGAGGCGGGCGGAGCCGTAGCCGCGACGGTGCAGTTCGGCATTCGCACCGAACAATATGGATCCGGCAGCACATCGGTGGTGATGGACCCCGGCAGCACCATCCATTCCGGCGGCGCAGGTATTGCCGTCATCGATTACGCGACATCGCTGTTAGCGACTGCCAACAGCACGATCACCGTCACCAACAATTCCACCATCAATTCGGGCACGACTCTCAATCCCAGTGGCTCTCAGCCGCAGGGCATTGCCGCCGGCTACTACGGCAACAACGGGACGGCCAACACCGCCATCAACGGCACCGTCACCATCAACAACAACGGCAACGTCACGGCTGCGGCGGGCTACGGCCTCGACGGCTACAATTACGGCAACGGCAATGTGACCGTGAATGACGGGGCCAATACCTCGGTCTCCGGCGCGCAATACGGCATCGGCGCCTTTAACAACAGCAAGGGCAGCGGCAGTGTCGCCGTTAATGTCGGGGCCAACTCTACGGTTTCCGGCGGCTCGATCTTCGGCATCCAGGCATTCGTCAACGGGGTCGGCCGCGTCAGCGTGACGACTTCGGCTGGTGACCAGATCACCGGCGGCAGCTCGGGCATCAACGCGCAGAGCCAGTCGGGCACGGACGACGCCACCAGCAGCGTGACCGTGATCGCCCATGGCACGATCCATTCCGGAACGCTCCTGACGCCGAACGGTTCGACGCCCGGCGGCATCGTTGCCGGCTACTCCCCCAACGGCTCGAACTCGGCCAATGGCGCCGTCGCGGGCAACGTGCTGGTGCAGAGCGACGCGACGATCGTGGCTGCGGCCGGCTCCGGCATCAACGCCTACAATTACGGCGCCGGCAATGTGACGGTCACCACCGGTGCGATTTCATCGATCACGGGGGCCAGCAGCGGCGCCCAGGCCAACGGTATCAATGCCAATACGTTTGCCGGCGGCAACATCAGCGTGACCAACGGCGGTTTCCTGACCGGCGGCACCGGCATCTTCACCGGCGCCGCCCTGGGTGGCTCAATCACCGTCGAGAACGACGGTCAGATCACCGCCACTGCGAACTCCGGCATCAACGTCCAACAGGCCAGCGCCAGCGCGACGGGCTCGGTCAGCATCACCAATACCGGGACGATTGTCGGCGCGGCCAATAAATCCGCGATCAACGTCTCTGAGAACCCATTCGGCACCGTGACGATCAACAACTCCGGCACGATCGGGCTGGCGACGGCGACGTCGACGGCGGCCCTCACCGAGAACGGTGGGGCGGCTGTCATCGTCAACAACAACGGACAGATCTACGGCAACCTTTACACCAACTCGACGGGCGGCTTCACCGGCGCATTCAACAACAATGCCGGTGCGACCTTGCAAGCCAGCTTCATCGATGATGAGGGAAGCGTCACGGCGTCGGGCGCGTTCTCCGTCGTCTCCGTCGGCGGGATGGGTCTTGGCAATACCAACAGCACGGCGTCGTTGAACGTCAACAATGGCGGCGCCATCGTGATCGGAACGGGCACGTCGACCATTGCAAATGCCATTCATATCGGCAGCTCCGCCGGTATCGGCGGTGCCGGCGTGATCAACGGCAACGTCGTCAACGATGGCAACATCGCTGCAAACGGCCTCCTGCACATCACAGGTGCCCTGAGCGGATCGGGGATGCTCAACATCAACAACGGCGGCACGCTCGAACTCGCCGGGTCCGGCGCCGAGAACTTCTTCTTTGGCGGTGGCAACGATACGCTGAAGCTCGACAACGCGCCGGGCTTCACCGGAACGATCGCTGGCTCCGCGGCAAACTCCGGCAATTTCACGATCACCGGCCAGGGCAGCGTCACGACCTCCGCGGGCGACGGTATCGACTTCACCTCGGCGGCCGGTGCGGTCGGCAGCCAGGCCAATGTCATCGTCACGCCCGGGGGGGCCATCTCCGGCGCGGTGAATGGCATCAACGTGGTCCAGAATGGGGTTGGCGACATCGTGGTCAGCCCGAGTGGGAGCGTGACCGGCCAGGCTGGCAACGGCGTGATCGCCGAGCAGAACATCACCGGGATCGGCAGCATCACCGTCAATGCGACCGGCAGCGTGACCGGGCAGGGCACCGGCTCGATCGGCGTGTTCGCCGAGAACCTCGACGCGGCCAACACCGGCAACATCAACGTCACCGCGACCGGCAGTGTCAGCGGCGGGCTCGATGGCATCTATGTCGTCAATCATGGTAGTGGCAACGACTCGATCGAGGCGGGCGCCGTAAGCGCAACCGTGCAGTTCGGCATCCGCGACGAAAGTTACGGCACCGGCAGCATGACGACGCTGACGGACGCCGGCAACACCATCAATTCCGGTGGCGCAGGTATCAGCCTCGTCAGCTTCGCGACATCGATCGGGACCGGCGCCAACAGCGTGATCACGGTCACCAACAACGCCACCATCAATTCGGGCACGACTCTCAACCCCAGTGGTTCGCAGCCCCAGGGCATTGCCGCCGGCTACTACGGCACCACCGG
>NZ_AUFA01000108.1:0-5190 GCF_000426265.1 Bradyrhizobium sp. Cp5.3 | reverse complement strand
CGTCGCATCCACGTCGACAAAGGGTATCGCGGCCACAACTACCCGCATCGGTTCAGGGTCTGGATCTCGGGTCAGGTCCGCCGTGTCACGGCTTCCATCCGGCGTGAGATGAAGCGTCGCGCGGCTGTCGAGCCTGTCATCGGTCACGTCAAGGCCGAGCACCGCATGGACCGCAACTATCTCAAGGGACGCCTCGGCGACCGCATCAACGCCGTCCTTGCAGCTGCCGGCTACAACTTTGGCCTGCTCCTGCGATGGCTCGCAGGACTCTTGCGCGCCCTTATCCGACAGCTCGCCGAAACTGTCCCGGCTCAAAAGATCGCTTAAATCACTACTCGCCCGCGTTCTTCACGGGGGACTAGTGCCGGTTGGGCGCTGCTCGGCAATCTCTTCGGTCAAAAACCCGCCTGGTAACGAAGGTCGCTTTTTAGAAGGGCATTTTCATTTGCTCGTCAGCAGCAGAAAGCGGACGACCAGGAGCGCTGCGTAGAGGGCCTTTCCGATCGACAATCCAATCCAGATACCAATGGCGTCAAGGCCGATCTTCAAACTGAGCACGTAGCTGAGCGGGAAGCCCACCAGCCAATAAGCGACGCCGGCGAATAGTAGCGGAACTCGCGTGTCCTTCAATCCGCTGAGACTACCCGCCGCGATACTCTGCACGGCATCGGTGATAAAAAACGCCGCTGCTACAGAAAGGAGCTCCGCAGCGAGCCAAATGGTTGGGCCGGTATGGGGGCCAGATCCGTCCAAAAACATCTCGGCGATCTCAAAACGAGCGGCAATTACGGCGAGCGTCAGTATCGCGGTGATGACCAAACCGAATAGCATCGCGGCCAGGCCAGCTCGTTTCATTCCAGGACCGTCGTTGCGGCCAACGGCCTGGCCAACGCGCACCGCTGCCGCCATGCTGATGCCGAATGGAACCATGAACAAGATCGCCGCGACGTGAAACGCAATCTGATGCGCGGCGAGCGCGTGCGTGCTGATCAGCCCCGCTAACAGAGACGCGGCTAAGGATAGGCCGTAGCTCATTAAGGAGGCGAGTGAGATTGGCATACCGATCAGGATCAGCTGCCGCATCGAATGCCCATTGAAGCGCCAGAGACGAGTAAACACGTGGTAGTCTCGGAGCGGACGTTGCAGCAGTACGAAGCATACACTTGCCAAGAATGTAGCAAAGTTCACCAGGGTGGTGGCAAGGCCAACCCCGAACAACTCCAGCCTGGGCAGGCCGAACTTCCCGTCGATCAGCAGATAAACCAGCAGGCCATTCAAGGGAATAGCCGCCAGAGTAATCCATAAGACCGGCTCGGGCCGACCGACTGCACTCATGAAATTGCGCAAGGCCAGAAACCATAGCGCTGGCGCCACGCCCCCGGTCAGTCCGAACAAGTATTGTTGGGCGAGCCGCGCCGCGGCGGGCGCTTGGCCAAGAGCGAGAAGTATTTGCTCTCCGTCCAGTGCAAACGCCATGATCGGGAACGATGACAGTAGCGCCGCCCAAAGCCCCATGCGGACCGCGCGCCGCACCACGGCTCGATTATTGGCCCCGAAGGCCTGTGCCGACAGGGGTACGATCGCCGCTAGCAATCCCGCACTGAAGGTGAAGCTCATGAGATAGACCCTACCGGCCAGCGCTGCTGCGGCAATCGCCTCGGCACCGAGTTGCCCAATAAAAACAAGGTCGGTCGTCATCATCGTGATCTGGCCAACCTGCGCCAACACAATCGGTAGGGCTAGTTTCGCGGTTTCGCTGAGCTCCATGCCAAAGTGTTGGTAAGCCGCCGTGCCGATTGGTTCGTTCTGCGAAGCCAACAACGGCTTTGCTTCAGCCATCTTGTTCATTGACGCCTTTGCTGCTGGTTACGCCGCGGTCTCAGAGCTCGCGCGCGTTTAGTGGAGAACACGTATGGCAAGGTGGCTCGCAAGCCGACGCTTTGAATAGTGTCCGGCACACCACGTCTCGGCAGGGCGGTCACCGCGTAAGCCCGTGCGTGGCCGTGCGCCTATGCAGACGCAAATAGCGTCAGTGCATCGGCATTCTTGCACGTCGATACGACGGATCTATGCGTCATGGCTAGGAATCCTTCAGGAAGCGGTGCCGGATGCCGTCCGCCTTTCTCGTGCCAGGCACGATAACGCAGTTTTCTAGATCCATTTCTTCGCGACTCTTGTCCTGGCCATGACAAGCACGTCTGAAATCCGACATTCCGCATCGTAGGCGGTGAACTCCCAACACGTAAGCTCGCAGAAATCCACCTACCAACGTTTGTAGTTGATTGAGTTTAAGGGGCACGTCCATTCTGATCGCGCCACTTTCGTCCGGGTCACTTCCGAGGAGCATCGCGTGCGACGTCAATCACACTCTGTTGTCAGCAAACGCGGTGATCGATCCAATGACTTGACATCCGACGAGGGCACCAACCTGGAATCGTTGTCTCGTGCTGATTATCGGCTGGTCGCTCATTTGACGCTTGACCGGGAGCAGGAGCAGTTTGCGGGCGCCCTGGATTTCGTATTCTCTGAGCTTCGGAATAGCTCGCGCCACGAACTCGAGCACCCGTTCTCCGTTGTTGTGGCCGGGGAGATCATCGGCTTCTTTGTCCTGCGTGAAAGAGAGGCGCTCCCCGAATGGGCACCATCGGATGCGGTCACCTTGCATAGCTTTCGAGTTAGCCGCGAACACCAGGGCCACGGCTATGGCAGGTCGGCCGTGAGGCTAGCCGCTCAATGGCTCTCGACAAACCGACCATGCATCGATCGTCTCATGCTGAGCGTGAACCTGCGCAACATCGCAGCTAGAGGGGCTTATCTGAAATGGGGTTTTCGTGACACAGGTGCGCTTTGCTCCGGACCAATCGGGCCCCAGAATATCCTTGAGTATGAGATCGGCCTGAGATGACGATCGCTACTGCCGTTTGAGCGCTGCGGCTGCGCGTGCACGAGGGCTTCACGTCTGTTCGTCACAATTATCTCCTCACAACGTTTCTCGTACTCGGTTTGCGACCTTCGCCATCTCGCAACTCAATGATCAGCTCGTCTACAGCACCTGATCCGGTTGATGTGCGGTGTGTCGCAGGGATCGATGTGGAACCATATCGGCGTCAGCCTGATCGCGGCGCGGAAGCCCCTTCGCAGCGTCTTAGTCTTTGTTGGAAAGCAGTTGGAGAAGCTTGATGCTGTCCACGACGGTAACTCAATTGATCGGCCAGACGCCCGTAATGTCGATCGAAGTCCCCGACCGGGATGCCCGTCTGGTGTTAAAGCTGGAAAAGAACAACCCTGGCGGTTCGATGAAAGACCGTATGGCGCGAAGCATGGTTGTCGCCGCACTTGAAGACGGTCGCCTCACTCCAGGCGGCACGATCATTGAATCGTCTTCTGGAAATACCGGTACAGGACTGGCACTCGCGGCACTGGAGTTCGGCCTGCAGTTCATTGCCATTGTCGACCATCATGCTGCTCCCGACAAGATTCGCACAATCCGGTCACTGGGTGCGGAGATTCGCTACGCAGAGGGCGATTTTGCCGAGGACGAGGTCGCGATCGTGGAGCGGCAGCGGATAGCGGAACAGCTCGCAGCCCAGCTGCCCGGCGCTATGTTCATGAATCAGTGGGACAATCCCGCAAATCCGAAGGGCTATGCCGGTCTTGTCGAAGAATTGGTTGCTCAGCTTTCGTCAGATATCGATGCGTTCGTAGCATGCGTCGGGACAGGCGGATCGATAACCGGCGTTGCGCAGGGGCTCAAGCGACACAATCCGATGATACGCACACTCGGCGTGGAGCCGGCCGGCTCCATCGTGTTCGGCAAGGCCGGGCATCCCTACTATCAGTCAGGCACTGGAACGCCGGCTGGCAAGGCCATCGGCAAGGTGTTGGACTATGTGTGCATCGACGAGGGGGTACAAGTTACTGACGTACAAGCCTTCGAAACGGCGCGCTATTTCGCTCGGCGCAAGGGGCTTTTGGTCGGCGGATCGACCGGCGGCGCCATTTACAAGGCGATGGAATTCATCGCGGCCGGCCGGCTGACCGGCACGGTCGTGACAATGGTTGCCGATGGCGGCGAGAAATATCTAAGCACGATTTTCGATGACGAGTGGATGGCACAGCGCCACCTGCTCGATCCGGGGATCACGGCTCAGTTGGATAGCTGGCTCTTTGGAAACTCGCAGCGACATGAGAGCGATCGCGCTCGTTCCTCGTCAATGCTGACATGACCATTCACTCGATGGATGACCAAACCAGCGCCTTCGCGCATAGTTCTTGCTCCGGTATCAAACGTGGAGCGGACGCAATCGGAGAAGCTTCGTGATCACTCCACAACTGCGTGCTTCGCGATCTCTTCATGAGTCAGTCCGTCAGGAGATTCTGAATCGCATACAGAATGGCACGTATCTGCCGAACCTCCCCATCCCGTCCACGGCAACGCTCAGCAGCGAGTTTGGCGTCAGCCCGATTACAATTAAGCGGGCCTTGCGCGACTTGCGGGCCATCGGAGCGGTCACTGCGATCGCCGGCAAGGGTACCTTTGTTAAGGAACCAAGACGATTCCTGATTGATCTTAGTGACGGAATCGCACGTTGGGAAACGGTAAATGTACGGCTGATATCTATTGCCAATGAGAAGATATCTGATCCGGCAATGGAAATGTTCAACCCACCTGGTGGGGCGACGCTCTGCGTGCGGAAGATGATCTCTTTCACCGGCGAGCCGCCGCTCGCGTACGACGCCAACTATCTATCGCCGGATGTCGATGAAGCCATCATTGACGAATTTGCGGCGCGGCCAGTAACTGAGGCGCTGGGCCGACTTGGGATTCGAATCCGGAATATCTCTTACCTCATCGACGCGTCGACCGCGGCTCGAAAAGTTGCGGAGGTATTCGCAATTCCAAATGGCTATCCAATGTTGCGTCGTCTGCATAAGGTCACGACGACTAAGAAAGGCCTCACGATATTCGGCATTCTGCAAGCTCCTTTTGACCGACTTTCCTATTCTTTGAATATCCAATCTGATACTAAGTTGCGACCCAAGCCGAAGCACGCCAGTGGGGCGCCAAGGCAAAATGGGTGATTGCACGGTAGATCGTCCTTCGTGAAGAATGCAGATCCGCCTGAAAGATAGAAAGAATTTGTCTCGATAAGGTATTCGATTTTGCAGGAAAGCTGGGTGTTGGACCTG
>NZ_AUFA01000107.1:0-5301 GCF_000426265.1 Bradyrhizobium sp. Cp5.3 | reverse complement strand
CTCTCCTTTGTGGAATCAGCACCCCGAGCCTACCGGCTCAAGGTGGGCAACGCCGACCTCTTCAGAAATTCAACAGAACCCGGGACATCCCCGAGCGAACTCAGGACTGGATAAAAGTTGGGGGCAAGGTCAAGATGTGTCCCACGGCGCGCGTCCGTTCGCTACTGATGCCCTAACCGCGCCCTTAGGCTGCTCCTACAATAACGATTATGAGGGCTGCTAGCCCCACAATTGCGGGAAACATTCCAAAAAACATTCCTCCCGACACTGCAATTGCTTCTTCAGGCGTCAATTCGGTTAGATCATGGGCTGACACATCGCTCTTCATTCTTGGTCTCTCTCTCGCTCTTCCATTCAGCAGCTCCTATAGCCGCGCAGAGAGATAAACTCAAACGTCGTGCCAACTGCGCAGGAAGAACCCCAGAAACATTTTCCTGCACTAATTCAATTGCTTATTGAGAGTTGCGTCGGCACTCCGCCGAACATCGCCGTGTCGCGGACGCGACAATCTCAACGTAAGCGGCAAGCTGAGGCCGTCAGGCGGCGTGGTTCCAAGGCATAAGCGCGTCGATTTCGCTGCTTGGCTAGCCGTTTGGCGATGCGCGGAAGGGCGAGAGCAAGCCAGGCGAGCGGATCGACGTTGTCCATCTTCGCTGTCTGCAGCAGTGTCGCGATGGTGGCCTAGGTTCGTCCGCCGCCGTCGCTGCCTGCGAAGAGGTTATTCTTTCTCGTAATTGTTTGTGGCCTGATGGCGCGTTCGACGATATTGGAGTCGAGCTCGTCGCGACCATCGGTCAGGAAGCGTTCGAAGATGGCACAGCGCGAGGCGGCGTAGCGGATCGCCTCAGCCAGTTTTGATTTACCCGAGATCCGCCGTAGGGTCTGCTGCCAGAGATCGAAGAGATCTGCGACGATCGCCGCGGAGGCTTGCTGGCGCGCGGCAACGCGAGCGTCGGGGCTTTGACCGCGCACGGTTTTCTCGACCTCCCAGAGCCTTGCCATCCGCTCGACCGTCGCCGTTGCCACTTCCGAGCACCCTGCAACATGCAGCTCGTAGAACTTGCGTCTGCTGTGTGACCAGCAGCCAGTCGGCCGTGAACAAGGCTCTAAGCGATTGAGCGGGAGTCTGTTTTCGGATTTTGGAGGCGTTTGAGATTGCAGGGATTTGAGGCTTGAGGCTTCCAAACCCTGCAAATTTGTTTTTGGATTTCCTTTTGCTGCGGGCCATGACTCTGTGGTGCATCGGAGGGACGATGCGGCCGAAGAAGCACAAGACCACGGGATCGAATGACCTGTTCCGGGCGCGGCTGGACCAGATCATCAATATGAAGCACGAGCTGGTTCTGCTCGCCGGCAAGGTCGATTGGGACTGGATCGACGATTGGGCTATTGTTGCTCAAACACATTTATGGGCTGTCTGATGGAGGGCGTGTGCGAGCATTGGGTCCACGATCCATACTTCCAGTTCTTCACCCGGAAGAGTTTTTCCAGCACGCTTTTCCGCACGAGCGCTCGGACCTGAGCCATTGGCGCAAGCGGCTCGGCGACAAGCTGGAGCTGCTGCTGGCTGAGAGCCTGAGGGTGGCGCACGAGGCCGGCGCATTGCGCAGTCAGGACCTCAAGCGCGTCACGGTCGACACCACCGTGCAACCAAAGGCCATCACCTTTCCGACCGATGCCAAGCTCTTGCATGCGGCCATCAGGGGTCTTAACCGCCTGGCGAGACATCACGGCGTCAGGCTGCGGCAATCCTATTCTCGCGTGGCCAAGGCAGCCGCGATGATGGCGGGTCGCTACGCTCATGCCAAACAATTCGGGCGGCATCAGCGGCAGTTGCGTATCCTGCGCAGCCGGTTGGGCCGGATCATCCGCGACATCCGCCGCAAGACCGAGGGCGAGCCAACACCGGAGGAGGCGTTCGCCCTCCCGCTTGGCCGAGCCAGCCAGATCCGCTCGCAACAGCAGCGCCAGCGTGGCTGGAAGCTTTATTCTTTTCATGCCCCAGAGGTGGAGTGCATCGGCAAGGGCAAGGCCTCAGCCCCTTACGAGTTAATGGCATGGACCACGCCCGCTCTCAGCGGCAACGTGGACCCCCGCGGGGCAGCAACAGGAGCGCAAGCCATGTCGAATACGAACATTGTCACAATCGGTATCGATCTCGGGAAGAACACATTCCATGTCGTTGGTCTCGATGCCACAGGCGCAATCACGCTACGCAAGAAGCGGTCAAGAAATCAGCTTGACCAGTCGCTGGGCAATGTTCCGCGTTGCCTGATCGGAATGGAGGCGTGTGCAGGCGCACATCATCTGGGGCGCAAGCTCGAGAAATTTGGCCATCAAGTCCGGCTCTTGCCGGCACAGTACGTCAAGCCATACCTCAAGGGTCACAAGAATGATTTTCGGGATGCTGAAGCGATCGCCGAAGCCGCTCAGCGGCCGACAATGCGGTTCGTCCCAGTGAAGTCGGCCGAACAACTCGATTTGCAGGCACTCCACAGAGTTCGCAGTCGATTGGTGACGCAGAGAACGGCGGTCATCAATCAAATCCGGGGCTTTTTGCTTGAGCGAGGGCTACCAGTGCGGCAGGGAGCGGCAGCACTCCGATTGGCGCTCCCCCAAATCCTCTCGACACCTTCGGAAAGCCTGTCGCCTCAGGTGGTTCAGCTCATCCAGACTTGGCCGAAGACTGGCGCTATCTCGACTGTCGCGTCGCGTTAGTCACCAAGGAGATCAACGAGATCGCGGAGCAAGATGCGCATTGTCGCCGCCTGATGAGTGCGCCGGGCGTCGGACCAATCATCTCAAGCGCGATGATCGCCGCGATCGGAACTGGTGAGGCGTTCCAGAAGGGCCGCGACTTTGCGGCATGGCTTGGTCTGGTACCGAAACAAATCTCGACCGGCGAGCGAACCATTCTCGGTCGCATATCAAGACGCGGCAACCGTTATCTACGAACACTGTTCATTCAGGGAGCCAGAGCCGTACTGCTGCAGCGCCAAACCTGGGCCAGGCACGGCTTCGGAGCCTGGCTGGAGGCAGCATCGAAGCGGCTCCACTCGAATGTACTGGTTGTTGCCTTGGCCGCAAAACTCGCGCGGATGGCCTGGAGCATACTCGCAAAAGGCCGTGACTCGAGTTTCCTGGGCCACGCTGCATAGGACACCCCGACCCGGGAAGGAAGGAAGATCCACGATCCGATCGGAATAGCACGCTATCCCGCCGAGGTTTGCGAGACGGAAAGGACGAATGGGGAAACGGTTCCACCGACACTTCTGAAGGCTGGTTCGACGCCATGGCCCTTCTTGAGGCCGGCGAGTTATTGAGGACAGAGGTGGGCGGATATCCATAATGGCTCGGGGCGACAGCCTCAAATCGAAGCCGGATAGATTGGCGCAAACCGCTTCATCCCTTTGTCGATTCCTCTTGCAACGCGGGCGTGGTCCATAGATCGGCGTAAAGGCTTCCATCGTCACCAACAACCGCCGAGCCCCCGGTGGCCTGTTCGTGCTGCACGCCAGCGCCATGCCCGACAACCCGTACGACGGTCACACCTTGCGCGGTGTCATCGACCGCACCGAGGCACTGACTGGCTGTCCGATCGAGCGGGCCTATGTCGACAAGGGGTACCGCGGGCACGACGCTCAAAATCCACGTCGCGTCTTCATCTCCGGCCAGAAACGCGGCGTCTTCGGCGTCATCAAGCGCGAGCTGCGCCGCCGCTCCGCCATCGAACCTATCATTGGACACATGAAAGCCGAAGGTCATCTCGGCCGCTGTTACCTCAAAGACCGTGCCGGCGACGCCGCCAACGTCATCCTCTCAGCCGTCGGCCACAACTTGCGCCGTATCCTCGCCTGGCTCCGGGAATTCTTGCGCCTCTTTCTATGGCGAACGCTCGCCTATCCCGCAAAACTCAATCCGGCTTCTTAACGAACGACTCCTTCATTGATAGCGCTTCCGCCTGGAGGGCACCGCGCTCGTCAACTACCCGAATTTGCCCGCCATCTCCGATTCTGAGCTACGGTTACACGCTCATTGCAAAGCTCGTTCAGCACTTACTGTTTAATCGCCGCTGGGTCCCGCTCTCGCGCCGCAATCTCCACCGCATAGCCATGCTTTTGTCGACTGAATGGCGGACTCGAAAGAATTTCATCGAGAACGTGGCGGTAGCATATCGTCAAGCGTTGTTCGTGCAATTGGATCCCAATCCGCAGCATCAGAACTAGGGTTACGCTTAGTCTCATCGAGAGCTTCTCGAAGGAGTTCTTCAGAATGCTTCCACCAAGCCTCGATAAACCTGCTCTCCGCGAGATACTCAAAACAGGCGCGAAACGTCAAAGCACGGCCAACGACCGCATGGGCTGGCAATTCCACCTCGCTCAACCAGTGCCGCAAAAATTCCCTTTGTTCTTCGCTGTCGAGCGCAATAAAGTCAGAATCGCTAAAATCCAAAAGAGCCGCCATACCCGCAGTGATTTCGCCTTGTATTTCCGCGTGCTGTTTTTCGAACCATTCGCTGATTGTTTGCAACGGCGTCATCGGTTGATTCACACTTGACCTCTCGGCTCACCTTAAAGCGCATGCCGACGACAAACCAAGTCAGTGTCACCTGCCGTCATTCGCTATCTCGAACGAGGCAGCGCGAGCGCGACTCGGCGTCGATGTATTGCGTAGCCGACGCTGTCCCTACCGCAGCCCGCGCTGCCATTGAAATTAGCTACGTGACTCGGCGCTTTCTTGACGACTGATGAAGCGCTGTCCCCATCACGCGCCGCTAACTTCAGTAGCCAGCTTTGCCGTCTCAAATGGCAAAGCCGATCACCCCGCTGCCTGATGGGTGCATGTCCACCAGGAGGCCCCATTTTATATAGCCCGGGAGGTCCCGTGGGTAGCTACCAGGATTGGGCGCCTGACCAATCCAATGCCGACGTCTAAGATAGTCATCTCGCTCGGCTCGCAAACAGCAAACACAAGTCTATGGTTCAGCGAGCGCGGGCGCCGATAAACGAAAAAGGTGCAGATGTGGAAGAATATGCAGACGCGGATGGCACCGAGCTGTTGTTTTTCGCATATGCAATCATCACAGCTGCAACTGCAGCGATCGCATTCTTTCTCGACCGGCGGAAGTCGGAAGATGGGCAACGGTAGGCTCGCAGATGTAATCCATAACCGGAGCAGCCCGCCAATGACAAGCCCATCCAAATTGTGGGGGATGTCCCGGGTTCTGTTGAATTTCTGAAGAGGTCGGCGTTGCCCACCTTGAGCCGGTAGGCTCGGGGTGCTGATTCCACAAAGGAGAGC
>NZ_AUFA01000106.1:0-5341 GCF_000426265.1 Bradyrhizobium sp. Cp5.3 | reverse complement strand
TTGATCGGCGGCCAGGTGAACTGCCCCTCGATTCTCTTGTAGTAAAGGACAAGGCCGCTTCCGTCCCAGGTCAGGATCTTCACGCGATCTCGGCGCTTGGAGCGGAAGATATAAAGTCCGCCGTCGAACGGATCGGCTCCAAACGCCTCGCTCACCAGCATCGCCAGCGAGTCCATGCCGCGACGGAAATCGACCGGCTGCGTCGCGATCCAGATCGACAACCCGGGTCGCAGCCCGATCATCGGCAAACCGTCCCGACTGCCGCCAGCACCTCGCACAGCGCCCGCCGGTCGACCGTCCCCCTGACACGGATGCGAACCGCGCCGACCTCGATCTCGATTGCCGCCTGCTCCTCGCACGACGGCAATTTGCCCCCGCAGCCGGTGATCGCGACCGGCACAAAGCCAGGTGGCACGTCTCCAGCCCCGCGCTCCGCGACCTTCGCCCGCGTCGTTTGACGACGCCACAGAAACAACAGGCTTGGGCTGATGTCATGTCGCCGCGCCACCGCGGACACGCTTGCACCCGGCGCAAAACTCTCCGCGACAATCGCCCCCTTCGCATCGGTCGACCAGCGCCGGCGCCGGCCGGTCCCGGTGATGATCTCGACACGCTGCAGCGTGTCGGCGCCGTCTTCGAGGATAGGCGTATGCCTATCCTTATCGCCATCCTTACGACTATCCTTTGACATGGTGACCTCGTGACCAACCAATCCACGAGATCTTCCTAACCCACCAGATCAGCCCTCAGCGCGTGGTCCCTGGATGACGCTCACAACCTTTGCCAGGCCGGCGGTGGCGATGATGCCCAATTCGGCCAGATGCGCGCGCAGGGCGTTGACCGCCTGCGTTCGCTGTCGCACCAAAAGGGCGCGGGTCTTCAGCACCATCGCGGCAGCCTGCTGCTCGGCCGTCTTGATCGGCACGAAGCGCATGGTCTTTCGGGTCACCGCTTCGCTGATGGCCTCTGCGTCCGCCGCATCCGTTTTGCCTCGCTTGACGAAGGGTTTGACATAAGCCGGCGGAATGAGCCGCACCTCGTGACCGAGAGCTGCGATCTCGCGCGCCCAATAGTGGGCGCTACCGCATGCTTCCATCCCCACCAGGCATGCTGGCAGCTTCTCGAAGAAGCGCAGAACTTCGCTGCGCCGCAACTTCCTGTTGAACACGGGTGAGCCTTCAGCATCCGCCCCGTGCACCTGGAAAACGTGCTTGGCCAGATCCAGCCCGATGGTGATAACCTGTTTCACGGAACGGTCCCTCCTTTGTGGCGTTCGAACAACGACCACGTTCTAGCACTTTGATGCTGTTGGAGCGGGCCGTTCCACCACATCAAGTTTTATCCAGTCCTGAGTTCGCTCCGGCTGTTGGATTTGCCCGATTGGGCGGTGGTAGCGACGGGAGCTGGCGCGGAGCCTTCGGCATAGCGCAGCGCCAGATCGTAACCGGCATGAGCTCCCACGTCTGCGGTGATCAGCGGGCGCGTGGGTAGCGGATCGGCATCCAATATTGGCGCATGGCCTCGACGACCGCTGGAATATCGGCGTGGACGTTACGCAGAAAGTCGGCGGTCTCGCGGCCGCTTCGGGGTGGTCCAAGCGTAACCGACATGAGGCCTTCACCTCGTCATCGCGCGGTTCGCTTGGGATACAGCCTGGCATGAGGTGATAGGTGGAGGTGAAGCGATGGTAAATGCCATGCTTGATGCCAGGCAGGAAGGCGACTCCTATCGTCGCGTCGAGGTGATCACCGGGGAACGCCGACGGCGACGGTGGACGGGCGAGGAGAAGGCCCGGGTCGTGGCGGAGAGCTTTGAGGAGGGTGCGAACATCTCCGAGGTGGCGCGGCGCAATGGCGTTTCCCGTGGGCTGCTCACGGTGTGGCGACGCCAGGTAGCGGCGGCGGTAGCCGGCAAAGCCCAGAACTTCGTGCCAATCCAAATTGGTGCCGAGAGCGATGGCGGCAGAGCTGGCGAGTCCGAGTGTATTTCGCCGGTACAGATGAAGCCCTTTGAGATTGCCGCGCCGCCGGGCAAGGTCTGTGGAGTGGTCGAGATCGAGATGAACGGGGCGCGCATCCGGGTCGAGCCGGGCGTGGAGCTGGCGACGCTGTCGACCGTGCTGGCGGCGCTTCGGGGTAATCCGGTGATCGCGCTACGCTCTGACCTCAAGGTGGTGCTGGCGACACAGCCGGTCGACTTTCGCAAGTCGGTGCATACGCTGTCGGCACTGGTGAGCGAAGCGCTGCGCGCGAATCCGTACTGCGGCGACGTCTTCGTGTTCCGCAGCAAACGCACGGACAGAGTGAAGCTTCTGGCGTGGGACGGCAGCGGCATGGTGCTGGTGACGAAGTGGTTGCACCAGGACGTTTCACCTGGCCGCCGATCCGCGACGGCGTGGTGCATCTCAGTGCGACACAGCTCGCGATGCTGCTCGACGGACTCGAGTGGACGCGCGTCTCGCCCAAGCCGGTGAAGCAGCCGGCAATTGTCGGCTGAGAGGAGAGGATTTCGCTGGAGCCTGCGGCGCGCGGCGGTATGGTCCATTTATGGCGATTCGCCCGGACGTTCTCCCGACTGATCCAGCCGCTCTAACCGAGATGGTGCTCGCGCTCGACGCCGAGAACGAGAAGCTGCGTGTTGCGATGCAGACGCTCAAGGAGATGATCTTCGGGAAGCGCTCGGAGCGCCTTGCCACGCTCGTGGCCGTCATCTTCGCTCCTGATTCGCGGCAAGAAGCCTCGCCGCTGTCAGGCAGAAAATCCACTCAAGCTACTGTCCGAATTTGCGGAGCCAGCTCTGCATGCCGTCGAAGCCTTTGTATCGGCACCGACGCAGGCCGTGTCGCCGCTTGGCTACGCTGATGCGGCCTTCGGATCCCGTCCGCCATTTCTGACCCTGGCGGAACCAGCGCTTCTTCTGCTCTCGTCTTCGTTCTTGTACAATCTCGTTTTGGCACGCTGATTGCAGTGGGCAGTTTAAGGGGTCTGTAGAGCTATAGCGGTCCTGCGACCACGTTCTTGAAGCACCTACGTTGTGGTCCTGACGAAGGGGTTCGCTTTTGAAGCGCGACTCATGTTCCAGCAAAAGTGGGCACTAGATAACTCTCAGGGCTGACTAGGTTCGATTAGCATTCAGTGCGGGTAGCTCTCGAGCAAATCCTGACGAGTGCGGCAGGCCTAAGTCTCTATGGGGTGCCTTCGGGAGCTACTCAAGCTACGCGATGGATTGGCTGAGCGATGGAAATCGTACAAAAAATGGTACACCGGTCTCCTCCGATGCGCACAGGTTCCTGCGGCCCAGCCAAAAATAGTAGGCTGCGAGCTGTAACTCCGACAATCTATTCTAGCGTCTTTGTTGGTAGTGGTACGCTAGCCATCAAGTGCGCTCAGCTAGCGATAGAGATGGGCCACGATATTCGCGCGGCGCTGTGTGCCGATGCCGTATTCGCCGATTGGGCCGCTCGCGCCAATATCCTATGTGTTGTGAGCGTCGAAGAGCTTTCCACCTTACTGAAGGCTGAGCCGGTGGAGTACCTGTTTTCCGTTGCGAATCCGTTCATATTGACAGTGGATGTGTTTGGGCGAGCCCGTCAAGGCGCTTTCAACTACCATGACGGCCCGTTGCCACGATATGCGGGAACTCATGCCACGTCGTGGGCGCTGGTGGCCCAAGAAACCGAATATGCCGTCACGTGGCATCGCATCGATGATGGCATTGATACGGGCGACGTGATTGTCCAACGACAAGTGTCGAGTGCCTCCACCGATACAGCATTAACTTTGAACCTCAAATGTTATGAGGCTGCAGTCGAGGGCTTACGCGAGCTTTTAACTGGCTTAATATATGGAGGGCTCCGTGCTCGTCCGCAGGCGCTTGCGGACCGAAGTTTTTTCCCGAAACGTCGACGTCCAGATGCCGCGGGCTGTCTGCGATGGGATCGGTCCGCGCAAGATCTGTCAGCGATGACACGCGCCTTGGACTTTGGCCCGTATCATGCCAATCCATTGGCGCTCTCGAAGGCTCTCGTAGGCGATGACGTCCTCGCTGTCAGGCGCTTGGAGTTGACGGCTGGGCGCTCGGGCTTTGCGGCGGGGTATCTAATTGAAATCCATCCCAGCCACTGGCGTGTGGCGACAGGTACGGAGGATGTTGGTGTTTGCTTTGGCGGCGACGATGGTCAGGTGCTGGACGCGCGAGCCCTCGCCAGGCACCTTAATCTGAATGAAGGTGATTGCCTTCCGATTTTGAGTGATGAGGAGGCGCGGAGCATAACTGCCATACATGAAGTGCTGGCGCCTCGGGAGAGTTTTTGGCGACGGCGGCTTGAGCAGTTCAAAGCATGCCAGCTTCCTTTTCTGTCGTCTGCAGAAGCTGTGGCTTCGCCCAGATGGCAGTCGAGTACGTGGCAAATTCCAGGTGCGTTGACTGAGCTTTCCCCCGGGGATCGCATGGAATTCTTACTAACCGCTTGGCTGATCTATCTCGTCCGCATCACGGGGGACTCAGAGCTTCAATTGGGATATACTCCCGCCCCGAATGGATCGCGAGCCGGCCTGAAAGCGCTCAAGGTGCTTGTCGCTTCCGTCGTGCCGATGGCAATTACCATAGACCTCGCCAATGATTTTGCAAAGGCGCGCACGGCGGTTGCGGCCGAATTCGCTCAGCTGAAGGAGCAGGATAGCTTTGCGTGGGATATTATTGCGCGATGCCCGACGTTGCGCGGTGTAGAGGCGCTACGATTGCGCCGTCCCTGGCCGGTTGGCGTTACGATTACTGCAAATGGCGGATCTGCCGCTGGTGATCTAGCTTCGAGCCCAACTTCTGAGGCCGCTCTGCCTGGTGAGGCGCTAACGTTTGAGGTTTGCGCTCTGGATGGGAGCTTCCGATGGCACTTTGATGCAAGTCGCTTGGAGCCCAATCAAATCGACCGCATGACCCAGCATTTGCAAAATTTGTTGTGTGCTGTGAAGGTCGATGCGCAGCAGCCGGTGGGGCGGATCGAGCTGCTGTCGTGCGCTGAGCGGGCGTATCTGCTGGAGGAGTTGAACCGGACGGCGGCGCCTTATCCCTCGGAGGTGTGCATCCACGAGCTGTTCGAGGCGCAGGTCGCCAAGGCGCCGGACGCGGTGGCGGTGGTGTTCGAGGACGAACGCGTCAGCTATGGCGAGCTCAATGCGCGGGCCAACCGGCTGGCGCATCATCTGATCGGGCTCGGGGTGAGGCCGGACCAGCCGGTTGCGATCTGTCTTGAGCGCAGCGTGGCGATGGTGGTGGGGCTTCTGGCGATCCTCAAGGCGGGAGGGGCCTATCTGCCGCTGGACCCGGCCTATCCAAGCGCGCG
>NZ_AUFA01000105.1:0-5496 GCF_000426265.1 Bradyrhizobium sp. Cp5.3 | reverse complement strand
CGAGCGCCGCACCGATCTCGTTCACGGTCATGTCGGAATAGAGCAGGTTGCGTTTGGCCTCCGTGAGCAGCCGGTCATTGATCAGCGCCAGCGACGACTTGCCCGTGGTAGCGCGGCAACACGCATTGAGACGCGCCGCCGTCACGCCGAGCTTGCGCGCGTAGAAATCGAGCGGCGGGTGATTGCGATAGTGCCGCTCGACCAGCTCGCGAAAGCGCATCACCGTGTCGGCGTCCCGCTCGGTGGACACGGGGCGCGCGCGCTCCTGCTCGAGCAGCCGGCGCACCGTCACCGCGAGCAGTTGCAGATAGGCCTTGATGGCCGTGCGGCGGCCCGGGGCCGACCAGACGAATTCATGCTCGAGCGAGGCGAACAGGCCGACAAGGTCGATGTCATCGCCGATTTGCTGCGGGAGAAATCGGACCGGTATGCGAAAGCCCTCGACGAGATCGGCATCATTGTCGAGCGCGGATTGCAGGAAGGGCGGTGCCACGGTGATGACGTAGCCGTCGGTACCGGGCTTGAAACGAATGGCATGGATCGTGAGCGCTGGGACGATCACCAGGGATGGCGGTGACACCTCCCAGCTCACGCCTTCGACCTCGATGGCGCCGCCGCCCTTGCTGATCACCAGGATCTGGTGGTGGTCGGGATGGGTGTGAGTCCGGATTGTCCAATCGTGGCGACCACTGCGCACCGGGATCGGCTCGATATGGAGGAACGACGGCTCGACCTTCGGAGTCGCTTCCTCGTATAAAAAGTAGTGCGGGATCATGCCGGCGGTTTCCTTGGTGGCGTCCGCCAGCGATGGCTAATCGCCGCGCCGCACCTATGAAAAGTACAATATAAAGGGAGTTTCGTCCATTGGCGGCGACCGTGTCCGCCCTTATCCAGATGATTGCGCATGACCCGACGCAACAACGGGACGGCGGCAGAAGGCCACACGGGAGGAGGCGTCAATGCCAGGACAGCAGCGTGATCTGTCGTGCGACGTGCTGGTCGTGGGCTCGGGCGCCGGTGGATTGTCCACCGCGATCACGGCCAAGAAATCCGGCCTCGACGTCATCATCATCGAGAAGGATCAGTATTTCGGCGGCACTACAGCCTTTTCCGGTGGCGTTCTCTGGGTTCCCGGGAACAGGCATGCCTGTGACGCGGGCGTCACAGACAGCCGCGATGCGGCGCGCACTTACCTGAAGCACGAGACCGGAAATCATTTCGACGATGCGGCGGTCGACGCCTTTCTCGATGTCGGCCCGCGCATGCTCGATTTCTTCGAGCGAGAGACCGAGGCAAAATTCATTCTGTCCGCCTATCCCGACTATCACCCGGACGTCGAGGGCGGCGTGGCGCTGGGCCGCTCGGTCACGGCGGCGCCCTATGACGCCCGCGCGCTCGGCGAGGAGATCCGCCGGCTGCGGCCGCCGCTCGAGACCATCACCTTCATCGGGATGATGTTCAACTCGTCCAACGACGAATTGAAGCACTTCTTCCGCGTGACGAGCTCGCTGACCTCGGCGATCTATGTGGCGAAGCGGCTCGCCGGCCACATCAAGGACCTCGCGCTCTATCGCCGCGGCGTCAAGATCACCAGCGGCAACGCATTGGCGGCGCGTCTTGCCAAGACAGTGTTCGACCTCGGCATCCCGCTGCTCACGGCAACGCCGGCGCAGCGGCTGGTCAGCCAGAACGGCGCCATCACAGGCGCGGTCGTGAGCGATGACAAGGGCGAGTACCGGATTGCGGCGCGCCGCGCAGTGGTACTGGCGAGCGGCGGATTTCCTCATGATCAGGCGCGGATCGCCCGCGCCTATCCGCACCTTGCGCGCGGTGGCGAACATCTGTCGCCGACGCCCGAGGCCAACACAGGCGATGGGATCCGCATGGCAGAGGAGGTCGGCGGCAACTGCGACATCCGCTTTTCGAACGCCGCCGCCTGGATGCCGGTGTCGCGCGTACCACTGGGCAATCGCACCGGCGCATTTCCGCATCTCGTGGACCGGTACAAGCCCGGCGTGGTCGCGGTCAACCGGAAGGGGCGCCGCTTCACCAACGAGTCGGAATCCTACCACGACGTCGGCGCTGCGATGATTGCCGACGGCGCCGGCGGCAAGGAAACCGCAGCCTGGCTGATCTGCGATCACGCCACGATCCGGAAATACGGTCTTGGTTACGCCAAGCCGGCGCCGGTGCCGGTCGGTATCTTCGTGCGCAACGGCTATCTGACGCGCGGGGCGACCCTGCGCGAGCTTGCCGCTAATGCGGGGATCGATGCCGACGGCCTGGAAGGAACGGTTCGCGAGTACAACCAGGGGGCGGCTCATGGTGTCGACACTGCGTTCAAGCGCGGAAGCACGGCCTTCAATCGCTATCTTGGCGATGCCGAGCATAAGCCCAATCCAACTGTCGCTCCGGTCGGCGCCGGGCCCTACTACGCGCTGAAGATCATCATGGGTGATCTCGGCACCTTCGATGGATTGACCACCGACGTGGTGGGCCGCGTGGTGCGCCACGACGGCACGGCGATCGGCGGACTATACGCCGTCGGCAACGATCGCGCCTCGATCATGGGGGGCAACTATCCCGGCGCCGGCATCACGCTCGGGCCGATCATGACCTTCGGCTACATCACCGGCCGTCATCTGGCCGGCCAGCAAGCCTGAACGCACATCGTCCATCTGGACCAACGAAAGCCCGCACCGGCGCGGTGCGGCGACTAAGGGAGAAACGACATGAATATCACGCGACGCGGTTTTGTCGGCGCAGGTCTCGCAGCAACGCTGGCGCCGCGCCTGGCGCGAGCGCAGGCCGACAACATCATCCGCATCGGCGTCATCACCGACATGTCCGGTATCTATCGCGACGTGTCGGGGCCGACCACGGTCGCATGTGCGCAGCAGGCCGCGGCCGAATTCATGGAGGCCAATCCGTCCATCAAGGTCGAGATCCTGGTGGCCGACCACCAGAACAAGGCCGATGTCGGGCTCGCGATCATCCGCAAATGGTTCGATCAGGACGGCGTCGACGTCATCGAGAATGTCGGCAACAGCTCGATCGCGCTCGGCGCGAAATACCTGATCGAGGACAAGAACAAGGTCGCGTTGATCACCACCGCCGGCTCGTCCGACCTGACCGGCAAAAGCTGCAGTGCGAACCTGGTGCACTGGTCATGGGACTCCTGGTGTCTCGCTCACTCCACCGCGACCTCGCTGGTGCGCACCGGTGGCTCGAAATGGTTCTTCCTCACCGCTGACTATGCCTTCGGCCATGCCGCTGAAGCGGATGCGGCAAAATTCGTCAAGGCGGCTGGCGGCACAGTGCTGGGCTCGGTGCGCTATCCCTTCGGTTCGACGTCGGACTTCTCCTCATTCCTGCTGCAGGCACAGTCGAGCGGCGCCAATGTGATCGCCTTTGCCAATTCCGGCAATGAGCTGATCAACTGCCTGAAACAGGCGCAGGAGTTCGGGCTCGACCATGGCGGCACGCGCATGGCGGCCTTGGTCGGCTATGTCACCGACGTCATCGGCATGGGCCTGTCGACGGCGAAGGGTCTCTCGCTGACGGAGACCTTCTACTGGGATCTGAACGACCGGACTCGCGCCTTCACGAATCGGGTGAAGCCGCGCCTGGCCGCCAACGTCTATCCCAACATGAGCCAGGCTGGCGACTACGCGTGCGTGCTGCACTACCTCAAGGCGGTGAAGGAGCTTGGCGTCGAGCGGGCCAGGCGCAACGGCCGCGATGTGGTCGAACTGATGAAGAAGATGCCGACCGACGACGATTGTTTCGGTCGGGGCATGATCCGCGCTGACGGGCGCAAGATCCATCCGGCCTATCTTTTCGAGGTGAAGAAGCCTGCGGATAGCAAATCGACCGGAGACGTGTACAAACTGGTGTCGACGCTCAGCGCAGACGAGGCGTTCCGGCCCCTCGAGGAAGGCAACTGCGGGCTGGCGCGTAGCTGATCGCTCAGTGGGGAGAGGTCCGATGACCGAGCACGCCATCGTCGATTTGCGCGTTTACACCATTGCTCTGCGGAAAATGTCGGAGTTCATCGATGTATTCGATCGGCTCGCGATGCCGGTCCAGCTCAAATATCTGGGACGGCCGCTCGGCATGTTCACGAGCGCGGTCGGGCCGCTGAACCAGATCGTGCACCTCTGGGGCTTTTCCGACATGGGAGAGTTCGAGCGCCGGCACGCCGCGCGCGACAAGGATCCGGACTGGCCGGCCTATCTCAGGGCTTCCGAACATCTCATCATCGCGCAGGAGAACCGGCTGATCCGCAGGATCGAACTGCCGTCCCTGGCAGGCCTCTCCTCGTGATGTGCAGTCCGTCCCTTCTCAACTTGCGGAGCCCTGCATGACTTGGATCGATCTATCGTCGAACGTTGCCGTGGTCACGGGCGGCGGCGCCGGCATCGGGCGCGGCATCGCCCTTGGCCTGGCGGCAGTCGACGCAAACGTGGTCGTGCTCGATCGGGACGAGGCCGGCTCGGCCGTCGCGGCGGAGATTCGCGGCAGCGGCGGACGCGCGGAATTTTTCGCCTGCGATGTCACAAGTGACGACAGCGTCGCGCGCGTCGCCCAGCAGATCACGACAAAGGTCGGTCAGCCCGCGATCCTCGTCAACAATGCCGGCACCATGTTGCCCGGCGGCCTCGACACCTTGAGCATGACGGACTGGGACCGCATTCTGTCGCTCAACCTGACGGGCTACCTGCGCTGCGCGCGGGTGTTCGGCCAGACGATGCTAGAGATGGGCGCAGGCGCCATCGTCCATGTCGCGTCGATCTCGGCGTCGGTCCCGCAGACCTACAGCGGCGCCTACAGCGTGAGCAAGGCCGGCGTCGTCATGCTGTCCCGCCAGCTCGCCGCGGAATGGGGGGCGCGAGGCGTGCGCAGCAACGTGGTCAGCCCCGGCATGATCCGTACGCCGATGACCGAAGCGATCTATCAGGCTCCGGGCGTGCACGATGCACGGCGGGCCCTGGTGCCGGCTCAGCGGATCGGCCGGCCGGCCGACATCGCCGATGCGGTTGTTTTCCTCGCCAGTGAGCGCGCAAGCTACATCACCGGTGAGGAGATCGTCGTCGACGGCGGCTTTACCCGAACGATCATGGGCGTGATTCCGCGTCCGGGCTTCGAGAAGAACTGAAGGCGGCCAGCACGTCGCCGGCCAGACAGGAGGGATCCTTGCTGCTAGTGGCTCGTCACCGTGATTTTGACTCTTTGGACGTATCTGGATAGGCGCGGCCCAGTTTGGCGCGAGCTTTGTCTGTTGTGAACATCCAGTTGATGCGGGCGCGAGCTTTGTTTCGCTGCCGCTCCCATGCTGCGATCTCATTTCTGAGGTGTTTTGGATCGTCGATTCGGCGGCTGAGACACTGCCCTTGGAGAACGCCGATCTCGATCTCGACCATGTTAAGCCAACTGGCATGTTTCGGGGTGTAGTGGAACTCGAGGCGACGCAGGATACGGCGGGCCTCAGCGGGC
>NZ_AUFA01000104.1:0-5860 GCF_000426265.1 Bradyrhizobium sp. Cp5.3 | reverse complement strand
GTCGCTTGTTGCGGGCGACGGATTGTCTGGGGCCGAGTGCGTGAGCCGATGGTCGTAGCAGGCCGCCTCGGTATCGACCTCCTGTCCGCGTGCTCGGATCCACGCTGCCAATCCCCGTCGACGAAGAATGGTGAGACCAGGGCAGGCCGTGAACTCGGCACGCAATGCGGCTGCGCGTAGCTTCTCGTAGCTGTCCGCTGCGTCCGCAGGCGCGACGATCAAGCTGAGTTGAGTCGTTTTTTTTTGCGCGCCAGCGCCCGCTCCAGGCTGCGTCGGTGCACCTTGACGCCGAACCGCGCCGAGATCGCATCTAGGCAGTGCGACGTCGTCAGTTCGGGTCTTGCAGCTTTGAGAGCGGCGACGAACGCAACGACCTCGGCGGAGACCTTGTGGCCGCCTTTGGGGCCTCGCCGGTTCGGCAACAGGCCGGCAAGCCCGGCGGTCTGCAGGGCGCTCTGCGCCTTGTAGAAGGTCGGACGCGTCACGCCGAATGCCTCGGCGGCCTCGCTGATCGCAACGCCGTCGACCTGGTGACGTCGCACCATCTCGTAGCGCACCTGCACCAGGTCCTTCGCATCGAAGAATGGGTTGCTGACGAACGAGGGGTCGCGGACGGCTTCCGGATTTGGATTGAGGACGCCGTCTTGCGCCAGCGCCTCGCTCTTCGGATCCCGCTTCTTCGCCCTGGCCATGCTCGGCCTCAATCTTACGTAAATATAAATACGCCTCTATATGTTGAGTGTCAATGGAGATGCCGACGCCATATAAAGATTTATCGCCGCTATCAGCGTAGTAATACGCCGCACCGCGCCGACGGTATGGCGTTATTATCTTTACATATGCGGCGTATTTAGATTTACGCATCGCTGGCGCCCATGCTCTCCGCGAGCCGGTCCAGCGCGTCACAAAGCGCCAACAGGTCAACCGCGCAAAAGGCTGCTCTACCCGCAGCGATCAGCCGGAACTCATCGGGTGGATCGATATCGGTCCATGCGCTCGCGATCGTACAAAGTCGACCGTTCTGACCCTCATAGACCACCCGGTCTTCGCCCCAATGACGGCGCCGACAGATCAGCTCGAACTTGCGACCGCAAAGCGGATGGAAGGGATGCGTGATCCGCACCTTTTGCGGGGTCGTACCCGCATGACCTGCAGTCGACAACTTTTGCCAAGGCTAAGGTGGAGGCGGCGGTTCTTATCGTCCAGCGATGGATTTTGGCGCGGCTGCGCAACCGGCGCTTCTTCTCGCTCGCAGAGTTGAACGTTGCGATCCGCATCCTGGTCGACGAACTCAACGCCCGCCTGATGCGCAAGCTCGGTGCCAGCCGCCGCGAGTTCTTCGACACCATCGATCGTGCGGCCCTGATGCCGCTGCCGGCCGAGCCCTATCAGTACGCCGAATGGCGTCGTGCCCGTGTGGCGCCGGATTACCATGTCGAAGTTCAGGGGCACTTCTACTCGGTGCCATCCCGCATGATCCGCCAGGTCGTCGAGGTGCGGGCCACCGAAGCTACCATCGAGGTGTTCCATCGCGGCACCCGCATCGCCAGCCACGCACGCTCGGGCGTGAAGCGCCGCCACACCACGATCCCCGAGCACATGCCGAGCGCGCATCGCCGCTACGCCTTCTGGACGCCGGCGCGCCTGCTGGCCGCCGCCGAGAAAGTCGGTCCGTCCACGATCGCGCTGTGCGAGGCGATCATGCGGACAAAGCCCCATCCCGAGCAGGGCTTCCGATCCTGTCTCGGCATCCTGCGGTTGGAAAAGACCTATGGGACGCAACGTCTCGAAGCCGCATGCCGCCGCGGGATCAGCATTGGCGCAGCCAGCTATCGGTCGATCGCCTCGATCCTCAAGACCGGCCTCGACAAGGCATTCCTTCCCGACACCACGCCCGATGCCGATCCGATCCAGCACGGCAACATCCGTGGCCGCGGCTACTACCACTGACCTGCAAGAAGGAGAAAAGGACTTATGCTCATCAACCACACCCACGAACGCCTCGTCGCTCTCGGGCTCGCCGGCATGGCCAAGGCCTTCGACGATCAGCAACGCCAACCCGAGGTCACCGCGCTCACCTTCGAGCAGCGGCTCGGCCTGATGATCGATCGCGAAGCGACCGAGCGGGAGAACAAAAGGCTCCTGGTGCGCCTGAAGTTCGCCGCGCTGCGGCAGACCGCAATCGTCGAAGATATCGATCTGCGCGCTCCGCGCGGCATCGATCGCGCCTTCCTTGCCAAGCTCGTCGATGGGGATTGGATCAGCCGCAAACAAAACTTGCTCCTTACCGGGCCGACCGGCGTCGGCAAGAGCTGGATCGCCTGCGCGCTCGGCCACAAGGCATGCCGCGACAATCGTTCCGTACTCTACCATCGGCTGCCAAGGCTGTTCGAAGCTCTGGCCCTTGCCCGCGGCGACGGACGCTACGCTCGGCTGCTGAAGACGCTATCGAGGGTCGATTTGCTCATCCTGGATGATTGGGGCCTCGCCCCGCTTACCGGCGAGCAGCGCCGCGATCTCCTCGAAGTCGTCGACGATCGCCACCAGCGTGGATCGACCATCATCACCAGCCAGGTGCCGATCGAGCATTGGCACGAGGTCATAGCCGACCCGACCATCGCCGATGCGGTCCTCGATCGCCTCGTCCACAACGCGCACCGCCTCATCCTCAAAGGAGACAGCATGCGAAAAATAACTGCCCAACGTGCCAATCTTGACGCCGCCAAGAAAAGCTGACCCAACTCCTCATGCCGGCAACGACACCCCGGCCGCCTTCGTCGGAACAGGTGGCCGCATTCGATCGGACCGCATGGTCGCGTTCAATCGGAATCCCTGGTCGCAATCCCCGGAATCCGCATCGTTCTCCTGACGATGCCGGCGAAGCTCCGATACGGCCTCTCTTCTCGGCGGGTCTGACGCCGGCCCGGCCTTGGCCTGCAACGGCTCCGCCGACCTTCTTCCCCTGCGGCTGCGCCGCATTCCTCGCGCAGCAACAAGCTCGGCTGCCGCCGTCCTCCGCTGACGCTGCGGTCCGTCGGATGCAGACGTCCGGTCCGTCGCCTCTCGACCGCCACCGAGGCCGCATCGGGCGGCTTCGGACAACTCAGGAGATACGACAATGGCTCAGATCGGCACCTTCACCCGCGACGAGAACGGCGCTTACGCCGGGACGATCAAGACCCTCACCCTCAACGTCAAGGCCACCATCAAGCCCTGCAACCGCGACAGCGACAAGGCGCCCGACTACCGCGTCACCGCCAACGGTGTCGAGTTCGGTGCCGGCTGGAGCAGGACCGCGCGCGAGACGGGCGCCGAGTATCTCTCGCTCAAGCTCGACGATCCGTCCTTCAACGCGCCGGTCTATGCCTCCCTCGTTCAGGGCGACAACGGCGAGCACAAGCTCATCTGGTCGCGTTGACCGCACCAACGGCGCTCCGCTCACAGCGGGGCGCCACTACTCAATCACGTAGCCCAGCGCGCGATAACCCGTGCGTCGCTTCGCAGCCATCCGGGCCAGAACGGGGACTGCACTATCGACATAGTCGACGACCAACACATCTCTCTTACCATCATGGAGGCGATGGAGACGACCGACATACTGCGCCAGGGTTCCTTTCCAGGCAATCGGCATCGTCAGGAACAACGTATCGAGCCTGGCGTCATCGAAGCCTTCACCGATGTAGCGACCTGTCGCAAGGATCAGGCGCTCATCATCGTCAGCGGCATTCAATGCCGTAGCGGCCTGCTTGCGATCCTTCGTCGACATGCCGCCGCGCAGCACCACGAGATTTTTCACGAACGGCAAGAACCTCTGCTGAAGATAATCGAGGTGATCCTTTCGCTCCGTCAGGACGATGGGCGAACGCTTGGCCTCCAGCGATTTCAGCACATCATCGAAGATCAGATCATTTCGGCCACTGTCCTGTGCCAGGGCCGCATAGATCGCCGGCATCGATGGTCGTTCGGCCGAGGCCAGGGAAACGGGCAATTCAAATTTCGTCGAACGGTCGCGGGCACGATGACGAATGCCACGCTCGGTAGCTTGGACCCTTGCATCCACCCGATGGCGAACGGGGCCGCATTGCATGAAGATGATGGGATGATGCCCATCCTTTCGGGCGACAGTCGCAGACAAACCGACAACGTATCGCGCTTTTGACCGCCGAACGACAAGCTCAAAGCTTGTTGCGGACAGGTGATGGCATTCGTCGACAATAAGATGGCCGTAATCGGCGACGATATCAGCGACCTCTCCATTGCGCACCAGGCTTTGGATCAGCGCCACATCGATGACGCCCGTCGGCTTCTTTTTCCCTCCCCCGATAACGCCGATCTGCTTTGGGTCTATCTTCAAAAAGGAACTCAGGCGCTCCACCCATTGAGTAAGCAATTCGCGGCGGTGAACGAGAATCAGCGTGTTGCGAGCCCGATGTGCGATCAGCGCGGCTGCGACAACCGTCTTGCCAAAGGCCGTTGTCGCAGCAAGCACGCCGTTTTCATGGGCGATGAGAGCATCGAAAGCCTTTAACTGCGGCCGTCGCAATTCGCCCTGAAAGCAAACGCCCAAAGGGAGTGCTATGCCGATTTCACGTTGATCTTCCAAATTGGCAACAGCGCCATGGCTTTCGATGAGATCGATCGCCTCTTCGAGGCAGCCTCGGGGCAAAGCGATATGCTGTGCATAAAGCTCGGCGCATGAGACAATCCGAGGCTTGCCGAATGTCGGCAATCGCATGGCCTGCGCACGGTAGAATTCCGGGTTCTGGAAAGCTGCCAGACGGGCAAACCGCGTAATCAGCGCCGGCGGAAGTTCTGTCCGGTCGATGTAAACCTGATCGGCGACCACGATCCTGATGTTTCGCGGTATTACAGCCTCGATACGCTGTGGCGCACTACGGCGTGACGGCGACATCTTCCACGGTTCATCGGCATGCTCATCGTCGACCGGCATGCGAACGCCCAAAACTCGGCCTGACCGCTCCGCCGCATCCGCGATCCTGAAGACCATGTCTGCCGACAACGGAGGCAGGGACGACAGATAAGCCCATTGGTCGTCGTAGGGTCGCAGATCCTTGTCAACAAAAACGCTGTTGCCGATCTCGCGAGCCTTTCTCTGCAGCGGCAGCGCAATCAGATTGCCAAAGCCCCCAAGGGGCATCGTATCCTGATTGGGAAAGAAGGGATCATAGGATGTGAAGCCGATCTCGGGGCGCCTCTCCATCGTCTCCGTGATCAGGGCAGAACCCATCTGCCTGGCACTCCTTGCCGGAACGGGCTCGGAGAAAAATATCCAGACATGGCCGCCGTTTCCCGATCTCGACCGTTCCAGGGCAGCGGCAATTCCTTTCGCATGACAGGTGTCCAACAATGCCCTGGCATCATCCGCCCAACTTTCCTTGTCGAAGTCCGCGGCAAGGAACCAGCACGTCTCGTCCTGCAGCAATGGATAAACCCCGGCGACAAAGTCACCGGAGCGGGCATCGCCACCGCGCAGATGCTTTTCGATGATGTCCTCGGAGGGTGGGACGAATGCCTGATGCGGGCACTCCCCACATTTCACCTTCGGCTTGCCGCAAATCCCCTTCGCCCACTCGTTGGAGCAGGCTGGCGAATATCCTGAACGTCCAGCCTTTCTGTTTTCCCAGCGAACTGGAAAGACATCAGGACGTCCAGCAAACAACCGGCGGAACAGCTCGATCTTCTCGGTCGAGGGTGAGTTGTTGCTGACAGGGGCATCGGCAAAGAATGGCCGTTCGGCAGCACGATTAGGGGATGTCCCGATCGCTGTTGAACTAGGTCGGGCCGACGTTGCCGGAATGAATGTTACGCGGCCCTCGTGACGTGGGCAACGGGGTTGATC
>NZ_AUFA01000103.1:0-6318 GCF_000426265.1 Bradyrhizobium sp. Cp5.3 | reverse complement strand
GGTTCTGCGTGCGGCTCTTCAAGCTCGCCACAATCGCATGACGATCAACCCCGTTGCCCACGTCACGAGGGCCGCGTAACATTCATTCCGGCAACGTCGGCCCGACCTAGTTCAACAGCGATCGGGACATCCCCGACGCTACGTCGCAAGGCTGCACAATGGATGGATCCGCGACTCAGGTGGAAATGCGATTGCATTCACCGATGGAGCATCTGGCGGCCCTCTTCCGCCGATGCGGTCAATCCCGCCAATAAGGAGCATTCCGAGTATTCCGCCGATTCGAGCGATCCCGTCAATTCCGCCCATTCCGACTATACCAACTCTCGCCTGGAGCGGGCTCACACCACATGATCTGTTTCTAAGATAAGCTCGGCGGAACGTGGCGGATACGCCGGCCTTCTCGGATGAGCTTCCTGACCAGCCCAAGTGCGCAAAAGCGCCTCCCCAAATTCGGAAGGGAGTTTCGCCGCGAAATCGATTCGAAAACAAAGCGAGAAGAACGCATGTTCAACCGCACTGCAGAATAGTGCAGCTTTACTCTTTTTTCGTTTTCGGACCGCGGGAAGAACAGGTGAAAGGCGGCTTCGCGCTAACCGTGCCAATTGCGGAGGTCATCTTCGGCGACCGCACACGGGCGCTCAGGACTCGGCAAGTGTCGCGCGCATCATTCCTTTTTCCGTAGCCGCCCGGATTGTCAATTTTTTGAACACGGTGTTCTACTGGAGGAACACCGGCGGAGGGATTTCATACTTAAACGGTTTTTTCGCTAAATTCCGGTGCCGAGGCCGCGGGACTGCATCGTCTCGCGGCCTCATTCATTTCCGTAGTTGAACGCCGGACAAGCCCCTCGGGACCGAAGTCGGGCCGCCTTCCTCCGGGTTGGGTCACTTCAGCGCGTCAGGTTGGCGCCTTGTCGCAACCCGTTCGGACAAACGGGATCCTGGATACGACAAGCGAACGCGATCCTGCCGTTGGTCTGAAGTCAGTCAGGACCAGGAGCGTCAGATAGTGTTGGGGCCGAGTGTCAGCTTTCAGACCAATGTCGACAACTTGACCCTACAGCCCCGCTACGAGGCGCCTGAAGAACCTCCGATTCTCGGTTCGGCACGGCCCTTGCTCGGTTCGGGGCAGCATCACCTATTACTCCAGACGCGGTGATGTTAGGGGCGGGCTCGGCGCCGCGTCGCCGCAAGCGTCTGGCCTGCCCCGCCGCTGCCGTGAGGCGATATGAAACAGGACGTTCGACCGGCGATCGGATTCGCTCACGCTCGCCGCCGCCATATCCTACGCGGGCACGAACACGAAGGGCGTATGGGCCACGCAATTAGTATCTCCCTCAGCGGGAGACGCGATCGCCATGCCCACGAGATCTTTGCTCCGGGCAAGTCAGGAAAAGTGTGCCCGCAGCTCCGAATCAGCCGCGTAGGCGAGGCTCGCGACTCGATATCGTCGCCTAAACGTCAATGCATGATCTCCAATCTCGACAAGCTAAAGCGAAGATGCAGACCGGAACGGTAGTCTCGTACAACGTTGAAAAGGGCTGGGGCTTCATAAGGCCTGATGACTGCAACGGTCAGGATTTGTTCGTGCACATGTCCGAACTTCGCAGCTGCGCAGGGGCTGATCTGGTGCCGGGCACACGCGTGACTTTCGAGTTTCGCTTCAACAAACAGCGCTCAAAGTACCAAGCGGCCAACGTCAGGCTAATCGATTGAGGTGCACGTATCCTGAAGCAGGTGTTCAAGATCATTTTCGCAGCGCAAAAGGTGGCGAGTTCGGCCGATGTGGCGGGCGGACGCCAACGCAGCCGACATATTCCGAAACGCAGCACTCGAGTAAAAATCTATCGACTCGTGGGAGCACAGATTTCACTCGAGTACTCTGGAATGCATCAGAGTCTCCTGAGGCAGTGAGCCTCGTTGTCGCAAAGGAGCGTGTGCTCCTCAGAATTCTTGATCCCGTCGGACAGAGGTCATGAGAGTAGGCGACAGAGCACGAGGTGCTGAAAACAATCAGTTTTTGAAGGGGGCCCCAGCGCTTTCGTTTCACCCAACAAACTCTAATGACGCATTAGATAACTAGGGAGGGTGCGCGCCTCCTGAAGGAAGCCGCGCACCAATGGCCGAACTGGAACTCTTTGAACCCGCCCATTTGGAAGTGTTGGACCAATGTGTTAGCCGTCTCCCCAACAACGTGCTGTCGGTCGGATAGTGGATATTGGTTTCCACCACCGTGGTATCAACGCGCATTTCGTTGCGGAAAAACTGCAAGTTCGGACGGGTTGGCCGTTGACGGGCAGCCGCGACGCTGATTCATTTTGGTGAATGAATCGCTCCCGAGCTCTGCAAACCCGCGAAAGGCTTGTTGCCAAGCTGCCGGTCACCGGCGAGCTTCTGCGCGGCTCATTGCTGGAGCGCACCGTTCGTCACAAGAGCGGCTGCCCGAAATGCGCGCGCGGCGAAGGACACCGATTCTGCGCTCGCTCCAAGGGCGCAGAATTTTGCGCCGAAAAGTAGTTTGGCGCCGGCCGCCTTGTGAGACTGCCGGCCTCCTGTGCAGTCCGTATCTGGCCGCGAGTGGATCGCTGAGGAGAACGCCGCCCAGGGATGCCCTGCCTGACCACGGTCCGGCGTGCGGCTTGTCCTGCCAGATGTGCCACAGCGCATTGTCGGTGCCACGGGCGAACACTTCGAGACGGCCCTCGCTGCTATTGACTCAAATCCTCACTATTCACCGTAGCAGCCCACATCTTGTTGGGTAGGAGTATGGGTAGGTGATTTTCGTTCGTCTGGATTACGAAGTGTCATCAATGGTTTAGAAGATCAGATATGGTCGGCCCCTGGGCACCAGCACCGCTTCTATATGGTGCTACATGGCTCCTCATAGCGGCCTAAAAACGTAATAGTTTGAGCTGCCTACCCATTGCATAGTGCTTCATCGTCGACGGTGACGGCACCTGAAATTCTGGGTAGGATTCTGGGTAAGTGCTCTGTGTAATGCAGGAGCCTACCCATGCTTACCCAAGTTGGCGTGCTGGCCGCGAAACCCCATGAGAAGCCCTACAAGCTCCCCGACGGGAATGGCCTCCACCTTTTGATTGAAACCAATGGGAGCAAGCTCTGGCGCTTTCGATATCAGATTGACCGGAAGGAAAAGATGCTTTCCCTGACCGTCGCTCTGTCTGTGGCGTGCATGTAGCTGTCGGGAGGAAGAGCGTCAGTAGGCACGCGCCGCTGGCGCATTTCGACTCCCTGCGGAGCGTCGAACAAAGGGCGGCAGGGAGTTCAGGACTCGCTTGCGCACCTTTGTCGTCGGCGGGGCTCAATGTCGTTGAATCTGCTGCATTTTGTGCCTCACACCGATCTTTCGCATAGGTCGCACAGAAAACCTTGGTGCGCCCACCTACCCAATTGTTCGTCGCCTTAGGCGGAACTAGACTGATCTGATAGGCAGGGGGAGCCAACATGCGGCAAGCGTTGTTTGCGATCTTGAATGCCGCGATCTTGTTGTTTCCAACGGTCGGCTATGCGCAATTCTATCCGCCGGGATTATGCGAATCGCTTGGAGCCGTACCCATAGCAGGGGGCGGCGGAACGGAGTGCCGTTGCCCTGACGGCTCGCTTGCCGGGTACCAGGGCTGTAGCGGCGCATCTCGATCTCAACCCCAACCTCAAGGAAACTATTGCCCCTCGGGAGGCATCTGCGCCTACGGCACAACGTGTTGCGGTAATCTCTGCTGCAACCAAGGCTCTAAATGTAGCGTCGCTGGGACTTGTATGCCTGAGCAGGCCAACGATTGCGGTGACGGGCATTGGTGCAGTTCGGGCACACAGTGTTGGAGAGCGCCAGCGAATATAGGCGCTATTCGACAGGGCGAGCTCAAGTGCGTAAATCCCAGTCAGGAAGCTGACCTTCAAAGGGCTCTGAACGAACAGCTCAAGGCGGATCGGGATAAGAAACTTGCGGAGGAGGAGGCACGACGCACCCGCGACGAGCGCAGCCGGATCGACGCGAGGAGCAAGGAAATTGAAAGGGCAGCGGGCGCTGCACGAAAGTCACTTGAACAAGCCAGTGTCGCGCAAAAGCAGGCAGCTCAACAGCTCCAGCGAGCTGCCGAGCAACGGCGGCAATCGGATTTGCAACGCCTACAGAAGTCGAATTACGAGGCGGTGCGAAGTCGCAAGCCCGAAACTTGCGCTGCAAAGCAGATCGAAGCAATGGCAACCGGATCTGACCCCAACAAGGTGCAGTGCGGCGGCAACGCCGATGCCTCGTCTCCCCGACCCGCCTTACCAAGTGCGCCAGCTCCCCGAGACAAGGTATGGGCCGAGCAGCTCGACAATTTGAAGCGCAACGCCGTCCGATTGCAACCTGAAGAGCGTCACTTTCCTCCGACGAACAAGGTCGCGGCGGTACCATCGACAGACAACAAATGCCGAACGACGTTCATGTGCGGAACGCCCCCCAAGCAGTACGCCTGCCCATGTACCATTGAGACACCATCTCTCCCAGCAACTGCAAAACGCATTGGAAGCAACGCCGGTGGCACGGGCCTCTCCTCTTCCGGGGGCATCGAATTTCAGGGCGGAAAGTTGGACAGTGCGTCAGTGAACATCGGGAAGTCGCAAACCTTTAGCTTGCGCGACGCACAAGGCCAACTCTTCGGCGTCAACACCCGTTTGGACGCCGTTCAATTGCAAGGCGCAGTCTCCGCCGGACTCGGCACCAAAGGTGCTGTCATTGAAGTTAAGGGCAGTGGCGCGCTCCTTCATGGGGAGGCGACTCGCGGTGGAACACGGGCGACAGGTGATGCCGGAGCTGCCGAGGTGCGCGCATCGGCAGGTCTCGGATTGCAAGGAGTCAACGCAGAGGCGGGGGCCGGAGCATATCTCGTGCGCGGACGCATCGATCAATCCTTCACATTGGCGGGCTTCCAGGTTAGCGGCTACGCGCAGGCTGGAATAGGCGTCGAGGCAAAGGCCGGTTTCGGTGTTGGCCCAAAGGATGATAAGATTCAGCTTGGCCTCGGACCGCTAGAACTTGGCATCGAGGCGTCTAGGAATTGATATGAGACGCGCCGCAACATTACTGATCTTCATGGCACTAATCGCGCTCACCGTTAGCGGTGTGTTTGTTGCGAGCCTCATTTTAGCGAAAGATGGTTTGACGCAAGGCATCAAAAGCGGGGCGCCTGCGAATACTGAGCCAACCCCCTCGGCGCAGTCCACGCTGCCAACCGACGCGTTCGGATACTTCGACTTTGCGAACGAAGCACGCGACTTTCGGGCCCGCGTCTATCTTCCTGAATCGCTCGGCCGCTGGTCCGTCGAAAACCCCTGGCGGAATGCAACGAGCAGCATCACCCAGACTCCCAAGGTGTATGTCGTGGCTGCATTTCAAGCAACCGATGTGCCGCAATTCCGAGGTTTTCTGCGAGTTGCGTATGATCTGCAAGATGCTGATTGCGGAGTTCTGTTCAGCCGCCTCGGCCAGAGCAACGGCCTCTCGCTGCAAAAATATACGGTCGACGATATCAACGGTACGGATGGCGGAAAGTTGTACATCTTCGATTTTTACGGCAAGCAAGAAAACGTCGCCGCGACGAGCAAGGTCATATGCGACAAGAAATCAGCAATGGAGCTTTTGATCATTGCGCCGAACATCGATAAGTACGCTCCCGCGGCCGCCCAAATGATCTCCACCGTCGATCTACATATACCTGCCTTACCGGCGAAGCCCTGATGACAGTACGAGCGCTACGACCGCCCACCCTGTAGCAACTCTACTCCATATGAACGGTGGACGGATTCCAGTTACGCAGCTCTAGCAATCTCGAACGATAGGCTTCAGCGATGCAATCGGCATCGCTTCGACATTGGCGTCGTAGCGCAAGCCATGTTCCCTGCTCTTGTTGCAACAGGCGGCTATCCGCCTGCGCCAAGCCCGCCTGCCGCTGCCGGAATGCAGCGTTGAGCTCCCGATCCAAAGTAACCGGTATGAGCTTCCACGTCTGCGGTGATCAGCGGGCGCGTGCGTAGCGGATCGGCATCCAGTATTGGCGCATGGCCTCGACAGCCGCTGGGATATCGAGGTGGGCATTGCGGAGAAAGTCCCCGGTCTCGTGACCCTGTCGCGGCGGTCCGAGAAGCGGACGGCCCTGATCATCGCGACAGTGCAGCAGAATGGGCCGAAGCAGGCCGTGATTGACGTTGCTGGCGTCCAGCAATGGCGCCCACGCCGCTATCCTGAGCCGCATCGCGGCATAGAAACCTTGGCACCAGGGACGCGGATCGACGTCGCCATGGGGGTTGCGCCGGT
>NZ_AUFA01000102.1:0-6559 GCF_000426265.1 Bradyrhizobium sp. Cp5.3 | reverse complement strand
ATCCTGACTGTCGTCCGGTTGAAGTTGCCGAAGGAGCTTCGTCGATCGCTCGCCTGTACCAACATCGCCGAGAACATGATGGGCACCATTCGCCGCGTCACGCGCAACGTCAAACGCTGGCGGGATGCCGGTATGGCCTTGCGATGGGTCGCGGCCGGCATGATCGAGGCCAACAAGGGCTTCCGACGATTGAAGGCGCATAAGCAATTGTCGGTTCTGCGTGCGGCTCTTCAAGCTCGCCACAATCGCATGACGATCAACCCCGTTGCCCACGTCACGAGGGCCGCGTAACATTCATTCCGGCAACGTCGGCCCGACCTAGTTCAACAGCGATCGGGACATCCCCGGCTTTCGCGGCAGGCTGGGCTACGTCGCGTCGTGGCGTCCGCTTGACCAGAGCCGTGGCGCGATCAAGATTCTCGGCTCACCCTTCCAAACCTTCGCTGAGGCTGAGGACGCCAGCAACACCATGCTGAATTACCTCAACGACGAAAGTAATTCCGTCCGCCTGGAAAGTTGAAGCTCCCGTAAAATGCGGCAGTCGCTCCGCATGCGCCCAGGATATCCGCGACGGTCGACACTCTCCGCTACCAGCCCTCAAAGTGTATCTCTATTCGACCGACAACGAGGACGCGGAGAAGGCCGCATGCAGGCGCTTACGGAGTGCGCTGGCGCCGTCGAGGGACGGTCGGATCCAAGCGATGACGTTAAGCCATTGCCAACGCGGCATAACCAGGTTTGATTTACCTCCACGTGAAGAGGTCCCTGCCGGTCATTTCGTGAAAGTGCCAGTCCGATCCAACGTAGTACAGCTTCCATCGAGTTGGCATTTTGTCGCCGGCTACGCGGCCATTCCAAATCGTGATCGTTCTGCAAGTCGGAGCTGTCGGTGACCTCCAATTGACGTAAAAGTCAATTCTGTTCGCGGTGACCTTGCCGGTCACCAAGGCCTCGACAACGTGAAGGTTACCACTAGGCCGAGACACGGGACGCACCATCACCCTCGTGACGGCCGTGGATTCCCTGCTCTAGCGCAAGTGCTTCTATCCACTTTCCAACCTCTTGTCGACCAAACCTTCAGCGCCAGTACGTCAGAAATTGCTCGTTACTTGGTTTTAGCGAATAGGCACGTCCAGTGGTCCTCAGAGCGGGATCCGGGTCGCAGTCCCTCGCCAATGGCCCGCGATAATTTCGACAGTCAGCTCGCCAGGATCAAAACACCAATGATCACTAGCACGACCACTACTGCCCGGCTCCTATCACAAGTCTAAGATTTGTCATTCGCTCTCGCTACCTTCTTCGGGCACCCGTCAGTTGTGGTAGTTCCCGGTGCTTAAGCCATGTGCTCGTATATACGCGCTAGTCAAAAGCCGGGCCAGGTGCTTGGGCAGGTTAGAAGTGGCTCCAGGTCCCGCCAGCGCTGCCAAGTGGCGTTCAGCACCTTGGCATTAACCGGTGCTGCAAGGTTTTGAGAGATCCCCAAGAGACCTCCAGTGCCTTAGGAAGAGAAAAGTCATGCCAGATACTTCTCTTGCGACTCAGGAGTTTGCGACCCCCGAACACGCCGCGGAAGCATTGGCCGCTGGGAGGGGGCGGACTGAAACAAAGAGTTCGGCGGTGATGAGAACGAAAGAGAAGGCGAAGAAAGGAGCAACGAAGGGCGGAGGCAAGCACGAATTTATCGTGGTGAATCTGACCAAAGAAAAGCCCAAGGGGCATGTTCTGTGGGAAAGCAGCGGCGACGAGATCAAGATCGATGTCAGTGGTCTTGAGCCTGGAAAGGGCTCGCTGCGAAAGCGGTCGTACCCGTCCAGTGGCAATCGGGTCTATTGCCGATCGTCGGAGCGAGACAGGGAGTCCGAGCTGAATTGTTGGCATGGCTACACCTATGCCATTGTAACCATCAACGACTACGGAATCCGGCTGCTTGCTACCGACACGAGCCCCGATACGTGGAAATGATAGCGCAACGTCGACACGGACGCCGCATGTAAGTGGCCATTCTTAGCTCTGTGTGTTTTCGTCCATTTCAAGGGTGTGCTGGACGCCCGCCCTAGAACGTCGAGCAAGGAAGCGACGAAAATGAGTCGGAACGAACTGGGGACGCTGCGGCGAACGTTCTAGCCAAATCCCCGCAGACGCGGGAGTAACATTCATGTTGAATGTCGAGTCTAGGAGCCAACCTACCCGCGAATTTCACTAAGCGTCTGCCGGACGAGCAACCGGAGGATAAACAATGCCGGAAGTCAGAGGCATTCCATTCGATGCACCCCTTTATCACGGAGATCGAGAACACGGCAGCGCGTTTCTTAACTGCCAAGCCGTACAAGCCGTCTTTACAATTGCGAACGACGTGGAGCGTCTGTTGCCAAAGCAGCTAACACCTGCCGCAGATCCCGCGGTCGGTGTTGTCGGTATAGCGAATTACGGCTCAAGCATCGTCGGACCATATCTCGAGCAGTACTCTGGAATCGAAGTTCGTGATCCTGGTGGGGAGACCGGTTTCTATATTCCCTATATCTATGTGACGACAAATGATGCAGCCCTCGCGTCGGGACGCGAGATTCTCGGCGCGCCGAAAAAGCTCGCTCACATCGCGTTGACCCGCGAGGGCGGCCTGATTCAGGGAACGCTCGAGCGACCGACAGGTAAGCGTCTGCTGACTATCACTGCTCAACCAGACTCGCGCTTGAGAGCAGCGGCACGGCAGATGTTTTCCACACACACGAACTTCTATTCGGTCAGGCATTTGCCCCCAGTAAATCAATTTGGGAAAGGCGCCGCCACACAGCTGGTGAAATGGTGCACAGACCGAACGTTCCGACGAGACGCGGGGGGCGAAGAAGTGCTATTCACGGGCCTCGTTTCACTAACTTACGACTCGCCGTCCGTCATCGATCCCGTGCACAATTTGACGGTTGGCGAGATCATGCTTGGCACGTACGAGGAGTACGATTCCAGGCTCCAGGCGATCGATCTCCTTTCGGACGCGTAAACCGTCGGTGCTGCAGCGGCTCTTTGGGCCATATGCGACTGACGGCACTAGCTTGAGAGGATGGTTTCGGAATTACCCCTTGGGCGTTCAGAAGGAAGCTTGCAATCCGCACGAAGTGAGTACAGCCATGAGCTGCGCATTCCTTGTTGCGCCCCGTCTTCAACCGATGCCGGTTGACCTGCATAATGATGGAAGTCTGACACGACAGCCGACTTTGTCGCTGTGATTCGGCAGAAGTAATGGCCAGACTCGTTCAGGCAAACATGCGCGCTCCTGGCATGCGCATTGCTGGTATTGGTTTGTCGCACGGCAGTTCGAACCGCCGCGCCTACGTGGTCGAAGCGGAGCCCCATCTTTCACGGATAACCGCCGGAGAGCGTTATGTTCTTTGCGTCAATCAGAGCCAATTGCTTCTTTGCATTGGTTATCTCTCGGCATGGGTGGACTTGGCGATGGTGGGCGATCGCCTTCATCCGCCTGTTCGGCGAATTTACGACGATTGTCCTTCGGTGCAGAACGCCGACTGTCGCAGTTATCAGAGCAGCACCATGCGCGCCTCTTCCGAGGCGACGGTATATTGCATCGCTTACGGCAAGGACTACGTCATGGCACGTGTGAGTGAAAAAGTCATTCTAGTGACTGGCGCGGCGCGGGGGATGGGAGCGGCACATGCCCGTTTGCTGATTTCGGAGGGCGCTCGAGTCGTAGTCACTGATATCCTTGATGCAGATGGAGAGGCTCTCGCTTCCGAACTGGGAAATGCCGCCATCTACGTGCACCAGGATGTTAGCGAGCCGAAATCGTGGGCAACGGCGGTCGCGGTCGCAGAGAGCACCTTTGGCGCCTTACATGGGCTCGTCAACAATGCGGGTGTCGCCAGCATGGCTCCGATCGAACAGTTCCCACTCGATCAATGGAACAGAACCCTAGCAGTCAATTTGACGGGCGTATTCCTCGGCATCCAGGCTGCCCTACCAGCAATCCGGCGCGCCGGCGGAGGTTCGATCGTCAACGTCTCATCGGTCGAGGGACTGCGAGGCAGCCCTGGCCTTCATGCTTATGTCGCCTCCAAGTTCGGCGTGCGGGGTGTCACCAAGTCTGCCGCGCTAGAGGGGGCGGCCTCCGGCGTGCGTGTCAACTCAGTTCATCCTGGCCTCGTCACCACGGCGATGAGTGAGGGCTTGGATCCGGCCCTTTTTCCAATTCCATTGGGGCGGGCGGCCCAGCCGCTCGAAGTCTCTCAGGCGGTCGCATTCCTGCTTAGCGACGAGTCCAGTTACATGACTGGTGCTGAGATAGTCCTCGACGGCGGCTTGACGATCGGCGTCCCGCATAAATGTGCGGCCCTGGAGGACATGTTTTCGTGACATCAACTGACGTGCCGGCCAATCGGAGGGAACACGCCATGTATTACAGCAGCGGAAACTACGAAGCCTTTGCCCGTCCCCGCAAGCCTGATGCTGTCGACCAAAAGACCGCTTGGTTCATCGGTGCTGGTCTCGCGGCGCTTGCCGGTGCGGCGTTCCTCATTCGCGATGGACATATGGCCGGCAACCGAATCACAGTTCTCGAGCGGTTGATGCTGCCGGGCGGTGCGCTCGACGGGATCAAACAGCCCGAAAAGGGCTTTGTCATTCGAGGTGGCCGCGAAATGGAGGACCATTTTGAGTGTCTTTGGGATCTGTTTAGGTCGATCCCATCGCTGGAAATGGAAGGCGCCAGCGTGCTCGATGAGTTCTATTGGCTGAATAAGGACGATCCGAACTACTCGTTACAACGTGCGACAGTGAATCGAGGGGAGGACGCCCATACCGACGGCCTTTTCAACCTGAACGGGAAGGCGCAAAGCGAGTTGATCACCATCTTTCTTGCTAGCCCTCGGGATATGGAGAACAAGCGCATCGATGAAGTGCTTGGGGAGGATCTTCTAAGAAGCAATTTCTGGCTCTACTGGCGCACAATGTTCGCCTTTGAGGAATGGCATTCCGCGTTGGAAATGAAGCTGTACCTCCATCGATTCATCCATCACATTGGCGGGCTCCCGGATTTCAGGGCACTGAAGTTTACCAAGTACAATCAGTACGAATCTCTTGTTCTGCCATTGTGCAATTGGCTGGCGAAGCAAGGTGTCGTCTTTCAATTCGGCGTTGAAGTCAATGATGTCGATTTCGAGATCCGGCCCGGATACAAGCAGGCCACGCGCATCAACTACCAGAGGGACGGTGTCAGCGGCGGAATTGATCTTTGCGCCGACGATCTCGTCTTTGTGACAATCGGGTCTTTGACGGAGAACTCCGACGCCGGCGACCATCACACGCCCGCCAAAATTTATGAAGGTCCTGCTCCAGCATGGGATCTCTGGCGGCGTATCGCGACAAAGAGCACGGCGTTCGGCCGGCCTGACGTTTTCGGCGGCAACATCCATGCGACAAAGTGGGAATCTGCGACCATCACGACCTTAGACGCGCGCATCCCAAGCTATATCCGCAAAATCGCAAAACGCGATCCGTTCAGCGGCAAGGTCGTCACGGGAGGCATCGTTACGGTGAAGGATTCGAGTTGGCTGCTCAGTTGGACCGTGAACCGCCAGCCGCACTTCAAGCATCAACCAAGAGACCAAATTGTCGTCTGGCTCTATTCTCTCTTTGTCGACAAGCCGGGTGACTTCGTGAAGAAACCGATGCAAGACTGCACAGGCGCGGAGATTGCGCAGGAATGGCTTTACCACCTTGGTGTGCCCGTTGCGGACATACCGCAAATCGCCGAGACGGGCGCAAAAACAGTTCCCGTCATGATGCCCTACGTCACCTCCCTTTTCATGCCGAGGCAGGCGGGCGACCGACCAGATGTTATACCACAGGGAGCTGCCAATTTCGCTTTCATCGGACAATTTGCCGAGTCGGCCGAACGAGATTGTGTTTTCACCACCGAATATTCGGTTCGCACAGCGATGGAGGCCGCCTACACCCTTCTTAACATCGAACGCGGAGTCCCGCAGGTGTTCAACTCAACCTACGATGTTCGTAAAATATTTGCCGCTATCGCTCGAATATGTGACGGCAATGAAGTGCAGGTTGAACCAGAGTTTCTGCGCAAACTATTGCTGAAGACGGTTGAAGCTACTGAACTTAGAGGATTGCTCGGTGAACATCTTTCAATCTCCAATTGACGAGAGAAATGTCTCGCCTCCGCCAATGCACGATGTAGAGAGGAACGCCTGATCTAAGCCGGCTAGAACTGTTTTGCGATCGCCTAGTGGCTCGTCACAGTGGTTTTGACGGTTTGATACCGAGCCAATCTAGGATCGGCAAGTTTTCTGGTGGCACGAGGATTTCGATGCTTCTGGGGGCACCGGCTTGACGGCGAATGAGGCCGTTGCGTTCGAGCGTGACAATCATCTGATGGACTGAGGGCGGGCTGACGCCGAAGTGGCGCTGCATATCGGTTTCGGCAGGCGGCCGTCCGAACATGTACGAGTAGGTATAGATGAAGGCCAGGTAGTGGCCCTGCTTTTCAGTAAAGTGCGCGGCGCCTGATTTTTGACTCATCGATCGATTCGTCCCG
>NZ_AUFA01000101.1:0-6675 GCF_000426265.1 Bradyrhizobium sp. Cp5.3 | reverse complement strand
TACCAGGCCTTTGCGCCCGCTGAGGCCCGCCGTATCCTGCGTCGCCTCGAGTTCCACTACACCCCGAAACATGCCAGTTGGCTTAACATGGTCGAGATCGAGATCGGCGTTCTCCAAGGGCAGTGTCTCAGCCGCCGAATCGACGATCCAAAACACCTCAGAAATGAGATCGCAGCATGGGAGCGGCAGCGAAACAAAGCTCGCGCCCGCATCAACTGGATGTTCACAACAGACAAAGCTCGCGCCAAACTGGGCCGCGCCTATCCAGATACGTCCAAAGAGTCAAAATCACGGTGACGAGCCACTAGTTGGTCGCCCCGATTGGGAATTAAGTCGCTTCCCTCCCCTTCGGCAGCAGAGGGGAACGCGACGACGGCGTCGCTGCGATCCTGAGGTGGCCCGACCGCAAGCGCACAAGCGGCATGGATGATGTCGATGATCGCGGAGACGCAACTTCACGCCGCTGGGCCCTAAGTCCATCGTCGGTTCTCCTGCCGCCTTGGCCGACAACGTTTCGGTGCCATTTCCGAAGTACAGATCGGCAGAGACACCGTTGGCACGCGCCGCGGCCAACGCCGGCAAGATGATCATCGGCCGCTCCGCAACGCTTATCCGGTGGCTCGTGACGACCAGCCTCCGCGTCGCTTTGACGCTGGCCTCGAGGGCGAGCGCGGCGTGGTCGGACGCCAGCAGAATTCTCATCGGCACCCGGCGTTCGGACGTTCGCGGCATTATCTCGATCCGCCGACCCAGGATGGTAATGTCCGTGGCGAGCTCGTTCCAGATCGTTTCCCGCCCCATCGACATGGTCGCCAGGTGGCGGACGATCCTGCCGCAGAATGCCGGATCTCTGACCTTTACCGAAACTTCGAAGCTTTCGAACGGGGACCCGAGCCAGTTGTAGGAGCCAATGGCCGCAAACCATCCGCCCCGTCCGTCGTCGCTCACCACGATCTTGGAATGCGATTCGGTGCTGAACATATGGACGACGATCGAGTCCGATCTGCTTTGTCGCCGATTGCCGCTTTGAGCTTTTCGGCGTGCGCGCGTGACGTCGCCTGCTTCTTCCGATCTTCGTCGTGCCCCCAGAATATGTCGATCCGCGCTCCATTTCCGGCGGCATAAAAGAAGTCGGACAAGCGAGTTCGTGTCGCGCGATCTGGTCCTGAGGACATAGCAACGCGGTGTCGCCGGACTGCTTCAGGCCCGGCAAACCAACCGAAACCGGCAGTCTCTAGACTTAAGTGTATGAAACGGCTCTGCAGCGCGGGCGGCTCAGCAATGAGGGTGCTGCTCACCCCCCATGCGTCGAGGTATGAGCCAAATGACTTCGCCGGTTGGATTGTTTCTGGTCCAGTGCGTCACCTCTGCTGTCCATCACATCGTGTAGCGCTGCCCTGCGATCAAAATGCTTGTTTCTTCGCGGTATCTGTCAGACAAGAGCTCGTCGCGGGCCAACGCTCCGATCAAGACATCTGTAGCCTGTTGCCGACGATGGATGAAGTCTTCGCCGACAACTTGCCGGTAGTCCTGTCCATCGGCGTTTGTGCTGCTGCCCGGTCCGGATCGAGCGTAGTTTTGAAAATGCAGGATGTCATAATCAAAATACATATGGGAATCGTCCGGTGGCCGTGGCGCCGAGGGAACTGGGCCGATTTCAAGCGCTCCAACGGCAACCTCGCCTTCGCAGGCGTCCAGGATGAATCCAAGATTGATGCATTCGGCCTGCTCACGGGCCAGGTCGGCTATGCCTGAAATAACGTGCTGCTCTATGTGAAAGGTGACGCTGCGGTCGTCCGCGACAAATTCCGGATCTTCGACTTTGCGACTGGGCTGCCAATCGACAACGGCAGCGAAAACTCGTTGCGGCGGTACGGTAGGGGCGGGCCTTGAATTTGGCTTCGCCTCTAATTGCTCCGTCGGCATTGAGTATGACCACTTGTTCATGGGCCGTCGGAACGTGGACTTTTTTTCAGCCGGAATCGGAGGCGTTTCCGGCGGGTGCTCGTGCAGGCACCGCCCGCATCGGTCAAGACGTCGACATCGGTTTGGTCCGTGTGAACTACCGCTGGGGTGACGCGGCCGCGAAATATTGATCTCGCCAGTAGGGACGGATTCCATCGCGCGGAAGCGGGAATAGAAGGTGGAAGTGTCGTGCAGGCAATCAGACGATTGTCCGCTAACGACAAGATAACTATCGGTAAACCCGTCTATCGTGTGATCGGGGCAAGATGAAGTTCTCGATCGCCGCGACGGTGCTGCATGCGATAGTTCGACCTCGCTCATCCATACCGGTCCAGCAGGACAGGCGTTTGCGCGGATCTATCTCCGGAAGTTTGACGCCCTCCGGGACGCGGGCGTCGTCTCGCGCAATACCACGGAGGACTCCTTCGATGGGCGCCAGCACCGGTGTGCCGCTGAGACGGCCCATCTGCATGTTCTTGGATACGGGCGTGCCGATATCGACGACTGTTCGCCAGATGCCATGGCGGTGCGAGTACACGAAGCGCTCGCGTCCTGCCTCGCCGAGCTCCCGGGATCGGCCGTCCGCCGCCTTCGTGGCTCCTCGGGAGAGGATCGCACCGGTCTGGGCCGGATGGGTCTCGATGGCGGTGTCGCAGTTGCCGCCCACCTCGAATCCGGGCCCGATGCCGACCGTAACCCGCGCTAGGCCGGAGAGGTCGGGAGGTGCTCGATGCTTTTGCATGCGCGCATCGACGATCACGGATAGTGGACGTAAGACGATGATGTCGGAGAGGTGCATCTCCGTCACTGCGACGCTGCTTGGATCGGCGTGAATCCGCACGATTTCCAAGAGGGTGTCGGCCCGTTTACCGACGACGCCTTCAACCTGGCTTAGCTCCCCGAACAGCGCGTCGTGAAACGACATGCGGCGGCGGATCACCGGCGGAAATGGGGCGTGGCTCATCACGACCGCAAAGCTCGCCTCGGTGAGTTTTGTTGCGATTGCGGATGCGATTTCATTCGTGCCAAGTACCAGTGCCAGATGTCTTGGCGCGCGTGAATCCTGGGTCTTGGCGGCGTCTTTCATGGGCGAGCCTCCCGTTACGGTTGGATCCCTAGCAAGGCCCGCGCCAATCATGAATGCGTTCGACCGTCCAAACAAGGATGGTTCGTTGCGCAGCGGACCATCCAGCTGCGCCGAACCGCCGTTCGACATTGTCGTGCATGCAACAAAAGCTGGTCCAGCTTCTATCAAGCCGATGAGGCCACCGGATCGAGGCACCTGACGCGACCCACGGAAACAGTGTAGAGCGCCCCTGTGATTCGTGATCAAACGCTGTATGCGAAGTACGTATCTTCCTTGTCGTCGAAGATGTGGGCCTCACTGCCCGTGACCTTCACCAAAAAGTGGCATGAGGTATCGTGATCGAATCCGCCGAAGATTCCGAAGCCTTTCGGTTGGAGCATCAAATGCGACCGTTCACCGTGGTGATACAGGTGCGGTAAGGCGCCGGTGACGTAGCAATGCCTGCCATGGTCATATCCGCTAACAATGCGCCCTCGCACGGACACGCTAATCCTGCATGACGCGGAGGTTTCGTATTCTCGCACGCGAGCGACACGACGTCCGAGAGTGTGAGCCAACGCAATCGCCGCCGCGGCCGCCCGAACGTGCGCCTTCATATATCCTCCTACCGATTGCCTCAGGGGGCTGCCCGATGCCGCGATATAAGGACCAAGACTGCGCCTACGTCGCGGGATGTGGCTATGGTGCCTCCCACGAAGCAAGCGACGCGACGGGCGCCATGGCGGCAGGCTGTAAACTGCCTGCCATGAGGCATTCCAAGATCTGCAAGGCCCGGCGCGCTGTGCAGTGCGGGATAGGCCTGGATGAAGGCAAGCGAGCCGAGACGTTTTTCGGTGGCCAAGGCACCAATGAGAAACCGTTCGAGCGTCACTCATCTCGAATGGTCAAGCGCTTCGGGGGCGTGAAGTACTGATATTTTCCGGTAAGCTTTCCGTTGACAAACTGAAGGCCGTGATCGCCATAGATCATGTCCTCGCGCACGTAGCCGTCCGCTATGGCCCCTTGATTGTTGCCGCCAACCGTCCTCCGGGAAGTCGTCACGCCATGGCTGGTCGGCGGCGAACCGAGCATTTCAATTATGGCTTCGCGCGGTGTGCCCAGCTTCAAGCTATTAAACTGCTTGGCAGGTATCATCCCGGCTGCCTTGATGGGCTCAGCCCTCAACCGCGGAAGATCTTCGGATCCAATTGGCCTACGGACCACGACTTTCTCGATGCAGTGCGAATGGATCGGAATGCCAGGGTGGGAGTCCCATTTGATGTAATGATCGGAGCGCAAGATCTCCCAGCCGGCTTGTGTATAGATCGCCTCCAGCTCTCCACGTGCGAACGACTTCTTGTGACCAGATGCCAGCCCCTCCTTGGGAATAGGGTGGTCTGGTCGTTCGAGCGTGTTGGTGAAGCAATGAAATCCTCCAGGTCGCGTCCGATCGATCAAGGCCGTAACGAGCGGCTTCCAGACGGTTCGTTCGGTGAAATGCAATACCGAATGGGCTATAAAGACGTCGAGGTGAGCGGGCGGCTGGAAATCTTCAACACGAACCACGCCGCTCGTTATCTTCACGCCAAGATCGCCTGCGAGCCGGTTCAGCTTCGAGATGGCGGCTTCAGAGATGTCGGTCGCGATCACCTGATGATCAAAATGGGCCAAATAGAGGGCATTGCGCCCTTCGCCGCAACCCAGCTCGACAACCACGCTTTTCGCGCGGAGCGCTGGTGCGATTTCGAAGATTTCGGGACTGGGACCACCCATACACGAAACCTCCGGATCGGCGTAGCCAAAATCCCACCAAGAGTTCGTCATCTCTTGCATACTGAACCTCACGCTGCTTGATATTGCTCTTCGAGGGCCACCATCGTGCGCGAGTAAAACATTCGCGCCATAATGCTCGAATATTTAAATCCCGCGTAAGTCAGTTGATAAGTATCGCCATCGACGAAGTCGATGAGTTGCAGAGCCTTCAGCGCCTCGAATTCTTTGCCGAAATCGGCCGCCAGTGCGCGTCCGAATACTGCAGCGTAGCGTCTTCTGCTGAGAGCCGACAATGTGAGTCCAAGCAGAACGTAACGACGCGCAAGATCCTCCTGTGTAAGTTTGATTCCGTGCGATGCAATCGCGTCAGGATCGAAGGAGCGAGCTAAGAAGGCGCTGATGATCGGCGAAGCCGCGCTCCAGTCGACAGCATAATCGGTGCTGTAGTGATATCGGCCGAAATAGCTTCTGGCGCCAGCTCCCAATCCTAGCAGGGGCGTTCCCTCGAAATCCGATGCCTCCTGCCGGTAGGCCCGGTCACCCGCGATCTTGGTGAAGCGGGTGAAGGATTCCTGGCGATAATTTTTTGATACCATCATGGCAACGTTCTGGTCGTAGACCTCATACTTTTCAGCTTCCGAAAAGAATAAATCGGGATTGTGGGCCTTCGAGGTAATGATGCTGGTCATCGGACGAACAACCACGGGGTAAAGAGAGATTGTCTGCGGCTCATAGTCGAGCACGCGGCCAAGCGAAAAGATCCAGGAGTCACGGGTTTGGCCACGCAGGCCGTAGATCAGATCGAGATTGACGTGGGAAAAGCGCTCGATGAGGGCTTCAATTGCTGCTTCTGCCGTCTCGACCGAATATGGTCTACCAGAGTACGCAAGCTCGCCGGGTACCATGCTCTGGATGCCCATGCTCATCCGGTTGACGCCAAGTGCCTTCAGGCAATCCAGAAGATTGTTGTCGAAGGTGTCCGGCGCAGTCTCGACCGTAATCTCACATTGGCGTCCTCGTGTTGGAAATGCAGCGTCGAGGGCGGCGAAGAGCTCGCCGAATTGATGCCGCGTCAGAAGGGTTGGCGTGCCACCGCCGAAATAGATACTTACAACCTCACGATCTCCGAAGTATTCTCCATATCGCGCGACGTACTCTACCAATCGAGCAACATAGGAGTCCGGCGTCGCCGGTTTAAAGCGCGTTGTAAGAAAGAGCGTGCAGTAGGTGCAGCGATAGCGGCAGAACGGGATATGGATATAGATGTTGATTTGCTTAGAACGGCTAGCCTGCTCAACGACATCAATTATGCGGAGTGGCTGCGGAAAAGCTCGATACGCTCGCTTGGAAGGATAGCCATAGACGTAGGTTGGCAGCTCTTTATTCGCTATATTTGTTCGAAGAAATTCCAGACAATCCATGATCTAACCCGTTGATTGCCAAAGCTGGCGAATGCCCGAACGCCACAAGTTGATCCCTTATGATGATCAGCAGTTTCCAAGGAGGCCGCCAATCCATTCAGTATGGCGTTTCCGCCGCTTGTGTTCTTTAGATCTAACCGGGGGATGTCCCGATCGCTGTTGAACTAGGTCGGGCCGACGTTGCCGGAATGAATGTTACGCGGCCCTCGTGACGTGGGCAACGGGGTTGATCGTCATGCGATTGTGGCGAGCTTGAAGAGCCGCACGCAGAACCGACAATTGCTTATGCGCCTTCAATCGTCGGAAGCCCTTGTTGGCCTCGATCATGCCGGCCGCGACCCATCGCAAGGCCATACCGGCATCCCGCCAGCGTTTGACGTTGCGCGTGACGCGGCGAATGGTGCCCATCATGTTCTCGGCGATGTTGGTACAGGCGAGCGATCGACGAAG
>NZ_AUFA01000100.1:0-6726 GCF_000426265.1 Bradyrhizobium sp. Cp5.3 | reverse complement strand
CGCCGCAAGCGGAATGTTGGTGCAGTTGCCTCGCGCGACGACCGAATGTGAGTTTGATCTGGCAAGTAAACCTGATTGCCAAAAACCGGCTCGACCTTGGATCGCCATCGAAAAAGGAGTTATCCGGCCCCAGCCTACGCCCGACCACATCAGCCTGATGGCGTGCTCGATCAAGTCAAGGTCAAGCCGCTGCGCGGCGGCCCTACGGGGCCGGCCTTGACTTGATCTGCGCGCGCCATCTCCAAAGCTCCAAGGTCGGGACGAAGAGCTGGCCTGGCAATCGAACAAAGAGCTGACCAACCACCTTGACACACTCAAATCCCCATGTGAGCAGACCACTGGGTGCTCGGGATCGGACGCCTCGGCGTAAAGATCGAGCACGTCTTCCATGCGGGCGACGTATTCGCCGTCGACCCGCGGAACGCACCACATGTCGCGGCGCCAGGGTTTGAGGCCATTTTCGGCCAGGCGCCGCCGAACCGTCTCGTGCGACAAACTCTTGTGCTCGGTGAGCTTGACCATCGCACCTGCCAGCAGCTTGAGCGTCCAGCGGGCACGGCCCTTGGGCGGACCGGCACAGGCGGTCGCCACCAACAAGGCTTCCTCCTTGCCCGTGAGTTTGCGCTCCGCTCCGGGACGCGGCTCTTCGCTCAGCGCCCGTTCCAGATTGCCCTCCACGAAGCGGCGCTTGGTCCGGTACACCGTCGAGCCGCCCACGCCAACGCTCGTGGCGATCTCCTCGTCGCGGGCTCCGGCGTCGGCAGCCAACAAAATCTGCGCTCGCTTGAGCTTGCGGGACGCATGCTTGCCGCCGCTGAGCAGCATCTTGAGCTCCGTGCGCTCGATTTGGCTGAGGTCGACCCGATAGCGTACATTCATGGTGTGCCTCCGTGTTCGAGGCACGCACCAACAACTGAATCGGATGGCCGGCGTGAGTCCTTCGGCAAAACCCTTCACGCCCAAACAGGGCCAGTACCTTGCCTTCATCCACCTCTATACGCGGCTGCACCGCAGGCCCCCGGCGGAAACCGACATGCAGGAATATTTTCGCGTCAGCCCGCCTTCGGTTCACCAGATGGTGCTGACTCTGGAACGAGCTGGCCTCATCAGACGGCAGCCAAGGACACCCCGCAGCATCGAGGTCCTCGTTGATCCCAAGAGCCTGCCGGAGCTCATCTGACCGCCGGACGCGCAACACGTCATAATCACTGTGCAGAGACACTAGCGCCTCGGAACGCTGCGGATCGCACCTGCCCGGATCGCGGCGGCGGCTTCAACTGCAATGCGCGACATGAACTTGCGCGAGAACTGTCCAAGCGGCTTTGTATCCTCGATCGCCCAGGACGTCGCAAGGTAGTCAGTGTTGAACTCGTCGACGATGACCCATGCCGGCGTGTAAAGCTTGGCTCGCCGCGCCTCCGTTTCGGGAATCTGGATTGAGCGTGCATCGGCCCGCGGCGGTTGGCTGGTGATCGGAAACAGTAGCGGCTTCGGTTTTCCGTCCTTCCCCGCCACGATCAGCATGACGCAGGTGGGCCGCGCCTTCCGGCCGCTTTCCTCGCCCCGGTCGTGCTCGCGGGCCCACAGATAAGAATAGAGGATGACATCCCCGTGCCGGGGATCAATCATCCTTGCCCGCGTCCTTCGCTATCGCATCGAGGCCGGTAAGGATTTCGTCGCGCTCGGCGCCGGCGAGATCCTCGACACGATGCGCTCTCTGCGCGGTGCTGGCGGCCAGCCTGTCGAACTGTTCGGCCGTCAGCAGCACGAATTTCCGTTTGCCGCGCTTGGTGATGTCGACCGGACCGCTGAAAGCGGCCTCAACCACCTCGCCTGAGCGGTTACCGAGATCTGTCAGGGTGAAGCTGGCCACCAATCGTCTCCTTTTCGCCCCCCCCTAAAATAGGTGAAGTAGCCGTTTTCGGCAAGATGAATGAATTAGAATTGCCACGGCAATCGAGGATGCCGGACTCTCCGTCCGAACAATGCTGCATTATTCGGACGCCCTTGCCACTGACCGAAAGTTGCTTCATATTTCGGACATGCTTGATCAACCCAACACGGATCTCCGACCGCGGCTCATAGCCCGCATCGACGCGGCGCCGACAGAGGTTTGGACACCCGGCGATTTCGCCGACCTCGGCAGCCGCGCGGCCGTTGACAAGACGCTGCAGCGCCTGGTCGCGGCTGGCGAGCTGCGTCGTATCGACCGTGGACTCTACGACGGGCCGCGAAAGAGCAATCTCACAGGCAAGCGGATGGTCCCCGACTATCGCGCCGTCATCAGGGCTGTGGCGCGTCGCGACCAGGCCCGCGTCCTGGTCGACGGTATGACCGCCGCAAATGATCTTGGCCTCACCACGGCTGTCCCGGCCCGCATCGAGGTCCTGGTCGACGCCCGCCTGAAGCCGATCAAGCTTGGAAAGCAGGTCATCCATTTCAAGTCGGCGGCGCCCAGCCGCCTCTATTGGGCTGGACGACCGGGCATGCGCGTCATTCAGGCGCTCTATTGGATGCAGGACGTGAAGACGAGGGAGGACGATCGACAAGCGGCGAAGAACGTCCTCAGCAAGCTGTTCGCAAACCCGCAGCATGGAAAGGAGATTCGCGACGATCTTCGCGCGGGTCTTTCAGCTATGCCGATCTGGATGCAGGATTTCCTTAGACCGTTGCTCGAGCGTGGCGACGCTGTACCGGAGGATCGCTCGTGAGCAGCGCAGCCTACACGGAGGTCATCTCCGCCGCCCCAGGGCGAGAAGCTCGATCTCTTCTTGACGACGGCGAACCGGCTCGGTGCGCCGATCGGGATCGTTCGCGCTCGTGCCGACCGTCGCCATGATCGACGCGCTCGCGCGTGACTATGCAAACACGACGCCAATGATCTTCGGCGAGGCCCCTCGGTTCGAGCACATCCTGGCGTCGATGGAAGAGATCGAGCGCGCGGCGAACAGGGTGCGATGATAGGATTGAGTCATGGATGAGGTTCCGGAGAATATTCCTGCACGACTGCCCGATCCCGCCACGATCGAGGCGGTCCTCGCGCGTCTTCCGGCCGGAGCTGACGAATCGGCGCTGGCCGCCGCGCTGACGGAGGCATTTCCGGGATTTTCCTTTTCGGCGGTCAGCATCGACGACCGGTATTGGCGCGATACGCGCTCGGTGATCGGCGCCGACGGGACACGGATCGCAGAATACCGGCCGTGGATGGAAGCCGAGCTCGCCAAGGACAACGGCGACATTGGCGCCCTCTGGACACGATTGCGCGAGAGCAATCTTCAGATCTCGGAGTGGCACGGCAACAGCGTGTACGCCTTCGCGCCGACTGGACCGGGCGCCGCGGACTATGTGCAAATCCGTGTCGGCCGAGAAGTCGAATGGCGCGCCGGGCCAATCGTCAATCCCACATACCGCCCTTGGGGCAAGGACGAATTGCTTGACCCGTCATGGATCGCGCACGACGATATCTCCGATAACAATGTCATCGAAGGTCCGGTCTTTCGGATGCTTGGCCGCGCCGGAAGCGGCGTCGTCCATGTCCGGAGCTTCCTGACGCGGTGCGCGCGCCTCGAGCGCGAAAAGCGCGAGGCGCAGCGGCCGGAGATGGAACGCCGGGTGGTGCGGGAAGTGACGCGAGAGGGCACGACCGAGACGCCGTTCCTGGAATTGGTGCCGGACTGGTTCGAGTACGTGCCACGGGAGAATCGCTTTTTCCAGGATTGGGACGAATCGAGCGCTTTGGCCGAACGCATGTACGCGCACTGGGCGCTCGACATTTACGACTATGACGACAAAGGCACGCGCGAGATCGGATTCGTGCCGCGTCCGCTGCATCTGCCGGAAGAGAGGCTCATCGCTGGCGACGCCTCGGTTCATATCCTGATGGACCGCGTGGAAGCCATCGACCGTGAGGTCGGTGTCCCATTTGGTTGGTTCTTTTTGATGGCCCATGGTAATCGAGTCGAGCCAGAGGTTGGTCTTGCGATCGCCAAGGGCCTGCGTGACCAGCGCGTGGTCTTACCTGATCGGGACACTCGCGTGCTGCTGCGCTGGGCCGAGCGGTCTTACGGCTTCTGATAGGACAGGGTGATGGCCAGAATCTGGATTTTCGTTGTCGCTGTCAACCGGCCGCGATCAGCGCGAAGCCATAAGGCATAGCGAGGGCATGCTCGAACAACGGTCAGCTCGAGAGATCTCTATAAACAGGATGCCGGGCGATCTCTTTGCCCGTCTCGTCCGCCACCGTCACCAGGCAGTCAGAGTAGTCGCCAGCATCCATTCCGACTTCACTTGCGACGCGGGCGCCGTAGTCATCGGCTTCGAGTTGGGTGGTGAATTCCCTACCCGCCCTATCCATCGGCAGAACTTCGTTCGTTTCAATATGGCAAACGTATCGCATGAAATAGGCCCTCTCCAGCCAACACATCCTAGCCGCGATGATGGCCGTGATCGCGAAAGCTCCGCGCGGCTCAAGGTTGGCATCACTCAGACCTCCGTTCTCAATGGCAAGTGGCCAGGCTACTCAAGCGAATCCGACGAGTGGCGTTTCCTGGCCCTCACAGCAAAATCATCCACCCACGAATTTACCAAACAGACAGGCTTCCTACCCAGATCGTCGCGCTATACCTGTGGTTGATCTCCCGGGCGTTTCCGGTCCGGAGCGCCCTGCTCGCAAAGATGGGTGTGCAGCGCCTGCACGCATGCATCTGCGTTTCTGTTGTCTCGCTTTTCGCACGGAACGACGGTGAGATCGGCTTGGCGATAGTGGGGCGTGCGCTGCGCGACGAGTTCCTCGAAGCGCAGCTTCTTGATGGCCGACGTGTTGGAGCTCTCGGCGACGTAGCTATCCTCCGCTGTGTTTCGGCGTGGGGTCTCGACGACGCCGATGGGGGGCAATGTTCGATCGGCATTCACACACATGGCCAACAATCTGATCCGCAGGGTGCCCGGAAAAGACTCTCAACGCCTCAAACGCATGACCGTAGCCTGGGACGACGACTTCCTCGCAAGCCTCATCGTACCCTAAAATCCTTCACCCGATTCCCCTGGGATGTGGGGAACGATCCCGTGCTGGTTTCCTCAAGGGCGAAGCGTCCACCATTGGTATGACTGGGATGCACACACATGCTGGGCCTCCTCACCTACAAGTTCTTGTAGTTGACCGGCGCAGCGTTCTGTGGACCGAATCGCTTTCAAGCCCCCTTATGCCAGTCGCGAAGCTCCAACCAGGACTGCAAAGGAAGGAGATAAAGCCGTGTCTCCATTAGAAGCAATCACCCGTTGGCTGCAATCACAAGACTTGGATACTCAGCTTGAGGTTGCCGCATTTGCGAGATTCTCAATTTTCGGGGACAGTAACGTTCTCACGCTTGGCGGGCCGGAGCAGCTCGAAGCTCTTCAGGGATGGTTGACCGAGCCAGAATTGGAGTCGCGGGTCGCCGTAGGCCGTGCCCTGACGTTCCGAGTCTTCTTCGAGTACTTTGCCGAGGGTAGAATTGCAGGCGCCGGATGGAAGCGAACCGAAGAGCTGGTGCGCAGGACTCTGGAACAGGCTAAGCGCGACGGAAAGTTTGCGGCTGCGCGCAGGGCGCAAAGGAAGCTTCAACTTTTGCCAGCCCAAAAAGAGAACTGGCATCGTGTTGCGACATCCTGGAATGGATTGGCTGCGACTTATCTAACACGCGAGGCTCTCACGAATTGGGGCGCCGCTGAGAAGCGCCGAGATCTGAGGGTCATTTCAAGTAGCGACTGTCCTCCATTGGTGCCCTCGATCGATGCATCGTGGACACCCCTTAGTTCTGTTAGTCCCCGCTACTGGGTTGCTGAAGAGGACGAAGAAGGCGCCGGCGAAGGCGTTCCGGGAGATAGGAGCCGAGGCGAAGAAAGTCGCCGTGGCGACGCAGGTGACAGATCAGCTGAAGGAGCTGCAGACGGAGATGGCAGCGGGGACGGTTCAGGGACCGATCAATGACGCTTCGTTCTCAGCCGGAAGGTGGACACCCAATCCAGTTTTTTGCTTCACCGTATTCCACGCTGTCATACGTGGGCTGCAGCGTAGCCCGCGTCTAAGGCCGTCGCAGCCGGCTGAATATGCGGTCAGCCGCTGAGATACTTTGCGACCAAATCCTTCACGAACACAATCCACAAGCGACCGGCGATCACCCCGATCGCATCCTTGCCGAAGCTTGAGCAAAGTATTTTCGACTCCGCACTCGTACTCAATACGCATCTAAAGCCCATCGATGCGCCGCTGTTGGTTGACTACGCCTAATCCGCCGCCCGAATTGTCAAGCTGAGGCGGCAGGGCCACATGGCCGAGATGAAGGAGAATTCACGCGTCTCACGATGGCCTTTGCCACGAACCTGTGATTGACGCCGCGAGGTTCTGTTGATCCCGGATTAGGGTTTTGTCTCCAAAGTACCACGGGCGGCTTCCCGCAATTTTCTGAAGGCTTCGCCGCCAACAAGTCCATCCTGCGTAATCGATTTTGCATGCTGAATGGGTGTGATATCCCTCCTCATGGCGTTGCTCTCCTTTGTGGAATCAGCACCCTGAGCCTACCGGCTCAGGGTGGGCAACGCCGACCTTTTCAGAAATTCAACAGAACCCGGGGCATCCCCAAGGAGAATAACAAGTCGTGTGTGAAGAATTCGGAAGCGATTGATTTGGCGCTGTGATTTGAGTTGAGCAAGTATTCGATTTTGCAAGAAAGCTGGGGGCGAGTCTTG
>NZ_AUFA01000099.1:0-6930 GCF_000426265.1 Bradyrhizobium sp. Cp5.3 | reverse complement strand
GTTGCGAACCGCTGAGCGTTTGGTCAATCTGATCGCCGTTTTTTGTATTGTAAGTTGGCGCGTCTTCTGGATGACGATGCTCAATCGTTCCTCACCGAATGCCCTACCGCAGACGGCGCTGACAGATTCCGAACTCAGGCTTCTTGATCATTTGGTGAAAGACAAGGGTGGCGATCGCCCTCGACGGGGTACGCTCTCGCACTATGTCGTCAAGATCGCGCGGCTCGGAGGATACTTAGCCCGAGCCAACGATCCTCCTCCAGGAAATACCGTCATCTGGCGCGGACTATCGCGGCTGACCGATATCGAATTGGGAGCCGCGATCGAGGCAAAGATTATGGGTAATTGAAAGATGCGCATGGGCAAGCGCGACCTCACGCGAACTGTCGCCCGGACGCTAAACGGCATTGAGCGAGAGCGATGCGCAATGGGCGAACAGGTCCGTGAGGTGGTCCATCGGCAGGAACGCGACGAACGACCAGAGCGCGGCACCCTCGTTCGGCATCGGCCGCCGCCCACGCTTCGTGCCGCGCGGCAATGGCCTGCCCGGCAATGCTCTCATCGACGCCGGAAGCTTCAGTTGCAAGCGCGGGCTCGTTGAGCGCAATCCCAAGGCAGGACGGGCTCGCAAAGCGATAGAAGGCTTTTGCTGCCAGCACGCGGGTAACCGCGATCAGGATTACGCAGTTGTGCCGCGGAGCCACAGGCGCGATTGATCGGACGAATAGGCGCGCTACATGCAGGCTACGCCAATTCGGGGCCGTCGCCCTGCGGGTCACGCTATGTTCCGCTACGCCTCACTTCGCACGACCGGCTGCCTCCATAGCGTCGTGCAGGTTTCTGCTGAGACTCTGGTTGTCGATGTGCGATGCGCCGCCGAGAACCGCTGGCCACTCCGAAACGATCCACGAAAGATGTGGCCAACACAACGTCCGATTCTTCCAAGCATCGAGAAAGGATAAACTCCCTTACTGAACCACCAACACTCCTCTTGTCCCGGGATTCCCGTGTGGGTTCGGCTTGCTACCGGTCCGATAGCCGTCCAGATTCCCACCCAGAAACAGTACCTCGCGCTCCTCAGTTGGGGTATCGCTGACCCACGCTAGATTGGGTTCATCATCCTCATTTCCGTCCTCAAGAATGTTGGCGATCTTTTCGGCCGACCAAGTGGCAATCCTCGGTACCGTGTAAGTGTGCAACTCATTCGCGTTCTCTGCGATTGCTTTCGCGCCATACTCGGCGGCATCGTCCGGCGATAGGAGCAGTCGTGAGGCGTCCTCGGACAATGATACAAAAGGCGAATACGTGGTATCCCCCCTCATGTGCTCTGCCGCCGCGCGCGCCAGATCAAGTTGTTGTCCCCCCCAAATATTCCAGGGGGCGGCGTTGGAACGCAAAGACGCCATAGAACGCAAGTGGTCCAGGGCGCTCTGACGGTCCGACACATGTGGCTTGCAATGGCTGGCGTCGTTCTGAAAACGCTGCAGCTCCACATACGACGATGCGACCACGTCATCGAAAACGCGGTTACAGTCGACACTGCCGGCAGAAGGCCCGGTCGCTGTTGGCCACCGTGCTGATTGTTTCTCAGCCAGTTCGATGTCGCCTCTGAGCGCCGCAACGTCCGCACATGTCAGCGTTGCGGCAAGATGAGCTCGCGTTCTGACAAAGGATAAGGCTGCGCACCGTTCGTTCCCCTTGATACCGCGCGCTCTCATATTACCCTCCGTCACCGTCAAAGGTGATCTAGCCTCGGATGAATCTGATGTTCGATGGGTTGGCTGGGCCTCTCCAAGCAGCTGCTCGAAGTCCGCTTGCTCTGCCTGCTCCTGATGCGGCTCGACGTCATACGTCCGGTCGGCGCATGGGTTGATATTGCTAAACGGGTCCATTCTATTCTTCCCTCTTCTTCGCTTGGCCGAACCGAGCTCGAACCTATCGGGACTAGATATCCGCGCCTCTTGCCAGTGCTAACTTTCGAGAACCTGACCGTCTCAGAAGAATTCACAGACGATTTAGCGCGCCGATCGACAATTGCCGCCGAGGCTGCGAGGCCACATTCCGATCGACCCTGGAAGGGCCGCGAGCCTATTCCGCTCGATTCGGAATGGCGCCCAAGCACTTTTGGGTAACATCGCCGACAGTGTTGCGGGATGCGGAAGCGCCGATGTCGTCGAGATTAATCCTCAAGACACCACGCTGAGAGACTGCGCGCAGCGATGCAACGGGCGGTTTCAGGTCCGCGTGAGCTGACCGATCGCGCTAACGAGCTCCGTGGATTACCCTGCGCGCATCGACCCGCAACCGGATGGTTACATTCCGCACGACCTCGTGCAAAGTGCGAAAAATCTGCTGAGCCTCGGCATCAAGGTCGGAACTGACGCCTATGGGCGGCGATCACGACGCGCTCCGTCGTTCCCTCGACGATCCTGAAGACGCTCTCGGCGTCTCCGAAGAAAAGTCAGCTGGCCAGGGCGCTGCGGGAGGTCGGCCGCATCGAACGATCCCTGTTCATGATCGAATGGTATTCGAGCCCGGCCCTGCGCCGGCGATGCCAAGCTGGCCTCAACAAGGGGTGAGGCAGCGCACAAACGTATCCGTCCGACGGCGTAGGCACCGGATGCTTACCAACAACCCGCAATTAAAGGGCCAATGACAACCAATCCCGGTTCTCCGTCACAGGCGCCAAACGCGCCTTGTCTCGCCAGCCGGCCATCTTTATCCTTGAAGAATACTTCTCCGTCCCGTCGGCGCTTATGGGCTCCGCCACGTCGGCGCTGTAACGAAAATCGACGTGTCGCTCGCAGGCAATTGCTAGAGCCAACATTCCCGCATGCGCTTCGGATGGTAAAGTACAGACCGCGCGGGCCACGGACCGGCTCGAACGCGTCAGTCAGCCACACGACCGTCTTGCCCTGCGAGACAGGAACCGGTCCGATCAACATCGGCGGCAGGTCCTTATTCGCTGCGCCGGTTATTCATCGGATTTAGCGTTCCCCGCAAGGGTCGTCATGAGCGTCATGGTTGTCCTCGAAACCTCTGAAAGCACGCTGACCAGTTCAACATGCGCCCGGACTCGTTTTTCGCGCAACGCATGTTGCAATCTCTCGTCGGAAACGTTGTCTATCATCCTTTCGGCCTGGACTGCGAGCTCGATCAGCACCCCGATTTGATGCCGAACCTCAAGGCAGCCGGATATGGCGCGCTTCAGTTCCTCCTTCGATAAGCGGTGATAGTCCTCCGGAATATCCTCGTCGGGCGCGAGAGAGAACAGGTCCGCGCGTTGCAACCGAATGACTTGTCCCATAGCGGGTCCCCAGCTCTCGAAATTATGCTGCACGCACGTTCGTCAGAAACCGCGCGACTTGATCTTTCAGGCGGCCGCTGTCGTATGACAACGACTGGGCCGCAGACAGCACTTGAGCTGACGCCGATCCGGTCTCCGACGCGCCTTGCTGGACGTTGACGATGTTGCTGCTGACTTGCATGGTACCCTGGGCCGCCTGCTGAACGTTGCGGGAGATCTCTTGAGTAGCAGCCCCCTGTTCCTCTACGGCAGCGGCGATCGTCGATGAGATCTCTGACAAGCGCTCGATGGTTCCCGAGATGTCCTTGATCGCAGCCACCGAGTCTGCCGTCGCAGCCTGGATGCCCGAAATCTGCTGACCGATTTCACCCGTCGCCTTCGCGGTCTGCTCGGCGAGCGCCTTGACTTCCGAAGCGACGACGGCAAAACCCCTCCCTGCTTCGCCGGCGCGAGCAGCCTCGATTGTCGCGTTGAGCGCGAGAAGATTGGTCTGTCCGGCGATCGTGTTGATGAGCTCGACCACGTCGCCGATCCTCGCGGCGGCCTTCGACAGTTCGCTCACACGGTCAGTTGTGGACCGGGCCTGGCCCACCGCTTCGCCCGCCATACGCGCGGATTCCTGGACTTGGCGGCTGATTTCATTGACCGATGATGACAGCTCCTCCGTTGCGGATGCAACGGATTGGACGTTGGTCGAGGCCTCCTCTGATGCGGCGGCGACGACCCCAGCCATTTCCCCTGCCCGCTCCGCTGTTGCGCTCAGGGTGCCGGCCGACGCCTCCAGTTCGGTCGAAGCACAGGAGACCGTCTCTACGATTTCGCCGACGGCGCCCTCAAATTGATCAGCGAGACGGTTCATGTCAGCCTTTCGCCGCTCTGCCGTGATCCGATCTTGCTCCGCTTTGGCGTCGGCTTCGGCATGAGCCTTCTGTTCGGCCTGGACTTTAAACGACTCAACGGCGTCCGCGATGTCTCCTATTTCATCCTTCCTTCCGAGCCCGGGCAGTACAACAGAAAAATTGCCGCCGGCGAGTTCACGCATGGCCGCCGTCAGTGCTTGCAGAGGCCGTGCGATGGTGACAACCGAAAAGACGCATGCGCCAATGAGTAGGAAAGTGACCGCGGCCCCAATCGCTAGGGAATTTCGTTCAGCCGATGACATCTCCTGCTGCGACATCGTCCGAGCCTGTTCTGCCCGCTGCTTGGCAAATTCGACGATCTTGTCTGCTAGTGCGCCCAGCTCGACCGCGAGAGGGCCGGTCTTTTCCTTCGCAAGCCGGCTCTCCTTCTCATCGAGCGCTGAAGCGCTTGAGATAAGGCCAATTTGATCGGCATTGGCAACCGATAGTTGTTGATGAAGGTTGATGATTTCAGAGCGAAGGCCTCCGATCTCTCTCACGCCTTCGACGTAGTTCTGTGTTAAAGATTTGATCCTCTCGGCTCGCCCGCGGTTCTCCGACGATCGCGCAAGCTTCAGAACTTCATTAGCGAACTTCGTGGCGCTATCTTGCCGTTCGTTCAGGTACAGAAGCGCGGACTGAAGCTCTTCCGGCGTCTTCGCCAGCCTCACGTCGCGGCCGGCAATCTGCATACCGCGGGCAGAGGCTTTTGCGTCGATCGCATTTTGGACGATCGTGGACTGCTCGATAACATATTCATCGGCTCTGCGCGTTGAGGTGTTGCCGTTGACTTGGACCCAAATCATCCCGCCGACCAGAAGGAGGCTGATAAGTGAGGAGATCGCAAGCTTCGTACCAATCCGTAGATTTTGAATGCTTCGCATCGTGTCTCTCTAACTATTTATCGCTGCGTATCGGCTAGCATCCGAAAAATGCAGATCCTGGTGACCTGCCACTGCGTATTTCCTCCAGATGGAGTTAGAGTCCGGCCTGAAGAAGGACGGACAGATGAAGCGAGCAAGGTTCACGGAAGAGCAGATTATCGCTGTGTTGAAGGAGCATGAGGCTGGGGCGAAGACGGCGGACTTGGCTCGCAAGCATGGGATCTCCGAGGCAACAATCTACAACTGGAAGGCCAGGTTCGGCGGCATGGACGTTTCCGAGGCCAAGCGGCTGAAGGCGCTGGAGGAGGAGAATGCGAAGCTGAAGAAGCTTCTGGCCGAGCAAATGCTCGATGCGGCGGCCCTTCGCGAGCTGCTGTCAAAAAATGTATGGTCCGCCCCGTCCGTGCAAGGGTCGTAACAGCAAAAATGACGCTTCCAGTTGCATAAATGTATCCGGCCTCTCGCGAGTGGACTGCTGTTGCAGTCAGGCCATGATGAGATCCGCGCACGCCGTTCCCAATAAATGGTTCGGGCACGAAGCCCGCTTTTTTGCACAGGGCTTACGGCGTGTTGATCCACTGTTTCGTCATCACTGTTCCCGAGCCTTGCAATCGAAGCCAGAAGCCTCAAGTGAAAGCAGGATCTCTGCGTTCGTAGAGTGCTCCCGGCTTATTCAAAACCACCCAGACAATGCGGGCCATTTTGGCGGCTAGAGCGACAACGGCCTTGTTCGGATGCATCCGAGCCTGGAGCCCGTCGAGCCAGCTTCCCAAGCGATCGCGTGTCCGGTCCAGATGCCGGAAGCAGGATCGCGCGCCATGCACTAAAAGCTTTCTCACATAGCGATTGCCGCGTTTGCTGATGCCGAGCAACGTCTGTTTTCCGCCGGTCGAGTGTTGTCTGGGCACTAATCCCAGCCATGCAGCAAGGTCGCGGGCCTTGCGAAACTGCCGCCCATCACCGATCGCGGCAAGTACAGCGGTCGCACCCAATGCGCCGATACCAGGGATTGTCATCAGCCGGCGTGTGACGTCCTCTCGGTCGGCGACGGCTTCGATCTCCTTTGTCACTTCGCGGATCCGTTCTTCGAGGCGCCGGAGGTCGGCGAAGAGATCGCCGACCAGGCGACGCATCACTGGTGACAGATCGTTTTCTTCGTCATTCAAAGCGCGCGGCAACTCGAGTTTGAATATTCCGGCACCCTGACGCAACGGTACCCCGTACTCGAGGCAGAAAGCCCGCATCTGATTGATCAGGCGTGTCCTCGAGCCGACCATCTGGTCACGGATTCGATGCAGCGCTTGAAGGCGACCTGGCCCTCCTCCTTCACGGCGACGAAGCGCATTGTCGGTCGCGTTGCGGCCTCAGCGATCGCCTCGGCATCGATGATATCGCTCTTGTTTGATTTCACATAGGGCTTCACGAACTGCGCGGGGATCAGGCGGACCTTGTGACCAAGTGCTTGAATCTTCCGGGCGAGCCACTGCGAACCGGCACAGGACTCCATGCCAACTATGCTTGATTGTGCGCGAGCAAAGAACTGAAGAAGGGTGTCCCGTCGAAAGCGAACTTTCTGAACAGGTGTGCCGTCGCAGCTAAGGCCAACGACGTGGAACAGGTTCTTGCCAATGTCGATTCCATAGACAGCCGCAGTCCGCGGCAAATTACGATGGGCCATGATACTCTCCTCTATTGATCTGACCTCCCCTATGATGAGGGAGGAGGACGGGGCGGACCATCCCATTAATGGTAGGGCCCGCCGCTAAGCGCGCCGCGGTGGCGCACCTGCAGGACACGATGGGCCTGTCGGAGCGGCGGGCCTGTTCGATCGCCGGTGCGG
>NZ_AUFA01000098.1:0-7169 GCF_000426265.1 Bradyrhizobium sp. Cp5.3 | reverse complement strand
GTATCTTCAACCGACGCACCACCAATCATCATATCCCGAATCATGGTCACCCATGGATTCAGAACTCATCACAAATAGCAACTGTAATGCTAGGGCAGCAGCGTGATACGATGCGTAATACTCCCTCGCCTTCGCCTGAGCCAACCTGAGCCGTTCGTTGCTGGTGAAGCCCTTCTTCCCGTCGTGCAGTGATGTGATTGAAAGGAAAAAGTCGGTTTGCGACCCCATGTCGACGTAGCCCGCGCCCACGAGATACAATCCGTACTTCACTGCGCGCGCAAAGTGTGTCCCGCCTCCCCTCCCGTCTGTCGCTCTGTCTCCATTATTAGTTTCCTTCCCTACCTGCTGCACTACAGAGCTCCTTGCAGTTGGAGTTGCCACACTCCGAGCACTGACTGCAGCAAGTGAATGCCCCTCTCCATTGAGAGCAGTCATCGCACCCAGGGCCTCGGCTTGTTCGCCAACGATTTGCCAAACCTGGTAACGAAGCGCAGCAAGTGAATGACCCGCCCGGTGAAACGCACTGACATACTTGGGACCTTAGCCTGGCTGCCAACGGTCCGCCAAACCCGGGAACGCAGAGAAGCAAGGGAATTGCCCATGTCGTGGAACGCGGTCATTGAGTTAAGCTGTCAGGCAGTCCACGAACGATCCCGGTTGAGTGGCGAAGGCGGTCAAGGCTGGTTCTTCCAATTCACATCTCATGCGCGTCAATCACGTCCATGACGCAGGATCAACGGTACGATTCCGGCAACCTCCTCACGCTCGCGACATTTCCGTTCGAACACGGCCGATTTGATGCACCGCGAGGTCCTAAAGCCACCAAATGAATCGGTAGATCTTTGCCGCGTGTCTGCGTTGTGCGTCGGACAACTCATCCGAGCAGCAAGCATATGAGCCCGGCTTGCTCAAACCACCTGGTCTCACCACACCCATCAGCAATGGGAGCCAATGCTCCAGGCTTATCCAACATTCTGTTAAACAAAGCCGGACCAATCTACCTACTCTTCGTTCGTCTACACACCGCCATGGAGTAGACCCGGCATGGCCACTTCCGAGTCCTACGGACGCGTCGAATGTGCGCAACATATCTGCGCAGTCGGTGCTTGGGACCAAGTCATCGTCCTTGGCTTCGCAAACCTAGCGGCGTTGTCACCATTTATCCTCGCCGCTGGTGCTGCCGGGAACGTGCTCCCATTTCACTTCTTTGTAGGTGAAAGACCAATCTTCCATGTTCTGAAAGAAGTTGTGCTGCGGATTGATCGTCAGCGGCACATACGCCTTGCCTTCGACTAACGTCGCATTCTTCCAGCTTATTTTGAAGAAGTTCTGCGGCTGCGGCATACCCCCGGGGTCGGTGCGGTAGAACTCGCAAACCACCTCTTCGAGCACCTCGTTAGTAGCCAGCGCTTGCCATAGCAGCGGCGAGGCACGATCGAAGAACTTAGTGAAAAGCACCGGCTGGTGGTTGCGAGCGCCCGTGGCGACGCCGCTCGTAGCATCGCGTGGAACGATGATGCCGCTGGTGAAGGCAACAACGGTGATCTTTCCTTGCTTATCCGAGTCACCCTTGGCGACCTGCCCGATGCTGTCCGGCTTGGAGGCATCCTTGGAGATGTCGCCCTGCTTCTTTCCCTTAATCTTCAAGTAGGCTTCAAGTGACACTTTCACCTCCTATTTTCTGACAGACGCCGGCACAAACGAGCATGGCGGGTATCGCAACATCCGTGCCAAGATCCGTGGGCATGCGATGCCTAATATCGTCAGCTTTCCCGATCTACCGACACAGCACTGCGCGGTTGTCCAGATACGAACACGTCAAGCGACGACATCGTCGCGATCGCGACAGCGATCTGTCACGGCCCGACGGGGCCGACCCATTCCAATTGACACTCGACATCGAGAAATGCTCGCGTGGCAACGTCGAGGACAGCCTGTCCCGTCACCCGGTAACCTATGGCGTTATCGACAACGGCATTGCCCTGTAGTGCGTAGACGAGCACCGCCCAAGGACCGCGCTGTTCCTGCTGGAGACAGTGCGTGGACAATTTGAGGCGCGCTTCTCGTCCGTCCCGAAGCCGTTGCGACCAAATGCCATCAGCCGACGGCGGCGGTATGTTAATCGATGAGCTCGGCAGGATAGTCGCACGTGCCGTGTTGGCGACCGCTTCCAATAGCGGGTCGATCTCGTGCGTCGCTGGACACCAGACCGTCATAATGCGCCGTGAGAGGAAGATCCGTCGTAAATCTCGATCGAGGCACCAGATTGCGACTTGAGGCGATTGAACAAGTGCGTGTCCGAGGTCACTACTCCCTTCATATCGGGGTTGTGGACCGCCCCGATCACGACTGGTCGGTCGATGTCGCCGTTCAAGTAGCCGACCAGGACTTCCGTGCCTGGCACCAACGGACAATGCAAGCCGGTTTGATTCGGACCTACATAAGGTTCGAGCTTGCGCACGTAGTCGCTGCCCCGGCCCTCGGCCGGTTCGTCGGCGAATGTAAACCGCAGCTTGTAGCGGCCCTGCTCGTCAATCTCGGCCCGCCCGTTCCAAGCTTCTCCATCGACTGTGGCGGTATGGAGGCCAATGCCTAGAGGCACAGGTGTCATCGCAACCGGTCTATACGGCACATCCGAGCGGATGCAATGGACCATGTTCTGGTAGGCTCGCCCATTTTGACCGGCCCCACGAAATCCGGTCGGCGCCGGACGATAGGCCGAGTGATCCGCGGCGATGACGAGATATTCACCGTCGAAGCGGGGATGGCCCTCCAGTCCAAAAATTACGCCAGCGCGCAGCTCCGGTGCGTCGCTGTGGGCAATGTACATTGTCTGGCCGGCACAGATCTGTTCGGCACGGATCCGGGCCAGTGCGGTCGCCTCTCCTTCGTTCGCAAAATGGCCGCCGAAGCGCGAGGCTTTGCCGAAGAAACCGCTGCCTTCCCCGACCTGCCTATCGACGGACACGACGGAAGGCACCGTTTCGTTATAATCGCGAAGCGCGATCGTCTTTGTCGAGAGAACCCGGCGCTGGCGGAACGACCAAATACCGCTTTCGTCAACGCCTCGCGGTGGCCGGCGCTCGTCCTGGCGCGAATAGAGAAGCGTCGATCTGTCGCCGAACTTGACATTGGGGAAGGCCAGATTCTTGTCGCCGAAGACGACGGTCTCACCGTCGTCTTCTTGCTTGAAGAAATAGAAGATTCCATTCCGTTCGCAAAGGCGAGAAATGAACGTCAAATCGCTTTCATTGTATTGCACAACATAATTTCGCTTGGGATAGCGATCGATACTGTATTCGGAAGGAATGCTGATGCTCACCTTGCTCAACTGCAGTCTGATAATGTCATCGACGCCCATGGGTTGGCCAGGACCATAAATGCGGCTCGCAACTGAGAGCTCAGCGACGGCAAAGCGCGGTCGCAGGACAAATTGAAGCACCCGCAGGCCAGTGACTGTAGGGTCGAGTTCCTCGACTTGGGCGCACAGGCCCGACGCGAGCCATCGCCCGCATGCCGTTTTGACGGAAAGCTTGGCGCGTTCCCCTATCAACGAGCCGGTATCGACATCGCTCGATGTCGTAGCGTTAATCACGTAGCTGAACGGTAGAGAAATGCACTCGGTGCCCTCGAAGCCCTGGACGTCGAGCTCAATGTTGGGCTTGCTGTGAATGTCAAGGTCAATTCTGAGATTGGATTCGTTAGTCATCGGTGCACCTGATCAAACTGTGGCAGTAGTACAACGCTTGTCAAAGGTGCCGCGGAGTAGTGTCGATCGGAAGCCCCGAAGCACTCAATAACGATACCTCACGTCCCCTACTCGTCCTGCTACAGCAGCATGCGCTGACCCCAGAACCAGTACCAGATGGAGCGGCCCAGACGCTGGACGAACTCACCGACTGGCTCGATGTGGTCGCGCCGGTTGAAGGCCTGAAGGAAGCCCCGTGAGATCGTGTGCAGCCGCACGGTGTCAGATGCTGGTTGCCATGCGTAGTGAAACATCATCGGCTAAGGCTGCCGTGACGCGCGTCACAACGCAGCTTCTGGCCGTTGGCTCTGATGAGTTCATCGTTCTCCGACGATGCCTATCACGCAGAGCCTTGCCCATCAGCTCGGCTTCGACGTTCGGGCGGCGCATTGCCTGCGGCGCTTGCATTGGCCGCCTCATTCGCACCCTTGTTGTGAAGCCGATCAACCGGCTCACGCGCCTGCTGCGTGCGCTCCCGGTGTAAGATGGGCTCCCATCTCCAAGCGATGCAGACGGGTTGAAGGGAAAGAAAGCATCGTTGGTCTTGCGCTTCTGCGTGTACTCAGCCAGCCAGTGTGGTTGCAATCTCAATAGCAACGTCCGTGCCAATGGCGTCTCCTCATCTTAGCTACTGATTAGGTTTTGAAAGACCGAAGTTTAATGTTCTCAATCTGACGGTGGCGGCGCAACTGTCAGGCTCTGGACAGCAAGCTAATCGACGCTACATCCCATGATTTGTCGCTGACAAGGCTAGCTATTCCTAATAAGCCGACCTCCAGAGGGTCCAAGATGATCAGCAGGTGACAAACCGCGCGAGACTGCCAAAGAGTATCCTTCGATGGCTGTTTGATGAGCCACAACCTTGAAGATGATACTTTTCAAAGATAGGTCAGCAAACGGATATGTCGATCATTGAACAGGATGTGTTTGTAATTGAACAGACAGTTCAGATTGGTCTGTTTCACTTGCATCGCGATCTCTTCTCCGAGGCTGAGCACCTCAGAGAAAGCGCGACGCGCCTTGCGCGCCTAAGAGCGGGTGCGTTATGACCACTTCAGGCTAAATGGAGACGACCACCGGTGATTATCTTTGGGGGGAGGCCGAGATAACCCCGGAGCCATCGAGGGCGTGGATGTTACGACGCGACAGGAAAGCCATGAGTTCCGGTCCGTGCCCAGATAAGGGAGGGGATCCAAGGAGCAGAGCGTGAGGCGCAAATGGTCCGGCGGTTCGTCGCTCGGGGTTAAACAGCCGCCCATCGACTCGTTATTGCTCGAGTAGAACTGTCCTTTATGGGCAAACGATTCCTCATGGTCACCGTAGTATATATGGTGATGCCGGATGACGGAGCGTGGCCTCTTGGCGGTTCGACCGCGAACAAGCTGGAGCGGCGGCTGGTTTTCGATTCGAAACATCGGGCAAGACGGCACGGCAACCGAACTCACGGGACGTGCGCGCTTCGGATCGAGCGAGCATGTCTCGCCGCTGCAGTTGCACCTTTTACCGGAGGTTCGCGTGAGTGATAGCAGCAGCAGCGGCTCCAACGAGGGGCCCGGCCCCTATGCGCTGGATAGGCCGCTTTATGAGGACTTCTGGAATTGGCTTACTTATAAGCTCCCAGACCGCCGCTCTCGCGGCGCCGACATTGCCGCAGGCGACACGCACGATTTCCTCGAGTGGATCCACGAGACGAACAGACCCCCGATGGTCGACCGGATTGCGATGCAATCGTTGGACACCGACGTGCAAGCTTATGCGGCCGACTATATAGGGCGCGATGTACCGGCGATTGGCGGGTTTCGTAACCGCCTCCTGAACTTGCGGGAGATGCTTCGAAACCTGCATTTCGAGAACTGGGCCCGTGAGAGGCATGTGATGTTTCAGGGCTTTGATGGAGCCGGGCCGTCGTGGGGCAGCCGCAGTAGCAGCGGGACTACCGATAGCAGCGGCAGCAGCAACAGTGCCAGCAGCGACAACAGCGGCTCCAATCAGGGGCCCGGCCCCCATGACGTGGATTCGCGGCTCCATGAGGATTTCTGGAATTGGCTTACTGAGAAGCTCCCGAACCGCCGCTCTCGCGGCGCCGACCATGCCGCAGGCGATATGTACGATTTCCTCGAGTGGATCCGCGAGACCAACAGACCCCCAATGGTCGACCGGATTGCGATGCCGTCATTGGACACCGACCTGCAAGCCTATGCAGACGCCTATATAGGCCGCGACGCACACGCGATTGGCGGGTTTCGTAACCGTCTGCTGAATTTGGGAGATATGCTTCGGGATTTCCACCATGCCGAATTCGAGAACTGGGCCCGTGCGAGCGGTGCGATGTTTCAGGGCTTCGAAGACGTCGGGCCATCGTCGTCACCTTTGGCGCCCAGGCCGCCGTCGGATCGCCCGACCATTGCAGACGGCGCAGGGGCAGGGCAGGCAGAGCGTGATTTCGGAGCTTACGTCCTCCCCAGTTGGAGGGGTGGCCTTGCCCCCGACCCGTTGATCGCGGAATTACGAGCAAACGGCCTCCTGCCGGCGCTATTGCGGCCGCAAAGTGTGCTTATCAACGGTGTGCGCTATGCCGCCGTATTGTGGCCAGGTCGGGCGCCCGTGACCCCAAACAATCCGGGAGGCGAAAACTTTGTTCTCACCCCTGGATATAGGGAGCTAGGGCAGCAATCCCACCCTCGTGTTGCGCGCATGAATGAAGTCGGGCCGCCCGATATCGGCGAGAGAGTCGGCGTTGGCTGGATCCACGGCCCCCGAGTGGCCGACGACTTCCTGATCAGCGTACTGCAGGAGTTCAGACTTCTGCCGACACAGGCGGTTCCAATGACATGTTTCTATATCCGCCGTGAACCGTACACGGCCGAATCGGGGCCAGGCGGCCGCATCCTTGTCATCCATCGACCCCAAGCTCCCTAAAGAACGCGTTTGAGCTGCAAACCCGCCTCGGGTGGAGCAGATGAATGAAGAGGAGCCACCATCGTCTGCTTAAGCGCAATGAGACTAAACTGCATTTTTACGAAATGGTTCGCGATACCTCGGAATAGCTCGCACGGCCTTGCCGATTGTGGCGCGCGGTTCGCGCGGCAGCTCATGGCGTGAGCCAACGAGAAAGTTCATGACGTCCAGTGTTCGAGAAAATTTTAGCGGTCAGTCTACGCCTCGCGGAGCAATGTTTCCTGCGTGGCATCTCGGTCCTGGTCCAGAACTCGGCGATCATTGGAAAAGGGGCCAAAGGGCGGGTCATTTATCGTATCGACGCCACTACGTGCGGCACAAGCCCTGTTCCATGTTAGCCATCGATGCTCGCTTCCCTGCATTTCTACGTGAGCGTCACAAGAGGATCACCGTGCCCGGCCTTGACTTGCGCGGAATGCTTTGGATTGCCCGATCGAGGTGATTGACGCTGCCGTTGCGTGAT
>NZ_AUFA01000097.1:0-7261 GCF_000426265.1 Bradyrhizobium sp. Cp5.3 | reverse complement strand
TGGCGACGCTTTCGACGGTGCTGGCGGCGCTCCGGGGCTGCCGGTGATTGCGTTACGGTCCGACCTCAAGGTGGTGTTAGCGACACAGCCGGTCGATTTCCGCAAGTCGGTGCACACGCTGTCGGCGCTGGTGAGCGAAGCGCTGCGTGCGAACCCGTATTGCGGTGACGTCTTCGTGTTCCGCAGCAAGCGCATGGACAGAGTGAAGCTTCTGGCGTGGGACGGCAGCGGCATGGTGCTGGTGACGAAGTGGTTGCACGAGGGACGCTTCACTTGGCCGCCGATCCGCGACGGCGTGGTGCATCTGAGTGCGACGCAGCTCGCGATGCTGCTCGAGACGTGGGAGCTCATACCGGTTACGAATGGTCGATCCCCGGCGAACTAGAATAGGGGCCTGTGTCAAGCCGTGAAGCCAGAACGAAAGCCGCTAGGTTCGGGCAGCACGGGCATGGCGGATGAGGACATCCACGACCTGTGTGACCAGAGTCCAGCCTTCGACAAGGTCGAATGGTTCCCTAAGTCGAGCTATGTCAGCGAAATAATCCCTCTTGCGGCAAGCGCATCTAGAACCTGATCCGCCAACTGTTCTGGTGGCTGGCCCAAGGTCTTCAAGTGTACCTCCGGCGCGCGCGGCGCTTCGAACGGGGCGTCGATGCCAGTAAAGTTCTCGATTTTGCCTGATTTTGCCCTCGAATAAAGTCCCTTTGGATCGCGTCGGACGCACTCATCTATTGGCGTATCCACAAAGACCTCGACGAATTCGCGCTTCCCAACGAGCTTGCGTACCAGGTCCCGCTCGGTCATGTAGGGCGAGATAAACGAGCAAATGACCATCAAGCCGCTGTCGAGCATCAGTTTTGCCACTTCACCGGCTCGTCGGATGTTCTCGATCCGATCCGCGTCAGTGAAGCCGAGATCGCCATTGAGGCCGTGACGGAGGTTGTCGCCGTCCAGCAGCATCGTGTGATGCGACATCGCGAACAGCTTCTGGTCGACGATATTGGCAATCGTCGACTTGCCGGCGCCCGAAAGTCCGGTGAACCAGATGATGCATGGCTTCTGCTCCTTGAGCCCGGCACGCTCCTGCTTGCCGATCGATAGCGGTTGCCAGGCAACGTTGCTCGCGCGGCGGAGCGGAAAATCAATCATTCCCGCGCCAACCGTTCGGTTGGTGTAGCGGTCGATCACGATGAAGGATCCGGTGCGCCGATTCACGTGGTAGGGATCAAAGCTCACAGGCAGAGTGGTCGCAACGTGGCAGAAGCCGAATTCATTGAGCCCGAGCGTCGTCGCCGCAAGAGGAGGCTCGCCGGTATTGACGTCGATCTTGTATTTGATGCGCGTGACGTTGCCGGAGGCAATCGATTGCGTGCCGATCCGAAATGCATAGGAGCGGCCCGGTACCATTGGCTCTTCATCCATCCAGATCAGATGAGCGGCAAACTGGTCGGCGACCGTAGGGCGCTGGGTTGGACCTGCGAGGACATCGCCGCGGCTGACATCGATCTCATTTTCGAGCATGATCGTTACTGCGTCGCCAGCTTCTGCAACCGCAAGATCACCATCATAGGTCACAATTCGCTTCACGCGCGAGCTGCGACCCGATGCTGCCACGATAATTTCGTCGCCAACCGCGATGCTTCCCGAGGCGATCGTGCCCGCATACCCCCGGAAATCCAGATTGGGGCGGTTCACCCACTGTACCGGAAAGCGGAAGGGCAGGTCGGTCGTCTCGGACTGAATGTCGATAGTCTCGAGGCAATCCAGCAGAGACTGGCCGTGATACCAATCGGTGTTGCCGGATCGGTAGATGATGTTGTCGCCGTATCTGGCGGAGATCGGGAATGGAACGATCGACTTGAAGCCGAGCGCCGAAGCAAAGGCGACATAGTCGCGCACGATGCCGTCGAAGACATCTTTTCGGTAATCCACGAGGTCAATCTTGTTTACGGCCAGGAGGATGTGCCGGATGCCCAATAGTGAGCAGATGAACGAATGGCGTTTGGTTTGCACCAGAATCCCGTTGCGCGCATCGATCAGGATGATGGCGAGCTGCGCGTTGGAGGCGCCGGTTGCCATATTGCGGGTATATTGTTCGTGGCCCGGCGTATCGGCGACCATGAACGATCGGCGCGGCGTGGTGAAGAACCGATAGGCGACATCGATAGTAATACGTTGCTCGCGTTCAGCTTCGAGGCCGTCGACCAACAGAGCAAAGTCGATGTCCTCGCCCGTCGTGCCGTGCTTGGCGCTGTCGCGCGCGAGTGCCCGTAGCTGGTCCTCATAGATCATCTTGCTGTCATGCAGGAGTCGCCCGATCAGCGTCGATTTGCCGTCGTCGACCGAGCCACAGGTGATGAACCGCAATTGATCTTTGCTAACGGCCTCGCCGAGGCAACCCGCAGCATCCGTATCCATCAGAAGTATCCTTCTCGCTTCTTCTTCTCCATTGAAGCGGCCTCATCCGTATCGATGAGACGACCTTGGCGCTCCGACACTTTGGTAAGCCGCATTTCGGCTACGATGTCCTCGATGGTAGTGGCCTCCGATTCGATGGCGCCGCTCAGGGGGTAGCACCCAAGCGTGCGGAAACGGATCGTCCGCAACTCGGGGGTCTCATTTGGCCGGAGCGGGAGCCGCTCGTCGTCCATCATGACCAGGGTGCCATTCCGATGCACCACACGTCGCTGTTTCGCAAAGTAGAGAGGGACGACGGGGATGTTTTCGAGCATGATGTACTCCCAGATGTCGAGCTCTGTCCAATTCGACATCGCGAACACCCTCATCGTTTCGCGTTGCCGGATGCGTGTGTTGAACAGGTTCCAAAGTTCGGGCCGCTGGTTGCGCGGATCCCAGGCATGTCCTGCCGCGCGGAACGAAAATATGCGCTCCTTGGCACGGCTTTTCTCCTCGTCCCGCCGCGCGCCGCCGAATGCCGCATCGAATCCGTAGATCTCGAGCGCCTGCTTGAGCGCGTCGGTCTTCATAACCTGCGTATGCAGCGCGGAGCCGGAGTCGATGGGATTGATGCCGCGCGCAATGCCGTCCTTGTTCACGTGGACGATCAGATCGATCCCGATGCGCCTGGCCGTCTCGTCGCGAAAGGTGATCATCTCGCGGAACTTCCAGGTCGTATCGATGTGCATCAGTGGGAAAGGCAACTTCGCCGGATAGAATGCTTTCACCGCAAGGTGCAGCATGACGCTTGAATCCTTGCCGACCGAATAGAGCATCACCGGCTTCTTGAACTCTGCGACAACCTCGCGCATGATTTCGATCGACTCGGCCTCGAGCCGCCGCAAATGCCGCGGAAGCGTGCGCGTTTCGAGTCGAGCTAAGTTCTGCACGGTCATCTTGAACATCCTCGAGATGTGCCCCGCGCGATGAGCTTGCCGTTGCGGATTCATGCCGCATCTGAGGGCTTGACTATGGGATCAGTAATTCAGCGTGGCTCGCTGCGGTATCTCATCCTCGGTCGGTCCAAGCGGGGGATAGACGTCGGCGCATCGCCTTCGCCAAGAGCATAGAATTCTGGTGGGCGAACCTACGGGCTGTAGATGGGAAACTGACTGACGGTCAATTCATTCCTTGGTTGCTGCCTCAACATACGCTGGTTTATCGTGTCGCAAAGCCGTTGCGGGTGCGCGCCGGCGCAGCGCGATCGGGCCGTCCCGCTGAAGGGTAGGGCATGATCCTCCACACGCTTTCGAGCTTGCGGTTGCCCTCGCCGCCGGTGTAGAGCTGGTCAGAGTTGCCGAAAGCCGCGCCTACGACCGGGTTGCCGTGTTTATGATGACATACTCCTCGTAGTTTTCCCGACGGGAAACCTACCCTGTTGCTCAATGGCTGGCACTTTTCCTACCCGGCAGTAGGTGAGTTGGTGAAATCGATTTTTTGGATGTAGTGCATTCAGATCGCGGATAGTGACGCTTCCTGCGGTCCTGATCTCAATCTCCTGGCATCCGATACTTTGATGAAAGTCTCGCGGCGGCAACTCCGGTGGCCGGTGAGCGATGAATTAGGTGGTTTGCAGTGCCGCCCTTCATACAAGGCTTTCGTGGCCCGCAGACAGTCTCGTGCTGGACCAGCAAAACACCTGATTGGTCACTCGACCCGCTAGCCGGAGCAGTTCGACGCTCGGCGACACGTCGCGCACCTCTGGCTCGAAGACGCAGCCCCTGATCACCGGCGTAACCTCGATCTTGATCTGCGCATCACCTTTCTGGACGGTCAGCTTGGTGACGATCTTTTCATGGGCGTTGACGACTTCCGTCACCCGCGCGCCCGGCAATCCTTTCCTGATGGCCGCCGCTATGCGCTTTATCGATCGCGGCAAGAGATTCGGGGCGCGGAGCCACCGGCAGATATGTCAGGTCCATATCGACCGACAGGCGCGGCATGTCGCGGTGGAAGAGATTGATGGCGGTGCCGCCCTTAAGCGCAAAATCGGGCTCCGCCGCGACGAACGGGACCGTCTCGATCAACAAGGCCACTTGATGCCGATATTTTTCAGACAGGGGCATTGAGGTCGTCTGGGATGGTTATGAGGTATTTGGTGTCGAGTTTGCCGCCCTTGACGAGCATGCGCTTTCCCGTGCCGAGATTGACTTTCGACTTGTCGATCTGTCTGAGCCAGGCGTGCTGATGTCGCTCCGAGAACCAGAAGAACAGACGTTTGACCTTGACGCTTTTGCAGTCGGTCAGAAGCGTTTGCAGCCGCCGGGGACTCAGGCTCCTCAAGCCTTCCGCCAGTGCATCGACCTGATGGAAGCTTTCGTGGCGGGGCAATTCGTCGAGCAGTTCGAGGAACGCACGTTCGGGCGTCGATACCGTGAGAGGCCAGTCGAATGGTCCCGGTATTTCCCGCGTCGTTCCCGACTTTAATCCGGGCGGGCTCCCGTGCGTTTTGAATAGACTTTGCGTGCGGTGAACGCGGAATTTCTGTTTGAGCGGGAGTTTGCCGAGCCAGCCGGGAGCAGGCCGCGTTCCGTATAGATGTACGGTCGAAGGACCCGTCTGGCTCAGGTAGTGGCCGAGGCCTTGCGCTTCGATAGCGGTACGTCCGCCGACGACGAAATCGGAGCCGAGCAGTCGCTGGAGCGAAACGACCACACTCAGCCAGGAGAGTTCGCCGAGCGGGCGCTTGAAGGTCCCCCGCGCCGGCTGAACGAGCCAGCCGGCCGATACGTATTGGCTGCGCAGGCTGGTGGAATATCCATGCCGTTCCATCCAGGCAGCATTGACCAGAAGTCCCTGCGGGAGGGTCCTTTCGAGCTTGTTTAGCTTTCTGTCGTTTTGTTCAGCCATACTAAGTAAATTAGCAGTTTTTCAAACCAGCTCGAGGTTTAAAATATATCCACTTTCCGCAGCGAGACTAAGTAAAATCATCATAACGCAAACTCACCTCGGGATCCAAAATTGACATTTTGTTCCTATTTTGTTCTATTCTAGGCTACCCTCCTGCGAGGCTGCTCGCGCAAGCGTTCGGGTAGATCAACGTGTCGGTGGAAAACCCGCCGGCCAAGTCGAAATCGACGACGCGTATGTGGACATTAAGCCGAGCGACATCGCAATCGCGCACAGATCATGTTGAATCCGGTTGCAACGATGATGGGGAGTTCATGAGTTTCAAAGCAACCGGCGCTTCGCACGAGGCGACCCTGCATTGCCCCAACTGCAATCACGAGATCCGGCTGACGGAGTCGTTGGCCGCTCCCCTCCTTGCTGAAACCCGTCAGCGCTTTCAACAGCAGCTGGCCAGCAAAGATGCAGAGATGGAGCGTAAGACCGAGGCACTGCGGCTGGAACGCGAGCAGGTCGCTAAGGACCGCGAGCAAATCGAGGACCACGTTGCGAAGCGATTGACCGCCGAACGTACCCAGCTGGTCGCGGCCGAAAGCAAGAAGGCGCGAGAGGCGGCCGCAGCCGAGCTGCAGGCGAAGGAAGCGGAAGCCGCGGAGCTGCGAGCCAACCTGCTTACCAACAACGCAAAGCTTGCCGAGGCCCAAAAGCAGCAAGCCGAACTGATGCGACAGCAGCGCGCACTCGAAGAGGAAAAGCGCGAACTCGACCTGACAATAGAGAAGCGCGTGCAGGCCTCAATCAGCGAAATCCAGATCAAGGCCAGGCAGGAAGCCGACGAGGCTGCGCGCTTACGCGTTGCCGAGAAGGACCAGACCATCGAGTCCATGTCTCGAACGATCGAGGAGCTCAAGCGCAAGGCCGAGCAGGGATCACAGCAATCCCAAGGGGAAGTACTCGAGCTCGAGCTCGAAGAGCTTCTGCGCGGACGTTTTCCGACCGATTCGATAGAGCCGGTTGGAAAAGGTGAGCTCGGGGCGGACGTTATTCAACAGGTGAATGGTGCTATTGGCCAATCTGCCGGCATCATCCTTTGGGAAACCAAGCGCACTAAGGCATGGAGTGACGGGTGGCTCGCTAAATTGCGTGATGACCAGCGTCGTTCCGGCGCCGATATCGCTCTGATCATCTCCCATGCGCTGCCGAAGCATATCGAGCAATTTGACTTGGTCGATGGGGTATGGGTGGCTCATCCGCGTTGCGCATTGCCGGTCGCCGTCGCGCTCCGCCAGGGTCTGATCAATGTGAGCAGCTCGCGCCTCGTTCAGCAGGGTCAGCAGACCAAGATGGAGCAGGTTTATCACTACCTGACCGGCACAAAGTTCCGCCAGCGCGTCGAAGCGGTGGTCGAGAAGTTCAACGACATGCGTGAGGACCTCGACAAGGAGCGCAAGTTCATGGGCCGTCAGTGGGCCAAGCGGGAGACGCAGATCCTGGCCGTCGTGGAGTCGACGGTCGGCATGGTCGGCGACCTGCAGGCGATCGCCGGCAAGGCCATGCCGGAGATACCGAGCCTCGAATTGCCACTACTTGAATCCTCGGCCGAGTCCGAACGGAGAGCGAGCTAGTGGCTCGTCACAGTGGTTTTGACGGTTTGATACCGAGCCAATCTAGGATCGGCAAGTTTTCTGGTGGCACGAGGATTTCGATGCTTCTGGGGGCACCGGCTTGACGGCGAATGAGGCCGTTGCGTTCGAGCGTGACAATCATCTGATGGACTGAGGGCGGGCTGACGCCGAAGTGGCGCTGCATATCGGTTTCGGCAGGCGGCCGTCCGAACATGTACGAGTAGGTATAGATGAAGGCCAGGTAGTGGCCCTGCTTTTCAGTAAAGTGCGCGGCGCCTGATTTTTGACTCATCGATCGATTCGTCCCGGGCCTCCGACAGGGAGGCGACGAT
>NZ_AUFA01000096.1:0-7493 GCF_000426265.1 Bradyrhizobium sp. Cp5.3 | reverse complement strand
GCGATAGGCGGCCTTTGTGTTGGCCCAGTCCTGACAAACCAGCGGGATGCTTTGACCCATGTCACTCCCGATTTGTGCGAGCAATTTGCAGAACCGGCGGCCAAGCCGCTGATCCTTAAACTCGCTTCCCACAGCTTCCCGATCAACCCACGCCTCAGTCTCAATGCCGGCCGTCAATCGCTGAGCACGTGCCTCCGCGCGGTCCTTCACCAAGCCCATCAAGCACCCCACGCCTCCGAATCAGGTGCTCAACAATGAATCACAACAGATTCTTCCGATTCAAGATTTCGCCCGCAGCGCGTCGTTCAAATCCGATTCCAAATGTGGGTAATTGAAAGGCGCGGTCGGGCATGTTCGCGGTCCGAGAGTTCGGATTCGGCAGTCTCCAGTTCCAGCAGAGCGCTTTCCCATTCTGCTTCGAGTCCACGCGCGACGAGTCTATTCTCCGGGTCCACGGCGCGATAGCGTCGCTCGGCGCGCTGCGCGTTGTAGCGCGCACGCTCGACGTCGCGACGGAACTGCGCGAGAGTCGTCTCGTGATCGGCATCGAATTGCTCGATCGCCTGGAGCGAGGCTTCCAGGCCTGCGGGCGCGAGAGCCGCAAGGAACGCTTCGGCGACAGCCGCATCAATCTGCACACCGGCGATGTTGAGGCAGTACTCGCCCCGGCCGTTGACGATGTTCTTGCCGGCGCAGTGGTATCCGGGCGCCGAGAACCGGCCGCTGTAGTGTACGGCCAGGCGCCGACCGCAGTGTCCGCATACGGCGAGGCCTTGCAGGAGTGCTGCGCCTTCTCTCACGGCGCCCCCGCTCTGGTGCGGTCGAGGACGGATGTTCTGCGCCAGGCGCTTCTGGTTCGCCTCGAAGGTATTCCAATCGATGTATCCGGCATGATGGTCACGAATGAACACCGGCCACTGCTCGCGGTCGCGTTGTCTGATGCGCTTTCGGATTCGACAGCCCGCATCGAGATAGCATGTCTGCTGGGTGCGGCCATACACATAAACGCCGGCATAGAACGGGTTGGTGAGGACCTGGTGGATCTTTGTGTAAGTGGGGGTGACCCAGCGGAGATCGACAAGGCTGTTGGAGTGCAGCGGAAAGCGCAGGCCTTGCGAGCGGAACCACAGCCACACGCGTCGTGCCGAGCCGAATTCGGCAAACCGGTCGAAGACAGCATGGATCGCGGCTTGCACCGACTCGTCAGGATGCAGCAGCACCTCCCCGTCGGCGTCGCCCCGTACCAGACCCACCGGCAGCCCGCGGTGCAGTTCTCCGCGTGCGGCCTTGTTGCGGATGCCACCGAGCAGCCGCGCACGCAACACATGCAGCTCTGCTTCTGACATCGTACCTTTGAGCCCGAGCACCAGGCGGTCATTGAACAAGCCCGGATGATAAATCCCATCTCCATCACCGATGAGCGTGTGGGTCAGGCCACATAGATCGAGCAGACGGTACCAATCAGCATTATTGCGCGCTAGTCGCGAGACTTCCAAGCCGAGCACGATGCCCACCTGGCCGAGGCCGACCTCCGCGGTCATACGCGCGAACCCGGTGCGCTCGGAAAGGCCGGAACCGGAAATACCGAGGTCCTCATCGATGACCTTCACCTGATCGCGTCGCCAACCAAGCCGCGCGGCGCGTTCGGCTAACTCGTACTGACGGGTAGTGGACTCGCGATTATGCTCGACCTGCGTCGTACTGGACTGACGCACGTAGACGATTGCGCATCGGCGTAGGTGCTCAGCGGTGATCTTGCTCAGTTCGTTCATCGTTGTGATCTCCGGCAGTGGCGATTGCTCGGGCGATTAGTCGGGCGAGTCGCAGCACGAGTTGTGCGCGCTGCTCTTTATCGAGGGCCCCCCATACGGGTACGGCCCCGCGCTGAGGTGGTGGGTCGAGAAAGCTTAGCTGCTGCATGGCTGTCCTCCGATTCCGGTGGTAGGACAGTATGCGCGGCATCCAATTGCCGCAGCAAAGCGTCGACGATCGTTCGGACGTGCAGCAGCTCGGCGTGGGAAGCCAGGAATGCCGCTCGAGCGCTTTGCGGGCTTGCACGCGGTAAATGTTGTGCGATAGGCAGATCTGTCCACGCGGCCGGTACAAGGGCACGGGTACCATCGGGCAGTACAAGCGTCAGATGAAGTTCGCCGCGTCGATGACACCAGCCAAGCACATTAAGCGCAGATCCCTCAAAGGGATGGCGCGACCGAACGATGGTTACCTGATCGGGATAGTCGTCGAGATGATGAGCGCGGTGGTGGGTAGTCTGTCGAGTAGTCTTTCGACACGATCGATCATGCCCTTCTGATGCGAGCGCTTCGGAAGCACAGTCAGGAGCCCTGGGTTTTGCTGTATGTCGAACGATGGCTGAAGGCTCCGGTAGAGATGCCCGATGGGACCATCCAGAAACGGGAAGCCGGGACACCGCAAGGTGGAGTGGTAAGCCCGCTGCTGGCGAATCTTTTTCTGCATTATAGCTTCGATGCGTGGATGCGTCGGACGTTTCCGCGCATTCCGTTCGAACGCTATGCCGATGATGGTGCGCCACGACGGCGCGAGGAGGTGTGATGTAGAACACCTTTGAGCAGCCTTGCTGCACAGAAGATGAGGGGCGGCCCCTCGAACTCGGGTTGCAGGATCAGGGTTCAAACCACCGGCTGCTGCTTCGGCTTCATGGTCGAGGTGGTGAGCGAGACCGGAAAAGGCAGAGCAAGACTTTGTCAGGTGAGGATCGAGGAGACGAGCGCAAGCCAACCACCGATGAACTGTCGAAAGCGTAGGGAAGACGTCAAAACCAAGGGGAAGTCGTTACCTTGGGATCAGTCTGAGCGACACCTGTTTACGGCTCAGGCGGCGTCCGGCAGGCGAGGTGGCGTGACCTCGGTTCAGGCTTCTGTGCGGAACGTGGGAACCTGTATCGCGATGCCAAGGGAGCGGCTCAAGTGGCCGCCCCACAAGAGTCTGAGTACCAATGCGCGATGCAGGGGCGGAGCCGTGTGTAGTAGTGATGAAGGCGCTGTAATGGCGTTGGAGCGAAGGCACGGCACTGTCCCGCTTGATTGGAAGAACAACCGGAAACGGGAGGACTCTTTTGGGTCAAGCAAAGCCGTATGACATCCCCAAACGCTGGGTCTGGGAAGCGTACAAACGGGTTAAAGCAAATCGGGGCGCAGCCGGTGTGGACGAGCAGTCGATTGAAGCGTTCGAAGCAGACTTGCAGAATAATCTGTACAAGCTCTGGAATCGAATGTCTTCGGGCAGCTACTTTCCACCGCCGGTCAAGCGTGTGCAGATCGCCAAGCGCGATGGCGGCAAGAGGCCGTTAGGAATACCTACGGTATCGGATCGCGTCGCACAGGCGGTTGTCAAAGGATATCTGGAACCGAATTTGGAGAAGCACTTTCATCCAGATTCCTTCGGATATCGACCCGGAAAATCGGCGCTTGATGCCGTTGGGGTTGCCCGCCAGCGCTGCTGGCAGCATCCCTTCGTGCTCGATCTCGACATCCGGGGTTATTTTGACTCGATTCCGCATGAGCTCTTGCTCAAGGCGGTTTGGAAACACACGAACTGTGCTTGGGTGCTGTTGTACATTGAACGATGGTTGAAAGCCGCCGTTCAACTGGAAGACGGTACCCTTGAGCCCCGCGAGAAGGGCACGCCTCAGGGCTCGGTGGTATCACCGCTGAAGGCGAATCTGTTCCTTCACTATGCGTTCGATCGCTGGATGGCGAAGAACCATCCGCAAATACCGTTCGAACGCTATGCCGATGACATCCTCTGCCATTGCGATAGTGAGCAGCAGGCACAAGAACTGAAGGACGCGCTTGCGAAGCGCTTTGCTGAATGTGGACTGGAGCTTCATCCGGACAAGACGAAGATCGTCTATTGTAAGGATGATGACCGACGAGGTGATTATCCCGAACAGAAATTCGACTTTCTGGGCTACACGTTTCGCGCCCGTCGGTCGAAGAACCGTTGGGGAAAGCACTTCGTCAACTTCAGCCCCGGTGTCAGCAACGCCGCGACGAAGGCAATCCGACAGGAAATCCGCGCTTGGCAACTACACTGCCGTGTGGATAAGAGGATCGACGACTTGGCGAGGATGTTCAACCCGGTCATCCGAGGTTGGATGAACTACTATGGTCGGTACTACAAATCGGCGCTTTACCCGACACTACGTTATCTCGACAGATGCCTCGCGCGATGGGCGATGTCGAAATACAAACGCCTGAAACGACATCGAAGACGGGCAACGCACTGGTTGCGCGACGTTGTATGTCGCGCGCCGGTGCTGTTGTCCCATTGGACGATGCTGCACAAGGTGGCGGCTGGACGGTAAGAGCCGTATGAACCGAGAGGTTCACGTACGGATCTGGGAGCGCCTGGGGGTGAAATCCCCCCGGGCGACTCGACCAATCTGCCATTGCCGGACACGGCAAGAGGCGGAGCATCTGAAGGCGGTTTTGGAGAAAAGGTTGGCCGACTGTCATCTGACGCTGCACCCGCAGAAAACCCAAGTGGTTTACTGCAAGGACAGCAATCGACGGGGGACACATCCGCAGATCCACTTCACCTTCCTTGGCTTCACCTTCCGACCCCGTAGGGCGAAGAACCGTTGGGGCAAGCTCTTCACGCGCTTCCTTCCCGCTATTGGCCCGCAGGCGCTCAAACGCATGCGGGAGCGGATAAGGAGCTGGCGCTTGCCACAGCACGCGCCGCTTCCGTTGGTTGATATAGCCCGAATACTCAATCCGGTCCTTCAAGGGTGGTGGCAGTATTATGGGCGCTTCTATCCAACGGAGCTGTGGAAGCTGTTCACGTACTTCGACGAACGTCTCGGAGCCTGGCTCCGACGGAAGTACAAGCCGCTCAAAAGGCACCGGGGACGGAGCTTGCGGCGGCTGAACAGCATTGCGAAGCGTAACCCCTCGCTCTTCGTCCACTGGGCACGCCTTGGTCGCGCAACAGTTGGGTAACAAGAGCCGGATGATGCGAGAGTATCACGTCCGGTTCTGTGAGGGGCTGAGGGTGAAACTCCCTCGGCCCACTCGACAGTTCTTCACCGGCGAAGAGTTCTTCCAGCACACCTTCCCGCACGAGCGCTCGGACCTGAGCCATTGGCGCAAGCGGCTCGGCGACAAGCTGGAGCTGCTGCTGGCTGAGAGCCTGCGGGTGGCGCACGTGGCCGGCGCGTTACGCAGCCAGGACCTCAAGCGGGTCACGGTCGACACCACGGTGCAACCGAAGGCCATCACCTTTCCGACCGATGCCAAGCTCTTGCATGCGGCCATCAGGGGGCTCAACCGCATGGCGAGACAACACGGCGTCAGGCTGCGGCAATCCTATTCTCGCGTGGCCAAGGCAGCCGCGATGATGGCGGGTCGCTACGCTCATGCCAAACAATTCGGACGGCATCAGCGGCAGTTGCGTATCCTGCGCAGCCGGCTGGGCCGGATCATCCGCGACATCCGCCGCAAGATTGAGGGCCAACCAACACTGGAAGAGGCGTTCGCACTCCCCCTTGGTCGAGCCAGCCAGATCCGCTCACAGCAGCAGCGCCAGCGCGGCTGGAAGCTCTATTCCTTTCATGCCCCGGAGGTGGAGTGCATCGGCAAGGGCAAGGCCGCCACGCCCTATGAATTCGGCGTGAAGGCCTCCATCGTCACGAACAACGGCCGAGCCCCCGGAGGCCAGTTCGTGCTGCACGCCAGCGCGATGCCCGACAACCCCTACGACGGTCACACCTTGCGAGGCGTCATCGACCGCACCGAGACACTCACCAGCTGTCCGATCGAGCGGGCCTATGTCGACAAGGGGTACCGCGGCCACGACGCTCAAAATCCACGTCGCGTCTTCATCTCCGGCCAGAGGCGCGGCGTCTTCGGCGTCATCAAGCGCGAGCTGCGCCGCCGCTCCGCCATCGAGCCCGTCATCGGACACATGAAAGCAGAAGGTCATCTCGGCCGCTGCTACCTGAAAGGCCGCGCCGGCGACGCCGCCAACGTCATCCTCTCAGCCGTCGGCCACAACTTGCGCCGCATCCTCGCCTGGTTCAGGGAATTATTGCGCCTGTTCCTGGGATTGCTATGGCGAGCGCTCGCTTGCCAGGCCCAGCTCAATCCGGCTTGTTAACATGGCGTAATCGCGGCTGACGTCTTCCTGAGGACACGAGGGTCAGTAGGATCAGTCTCCGCAGATTATCGAAAGGAAGCAGCGCCATGAAGCAGTACGTTGGTCTGGACATCTCTATGGAAGAAACCAGCATTTGCGTTTTGAACCAAACCGGCGGCGTGACATTCGAAGGTTGCGCGTCGACCAATCCTGAGGCCATCGCCAAACTCTTGCGGCAGCACGCCGGCAACGCTGAACGGATCGTGTTTGAAACGGGCTCGCTTTCCAATTGGCTTTGGCACCAACTCAAAGCGCTAGGCTTTCCGGTAATTTGCCTGGACGCGCGTCATGCCAACGCAGCGTTATCGATGCGCATCAACAAGTCGGATCAGAACGATGCCAGGGGGTTGGCCGAAATGGCCCGCATGGGTTGGTACCGGGAAGCGGCCGTTAAGGGGGCGGAGAACTGGAAAACCCGTTCGATGCTGGCGGCTCGAAACAGGCTGGTGAATCTACGGCGAGATATTGACAACCAAATGCGCGGTCTGTGCAAGGGGCTGGGAATAGTGCTCGGCAAGGCCGGCTCGACTAACCTCGGTCGCAAAGTCGACGCCGTGCTCGCTGAAGCGCCGGATTTACAAGATATTTTCGCACCGCTACTCCTTGTCCAGGCCTGCTTGACTGAGCAGATTGAGAAGTTCGATCGATTACTCCTGGCAGCGGCAAAAGCTGACCAGACCGTTCGGCGAATGATGACCGTTCTCGGCATCGGTCCACTGACTGCCCTGTCTTTCGTCGTTACCATCGACGACCCCACTCGCTTCCGACACTCCGCCGACGTCGGCGCCTATCTCGGCTTGACACCAAGACGTTATCAATCTGGTGAGATGGATCGCACTGGCCGCATCTCCAAGCGCGGCAACCACCAGATGCGAACTTATCTGTTCGAGGCCGCGAACGTCCTGCTGACTGTTGTCAGGCGAGGTTCTTCGCTCAAGCGCTGGGGCAGCAAGTTGGCCAAACGCATCGGCACCAAGAAGGCCAAGGTTGCTGTCGCGCGCAAAATGGCCGTCATCCTCCATGCCATCTGGACAGATGGCACCGAATTCCAGGCAGAGATGCGTACCGCATGAAGTAGTCCTAAAATAAACCCAGATCCGCCTTCGGCGGAGCATGCGTCCCTGCCGGGACGACGGTGCTGGCAATCTCGAAGTCGTCCCTGCGGGCGTTACGCGCACCGCGCTCTTAACATCGGGATGCCACACCTCTTGAACGCCATCATGCGGCGCTCGTGCACAGAGACGACCGCGGAAAGAACCATGAACCCGGCAGCGGATCATTTTGGAGTATCGGGGGTTGACATCCTGCCCGCGATT
>NZ_AUFA01000095.1:0-7661 GCF_000426265.1 Bradyrhizobium sp. Cp5.3 | reverse complement strand
CGCCGTGGAAGCCGATCCGTCCCCGCGTTCGGCCCCAACGGTGCGCCCGCCGCGCCGCATCGCGACCGTGGCGCGGCCCGCAGGCCGCCGTGACATCCGCCTCCATCATCGTGCCGAGCGCCTCGATCCCCGCCGCAAGGCAGAACCGATCAAAGCTCGCCCGCACTTCTGCAAACGCTTCGTCCACAGCCCCAGTCGCCGGCGAACCAGCCGGTGTGATATCTCTCGTCATGGCGTTGCTCTCCTTTGTGGAATCAGCACCCCGAGCCTACCGGCTCAAGGTGGGCAACGCCGACCTCTTCAGAAATTCAACAGAACCCGGGACATCCCCGAATCGTAAGATGCGGAAAGAGATTGAAGTTCTGAAACACCATACCGACCTCACGGCGAACCTCGTCGATCTTCTTGAGATCGTTCGTAAGCTCCTTGCCGTCGACGATGATCTTGCCCTTCTGGTGCTCTTCCAGGCGATTGATGCAGCGGATCATGGTCGATTTGCCGGACCCCGACGGCCCGCACACAACAATGCGCTCACCGCACATCACCTTGAGGTTGACGTCCTTTAGAACGTGGTACCCGCCATACCATTTGTTCATGCCGATGATCTCAACTGCGACATCAGTCGGCGAAACTCGCGTCCTGCTGACATCCAGTTTCGTGGCGCCGGACATCCGTTTTGTGCTCATGCAGGCCTCCTTCTCACCGCCCATGCCCAGTTTCAAGACGCCGTTCCACATGTTGCGAATATCGGGACATGCCGAAACAGAAGATCCAGAAGATCGCCGCGGCAAAGATATAGCCGGTCCTTGCGGTCTGCGGCGTCGCCCAATTGGCATCCCCGGAAATGCCCTGTTTGACGATCCCAAGCAGATCGAACATCGAGATGACGAGGACCAGCGTCGTGTCCTTGAACAGTCCGATGAAGGAATTAACGATCCCCGGAATGACGAGCTTTAGGGCCTGCGGCAGGATGATCAGCCCGGTCTTTTGCCAATAGCTGAGCCCAAGAGAATCCGCTCCCTCGGACTGGCCCTTGGGCATAGCCTGCAGCCCACCCCGCACCACTTCCGCCATGTAAGCGGATGAAAACAGCGCAACGCCGATGAGCGCACGGAGCAACTTGTCGAATGTCGTACCGGGCGGCACGAAAAGTGGAAGCATGAACGCTGCCATGAACAGCACTGTGACCAGTGGGACTCCCCGCACAGTTTCAATGAAAATGACAGAAAGTAGCTTGACCGTCGGCATGTTGGAACGCCTCCCAAGAGCCAAGAGAATGCCCAGGGGGAGCGAAACCACGATGCCAACGTAGGCGAGGACGAGAGTGACCATAAGTCCACCCCAGAGTGGGGTCTCGACATAGGGCAGTCCCGAGATCCCGCCAACCAGCAGAACGAAGGCAATGAACGGATAGATACCGAAGAACAGGATTGCATTAACTCGTTTGAACGGCAGGCGCGGAATGAGCAGCGGGGCAAGCAGTCCCACGAAAATGATACCCGCCAGGATCACGCGCCAGCGCTCTTCCAACGGATAGCGGCCGAACATGAAATAGCCGAACCGGTTGGAGACGAATGGCCAACACGCACCCGACCAATCGGCTGGCAGTTGCCCGCCCTGTTCCATGGTAAGGCAAGCGGTTCGGTCGGTGCCGATCCAGACGGCATTGAAGAACAGCCAGTTCAGGATCTGTGGCAGCGCCCACGCTGCCACGAGCACAGCAATGGCCGTCAGGAACATATCCGCCGGCGTCGCGAAGAGATTCTTGCGCATCCAGGCTACGATCCCGACCTCGGATCTGGGCGCAGCTTGTGCAGGGGCGATGTCGGTGCGCACCCAGGCGATTTCATGTTGCTGCATGGCTCACCTCTGCCTCAGTGCCAGCTTGACGTTGAACCAGTTCATGACGAGCGAGGTCAGAATGCTCAGGCCGAGATAGACCACCATGAAGATTACGACGACCTCGATCGCCCGCCCGGTCTGGTTCAGGATCGTACCGCCGACTGCGTACAAATCCGCGTAGCCGACCGCCACAGCAAGCGACGAGTTCTTCGTCAAGTTCAGATATTGGCTCGTCAGCAGCGGGATGATGATACGTAGCGCCTGCGGGATGATCACCAGGCGCAATCCCTGGCCAGAGCGGACACCCAGCGCAGAGTAGGCTTCCGTCTGGCCCTTCGGGACACCCTGAATGCCAGCACGAACGATTTCTGCGATGAAAGCTGCCGTATAGAAGGACAACGCCAAAAGTAGCGACAGGAATTCGGGCTTCACGTTAAGGCCGCCCGTCAGCATGAAGGTGCCCTTCTGTGGGAATTCGACGGTCATCGGAAATCCTGCAAGCGCGCAACCAAGCAACGGAAAACCGATGAGGAGCGCAACAGACACCCAGAAGACCGGGAATTGCTGTCCCGTTGCCATCTGGCGCGCGTGCCCCCTTCGCGCGACGTACCAGGACAGCACAATGGCTGCCATGAGCCCCGCAATGATGACCCAAGCTCCCTGGCTCCAGATCAAGCGCGGGAGATAAAGACCGCGATTGTTCAGATATGAGCCGAAGGGCAACGACAGGCTGCCGCGGACGTTGGGCAGCAACGCAAGCACCCCCTGGTACCAAAAGAGAATGACGAGCAGCAGCGGGATATTGCGAAAGACTTCAATGTAGACGGTCGCGAGCTTGCGTATCATCCAGTTGCTCGATAGTCGGCCGATACCAACCATAAAGCCAATGATCGTGGCGGCGATGATGCCCAAAACGGCGACACGCGCCGTATTCACAATGCCAACCAGCAGGGCCCGGCCGTAGGATGACTCCGAACTGTAATCAATAAGCCGGTCGGGAATCTCGAACCCGGAGCGTCCGTTCAGAAATTCAAATCCTGTCGGGATATTGGAACGACGCAGATTCTCGATCGTGTTGTCAGAGATCCACCAGAGCCCGGACACCAAGAGGACGATAATTACGCCCTGAACGACGATGCTTCGCAGCTTCGGGTCATAGAACGGCGACGCTTTCGTCGGCGCGACATCGAGCATTACCTCCTGTGACACTGCGCTCCCCTCGCGTGAATTCTTGATGCCGATGTGGCGTGCCATGATTCTGAACAAGGCTCGATTGCCTCAAGCCCATCGCAGGGCTGTCAGCGTATCGGCACGCCGTATTGGATGCCGCCTTTGGTCCACAACGCGTTGACACCGCGGGCGATCTTCAAGGGGCTACCTGAACCGAGGTTGCGCTCAAAGATTTCCGAATAGTTGCCGGTCGCCTTGACGATGTTAGCGACCCAGTCGTTTGAGAGGCCCAGATCAGTGCCGATCCTCGTTCCGGCTTCAGTCCCGAGCATCCGCTTGATGTCGGGATTGCTGCTCCCCTTCATCTCATCGACATTCGACCGAGTGATACCAGCCTCCTCAGCATCAAGCAGCGCAAAGTAGGTCCACTTCACGATGTTGAGCCACCTGGTGTCCCCCTGGCGAACGGCGGGCCCGAGCGGCTCCTTGGAAATGATCTCCGGCAATATGACGAAGTCCTTGGGCGACGACGTGTGCAGACGAGCCGCGTAAAGCCCGGATTGATCGTTTGTGAAGGCGTCGCAACGACCCGCGTTGTAGGCCGCGGTTGTCTCCTCAAGGGTGTCGAAGACAACGGGTGTGTAGTCTATCTTGTTGGCCTTGAAGTAGTCGGCGAGATTCAATTCGGTCGTCGTGCCCGCCGCCACACAGATCGCCGCGCCCGACAGTTGCTTGACCGACTTAACATCGGGCAACTTCCGCGCGTCGATCATGAAACCCTGGCCATCATAGTACATAACGCCGACGAAGCTGATGCCAAGCGAAGTGTCGCGGCTCACAGTCCAACTGGTGTTGCGCGATAGGATGTCGATTTCTCCGGATTGAAGCGCGGTAAACCGGTCTTTGGCAGTCAGGCCGGTGAACTTGACCTTGCTGGGGTCACCGAATACGGCTGCTGCAACCGCGCGGCAAAAATCGACGTCGAGACCAGTCCACTGACCCTTGTCATCCGAAGCGGAAAAGCCCGCCAGGGCTACGTTCACACCGCACTGAAGGAAGCCCTTCGACTTGACGTTGGACAACGTGTCTGCCGACGCCACCGATGCCGTCAGCGCAAGTGCCGCCATGCCTGCCGCGATTGCCAGAACGTTTCTCATGGTCTCCACCCCTCCTGTTCGTCAAACATATCTTCCGTGACGGACTTCTAACCGTGAGCCCGCCCGGCCTCTTGGAACGTTTCGGATTTGTTATGGCAATAGGATCTCGGCGAACGCCGCCCAGGCCCAACCCCCGTCATAGAGCTGATAATCTTTTCAGCCCACGCGCACAGGCTTCAACGCGATCGCCGCAACGTAACCGATTGCGTAACGCACGCTGATCAGACAGAGTCGCCCTTCGGACAACCGATCCGCGAAGGGCGCGTGGAGCTCGGGAAATCCGGCGCTCCCGTCCGAAGCGACTCGCTCTTTGCGAAATGGCATCCTCCCGACTCAACCTGTTCGCTAGAGCTGAACGCTGTCACGCAACGTGGCGGGCGCCGTCTCGCTTTCTTCTATTTTCTAGGCATCAGCATCGCGTCGTTTTTTGGATCAAGCAAACGAGATATATTCACGGGTCAGTTCAATTTTTCTGAAGTGCACCCTGTGGACGCTTCGCATGAACCCCGGCAGAGGCCTGATGAACCTGAAGGTTGAAAGAGAGCCCTCAAAGTATGCCTTATGGTTTTTGATCTCAGCGGCAGAGTCTCGGCGCTAGCAGTCGGCAGCCGATCAGGTCTGCCCGCAGCGATAATCGGCACTGACCAAAATCGCTTATGAATGTCGTCAAGAAATTTGGATTGTGTAGTTAAAGCCCTAAGCCTAATCATTTGACGTACCGCCCCGCATCAATGCGAGACGACTCTCACAGAGTGCCCATAAAACTCGGCCTCCACGTCGGGCCGAATTCTTTAGTCTGAAATAGCTATTCCGCAAGATATCCATGCCCCTCTGGTCGCGCGCGGCGCACTGATCTCCCCCTACTCCAAGGTTTGCGTCATGAAAAAAGACACGCTGCTCGTCCGAGGTGGCCGTGCCGCCACCGGCCCGGTCAACCCCCCGGTATCACGTGCGTCCACGATTCTGTTTAAGGACCTTGCCGCCTTCAGCGCCACGCGCGCCGACCGTTTCGGGGCGCTGCGTTACGGTATCCACGGCACTGACACACTATTCGCGCTCGAGCAGGCAATCACGAGGATCGAAGGCTGCCACCGCGCGATTGTTCTGCCGTCCGGGCTTGCCGCCATTACGGCTGCTCTCACCGCCGTCCTCAAGACGGGTGATCACCTACTCATGGTGGATACGGTCTACGGACCTACGCGCGCCTACTGCGATGGCTTACTAGCGCGGAACGGTATCGAGACAACCTATTACGACCCCTTAATCGGAGCGGGAATCGCCGGGCTCTTTCGCGACAATACGCGAGCGGTATTCTGCGAAAGTCCCGGCTCGCTTACCTTCGAGGTGCAGGACATACCCGCCATCGCGAAGGCGGCGCACGCAAGATCGATCCCCGTTCTGCTCGACAACACTTGGGCGAGCCCGCTGTTCTTCGACGCCCTCGCCAACGGCGTTGACATCTCGATCCAGGCGGCAACCAAATATCTCTGCGGCCACTCGGATGTGATGATGGGAACTATCGCCACGACCGAGGAATGGTGGCGACCAATTCGTAACGTCGTAGCGGATCTCGGCTTCTCAACCAGTCCGGATGACTGCTATCTGGTCCTGCGGGGCATGCGCACACTCGGTGTACGGATGCGCCACCAGATGCAAAGTGCGCTTACCGTCGCGCGCTGGCTTCGGGCGCAGCCGGACGTACTGCGCGTACTACATCCCGGCCTGCCCGACGATCCGGGACACGCGCTCTGGTCACGCGACTTTAGTGGCTCCTCCGCACTTTTTGGCGTCGAGCTTGCGTCACGTTCTCAAATCGCGCTCACAGCCTTCATGGATACGCTGGAGCTGTTCGGGATCGGCTCGAGCTGGGGAGGCTATGAGAGCCTCGTCTTGCCGGCCCACTTTACGCGCACCGATCGCCCCTTCCCATTGTCGGGCAGTCTTGTGCGCCTGCATATTGGCCTTGAGGACCCCACCGATCTCATTGCCGACCTCACGAAGTCGCTTGCGGCCATGCGCTCCGCGGAGGCCACTGCAACATGAGCCGGGGTCGAAGCGGGCGAGCGTCATAAGCGAACTGTCTTTGACGGACACGAATGTCCTGCCGCAGGCATCTCGGTATTGTAGTCGCGGACGAACTCACCGGCGCCCGTCACTCCTCCACGAGACCACGTCGCGTAGGCTTCGAGCAAGCCAAGTCGCTCAAAGGGCTCCGATAGGCTCGCTTACAGCTTGCGTTAGCATTTTTCACTATCCGACTTTACCACGGTACTGGCATGATCTCGTGGACTGCGCTCACAGCACCGTTTTCGCGACGGCCGTCTCGCCGCGCCCCGGACCAAGGATGGTATGGAGGCATCGCGATCTACTGGATGACTCAAGTTCAGTTTGTAACCGTTAACGCAAATGATGACCTTTGTGCTGCAGTGGTGATTGCAGTTCAAAAACAATCGCTCCGGAGGGAGACGTATGATTGACAGACGCGACCTGCTCAAAGGAGCGGGCCTCGCCGCGTTGGCGGCGGGATTCGGCGCCAGCAAAGTGCTCGCCGAGGACACCGTGACCCTGCCTTTCGCCAATGGCGAACGGCCGCTGGTGAAATATCCGCAGAAGCGGCCGATGATCGGCCTGACCAGCCGGCCGCCGCAGCTCGAGACACCGTTCGCGGTGTTCAATGACGGCCCGATCACGCCGAACAACGCGTTCTTCGTCCGCTATCATTTGTCGGATCTGCCCTACAATCTGGATCCCGACAAGTTCACGCTCGAGATCAAGGGCAAGGTCGACAAGCCGCTCAAGCTGTCGCTGAGGGATATCCGGAAGATGAAGGCGACCGAGATCGTCGCCGTCAACCAGTGCTCCGGCAACAGCCGCGGTTTCTCCGATCCGCGCGTCGCCGGCGGCCAGCTCGCCAACGGCGCCATGGGCAATGCACGCTGGCGCGGCGTGCCGCTGAAGACCGTGCTCGGGATGGCGGGCGTGCAGGCCGGCGCCAAGCAGGTCACCTTCAACGGCATGGACGGCCCGGCCAGCGACAGGACGCCGGACTTCGTCAAGGCGCTCGATCTCGAGCACGCCACCGACGGCGAGGTGATGCTGGCCTATGGCATGAACGGCGAGGACCTGCCGTTCCTCAACGGCTTTCCGCTGCGCCTGATCGTGCCGGGCTATTACGGCACCTACTGGGTCAAGCATCTCAACGAGATCACCGTCATCGACAGCGTCTATGACGGCTTCTGGATGAAGTCGGCCTACCGGATTCCGGACACGCCGAACAATGCGATCGAGCCCGGCACCGCGCCGAAGGCGACCATCCCGATCAACCGCTTCACCATCCGCTCCTTCATCACCAGCGTGCCCGATGGCGCCAAGCTGAAGGTGGGAGCTACGACCCTGCGCGGCATCGCCTTCGACGGCGGCAAGGGCATCAAGGAGGTCGCGGTCTCCACCGACGGCGGCAAGACCTGGACCAGTGCGAAGCTCGGCAAGGAT
>NZ_AUFA01000094.1:0-7686 GCF_000426265.1 Bradyrhizobium sp. Cp5.3 | reverse complement strand
AGTCGTGTGTGAAGAATTCGGAAGCGATTGATTTGGCGCTGTGATTTGAGTTGAGCAAGTATTCGATTTTGCAAGAAAGCTGGGGGCGAGTCTTGGTTTTCTTGCGATTTGGAATTCCGGATTTCGGAGCTTCGTGATTCCTTTGACGGCAGATTCGCTGTCGGAGGAAGACCCGTGAGCCAGCCGCGCGACGATCGTCAGAACGACCTGTTTGGTCCATCACTGGAGAAGATCATCAATCTTCGCCATCCGCTGGTGCGGTTGGCAGCGGAGATGGATTGGGACTTTCTGGCGGGACGCTTTGGTTCGGTCTGTCGCGTCGGGCCAGGGCAGCCGCCGCTGCCGACGCGATTGGTGGCCGGCCTGTTCGTCCTCAAGCACATGCACAACCTCTCCGATGAGGCGCTGTGCGAGCGGTGGGTGGAGAACCCGTATTTTCAGTATTTCTGCGGGGAAGTGGTGTTTCAGCACAAACTGCCATTCGATCGCTCATCGCTCACGCGCTGGCGCCAGCGGCTGGGGGAGGAGCAGATTACGGCGCTTTTGCAGGAGAGCCTTTCGGTGGGACACCGGAGCGGGGCCATCGAGAGCAAGGATCTCGAGCGCGTGGTGGTGGATACCACCGTCCAGGAGAAGGCGATCGCGCATCCGACCGATGCGCGGCTTACCCACCGGGCGATAGAGAAGCTGGTTGTGCTGGCCAAGCGCGAGGGCATCGAATTGCGCCAGAGCTATCTGCGCGTAGCCAAGCGTGCCGCCATCATGGTGGGGCGCTATACGCATGCCCATCAGTTCAAGCGTGCCCGGCGGGAGCTCAAATTCCTGCGCACCCGGCTCGGCCGCATCATCCGGGACATTCGTCGCAAGATCGAGGGCGATCCCGCGCTCGAGGATCGCTTTGGCCCGCTGCTCGATCTCGCAGTGCGGGTTCGGCATCAAGAGCAGCGTCAGCGCGGACCGAAGGTCTATTCGCTGCACGCCCCCGAGGTGGAATGTATCGGTAAAGGTAAGGCGCGGGCCCCCTACGAATTTGGCTGCAAGGTGTCGATTGCCACGCCGGCCACCGCGCCCAAGGGCGGCCAGTTCGTGCTGCATGCCAAAGCCCTTCACGGCAATCCGTATGACGGCCACACGCTCGGTCCCGTCATCGCCGATCTCGAAAAGCTCACAGGTGTCGCAGCACGCCGCATCCATGGTGACAAGGGCTATCGCGGCCACAACTATCCGGATCGGTTCAAGGTCTGGATCAGCGGTCAGGTCCGCCGGGTCACCAAAGCCATCCGTCGTGAGATGCGCCGTCGTGCCGCCGTCGAGCCCGTGATCGGCCATCTCAAGGACGATCACCGGATGCGGCGCAACTATCTCAAAGGCCGAAATGGTGACCGGATCAATGCCATCCTCGCAGCCGCCGGCTTTAACTTCAGCCTACTTTTGCGTTGGTTCAAGACGCTTTTGCGCGCATTGTTACTGATCCTCAGTCGCGACTTTCCATCGCCGCGCCCTACATAGTCCGGCCCGCAAAACAAACTTCACGAACGACCATTTAGAATTGCTGGATGTGTGGCCGCGCGGGCAGCTTGGAAAGACGCTCAGGAAGTGTAGGGTCTGGTCACATCATTTCAGCGCGGCGAACGCCCGATCAAAGCGATACTCCGGGATTCTGATCCGCTCGTTTGTAGGGTCGAAGCGGGATTCCACCTGGTCTGTGAACGGGGTGATGTTCGCCAGGTCGCAGACGCGATCGACAGGCGTGCCGCCGCCGAGGGCGGCATGCGGGCGGTGCCAATTCCAATGATGTCGCAATTCGGCAATCCGATCCTCGATGTCGGCGGCCTTCGGATCGACCGTTGACCAGAACTCTTCGAGGTCTGCCCTTTGAGTCTTTGAGTCCGTTCGACCTTGCCATTCAGGTGCGGAGAGCGCAGCTTTATGGAACGGAACTTTATCGCCCAGTCCATCAGCGTTTGCTGCACAGCCTCGGCAACGCGGCCGCGATCGGTCTGGATGCGCTGAAAACGGCGTCTCCTCAATCAGGCGCTCCAAGAAGTCCAGCGTGTTGGCCGCTGTACGTCGGCGATAAACGCCCAGCACCTTGTAGCGGGAGCAATCGTCAATCGCCGTATACTGGTAAACGCCCGGCGCGATCTTGCAGACGTCCATCTGCACCCGGTCGCCAGGAACTGGCCGCTTGTAGCGCTTTGTGCCCTTCGTCCTGCGGCGCGGGCGCTTCAGTACCTGCTCACCGTGGCGACACAACACGCGATGCAGCGTGTCGAGCGAAAGCGCAACGTCGTGGTAGCGGATCAGTTCGGTGCGTAATTGCTCGATCTCGAGCTTGCGCTCACGCCGCAATGACAGGATCAACGACTCCTCGGGCTCGAAGACCTTCTGCTTCGCCTGGCGCAGCGGCCGGCGGCTGCGCTCGACCAGCCCAGCCTCGCCGGCCTCCTGGAAACGGCGCAACCATTCGCGCAAGGTCGGGCGCGAAATGCCGCAGCGTCGACAGACGACACCGGCGTCGCCTGTTGCCTCGTAAAGCCTGATCCAGCCAAGGCGCATCTTCACGCAAAACATCGGGCTAGCCTGTGGATTTGGTGGACAGCGCTCCCGAGACTGGGCAAGAATCCTCGGCTCGCGATGGTGTACGATTCTTCGCATGACGATTCGTGCATTCAAACGCGGTTCATGCCGCGAGCAGACTAGGGCCGATCGACATTCAGGATTGAACGAAGCCGCTGTCGCGGCATGTAGGGAGGCATAGCAAGGATTGCCTCCTGTCTGAGAGGATTGCGGGTTTTCGAAGCCCAACCCTTCAGACAGGAGGTTTTCCGATGGCTGAGATCAGCCCACTTCGCCGCCGCATGATCGAGGACATGACGGTCCGCAATCTGTCACCGGCGACGCAGCAATCGTACCTCTCCGCTGGCTTTAGCTCTGACGAGTGATGAGAAGCGGAAAGTCGTGTGGCGGCTCTTTCGGTTGATCGCGCGCTAACGATACTAGTGGCTCTGCACAGTGATTTTGACGGGTTGCGTCCGGGGGCAGTCAGATTAGCTCCGGGAGGTTTTGGGGATCAACGAGGACCTCGATGCTGCGAGGTGTCCTCGGCTGCCTTCTGATGAGGCCAGCTCGTTCCAGGGTCAGCACCATTTGGTGAACCGAGGGCGGGCTGACGCGAAAATATTCTTGCATGTCGGTTTCCGCCGGGGGTCTGCGGTGCAGCCGCGTATAGAGGTGGATGAAGGCGAGGTATTGCCCCTGTTTGGGCGTGAAGGTTTTCGCCGAGGGACTCACGCCGGCCATCCGATTCAGTTGTTCGTGCCTGCCTCGATTAAGGAGGCAGGCATGAATGTACGCTATCGGGTCGAACTCAGCCAAGTCGAGCGCACCGAACTCAAGACGCTGCTCAGCGGCGGCAAGCATGCGTCCCGCAAGCTGAAGCGAGCGCAGATTTTGCTGGCTGCCGATGCCGGGGCCAGCGACGAGGAGATCGCCAGGAGCGTCGGCGTGGGCGGCTCGACGGTGTACCGGACCAAGCGGCGCTTCGTGGAAGGCAATCTGGAGCGAGCGCTGAGCGAAGAGCCGCGTCCCGGAGCGGAGCGCAAACTCACGGGCAAGGAAGAAGCCTTGCTGGTGGCGACCGCCTGTGCCGGTCCGCCGGAGGGCCGTGCCCGCTGGACGCTCAAGCTGCTGGCAGGTGCGATGGTCAAGCTCACCGAGCACAAGAGCCTGTCGCACGAGACGGTTCGGCGGCGCCTGGCCGAAAATGACCTCAAACCCTGGCGCAAGGACATGTGGTGCATTCCGCTGGTCGATGGCGAATACGTCGCCCGCATGGAAGACGTGCTCGACCTTTACGCCGAGGCGTCCAATCCCGAGCGGCCGGTGGTGTGCTTCGATGAAAGCCCGGTGCAGCTCATCGGCGAGGCGCGTCAGCCGATCCCGGCCGAGCCGGGCCGGCTCGAACGTTACGATTACGAGTATCGTCGCAACGGCACCGTCAATCTCTTCGTCCTGCTCGACGTGCATCGCCCCTGGCGCAAGGTCAAGGTCACCGAGCGGCGTGCGGCAGAAGACTACGCCCAATGCATGCGCGAGCTCGTCGACATCCATTATCCCGACGCCGAGACCATCCGGGTCGTCCAGGACAATCTATCGACCCATTCTGCCGGCGCCCTCTATCAGACGTTCCCGCCTGCCGAAGCCAGACGGATTTTGCGCCGGCTCGAGTTCCACTACACCCCCAAGCATGCAAGCTGGCTCAACATGGTCGAGATCGAGATCGGCGTCCTGCGGGGACAGTGCCTCGATCGCAGGATCGATGACCCCAAGCGACTGCGCCGCGAAATCGCCGCTTGGGAACGGCAGAGGAATGCCGCACGCTCCCGCATCAAATGGATGTTCACCACAGACAAGGCCCGCGCCAAAATGGGCCGCGCCTATCCCGACACTTCCAAAGAGTCATAGTCACTGTGCAGAGACACTAGGTGAGCATCCATCGGCCCCGGCTTCAACATTCCGGAAGACTTAGAAGGTTGTCGGGGAGAAAGCGGTCATTCTCGGTCTTCAGGTAGTCTCTTCCGTCGTGGTTCTGGACCTTAACCAGAACCGATTTGCCTTGCTCGCTCACGAAGTACGCTGTCGGGTCGCTCTTGACGTTGGCAATTGCAGTTTCTTCTGAGTGCTGCCAGTCGCCGCCTCCTACTGCTTCAATGCGCCGATGGCTATCGTGATGGTTCGGTACTTTGGTGATGCAAGTGATCTGGCGAGGGGCCATTTGGCTGAATCCTATTAGCCTCAAGTTAGGTTCAAATCTACGCCTCGCCAGAAACGTGCGACACTCCCAATTCAAGTAGGGCACTCCCGGTGTAGCGACGATGGCTTATGCGACGACATTGGGAGAAGCGGCGGTGCAAGCGCTGGGGGATGTAGAATCGTGTCTGGGCCCAATCGCTGACACGGAGGAATGATCAAATCAAAAGGGCGGTCGCTACTTTACCTAGCCACCGCGTGGCTCAATGTGTCGCAATACTGACGCTCCGAGTTCCTGTGTCTCTTGGTCGCCAACTTGGTTGGGGTGGCAATTCCGGCAAGACGCTTGATCTTAGGCGCCGTAGGGTGAGGCTCTTTGGTTGTCTCAGTTGTAGTCGCCCGTGAACAAGGCTTTAAGCGATTGAGCGGGAGTCTGTTTTCGGGGCTTGGAGGCGTTTAAGATTGCAGGGATTTGGAGCGTGAGGCTTCCAAACCCTGCAAATTGGTTTTTGGATTTCCTTTTGCGACGGGCCATGATTCTGTTGCGCATCGGAGGGGACGATGCGGCCGAAGAAGCACAAGACGACGGGATCGAATGACCTGTTCCGGGCGCGACTGGACCAGATCATCAACATGAAGCACGAACTTGTTCTGCTCGCCGGCAAGATCGACTGGGACTGGATCGACGGCGAGATCGCTCCGCTCTACAGCGAGAACGGCCGGCCCGGGATCGAGACCCGCTTCATGATCGGGCTCTTGCTGCTCAAGCACATTTACGGGCTCTCCGATGAGGGGGTGTGCGAGCGCTGCGTCCACGATCCGTATTTCCGTGTGCCTCGTAGCTGGTGCGTATCTGCCAGCATAACTGTGTTGAAGATGGGAGTTGGCCTCCCGGAGCCGGCCTGCAGGGGCAGGCTTCAAACCACTCCAGGCTGCTGCGTTTAAGAGACGTGGTGGTGAGCGCTGGGGAAAAGGCGGCGGGCTACGCCGTCAGGTGAGTGATGAGAAGATGAGCGCAAGCGAACCGCCGATGACGCATCGAAATGGGTTCAGACGCTGTCAAAACGAGCATGGGGATAATGATGCTCGGAAGAGTGTGGGCGATACCTGCTTACGGCCCACGCGGCAGCCGGTGTATAGGTGGCATGATCTCATCACAGGCTTCAATCCGGAACGAGGGAACCTGGCTCGGGGTGTTAAGGGAAATCCGCAAGTGGCGCACACCACGAGGGAGAATACCAAAACCCGAGACAGGGGCGGAGCAGCCTGTAGTAGCGTTGAACTGGCTGTAATGGCCATGGAGCGAAGGGGCTGCGTTACCCTGTCCGACATCGGACGCCAACCGGCTTTGTCGGGAGGAGCGTCATGACGTCGGACAAACCGTTGCCGATCACCAAGCGTATGGTCTGGGAGGCCTACCAGCTCGTGGCAGGGAATGGAAAAGCGGCGGGCGTCGATGGCCAGAGCCTGGATGAATTCGCGCAGGACCTTGGGAACAATCTCTACAAGCTCTGGAATCGCATGGCGTCGGGAAGCTATCTCCCGCCTGCGGTCAAGCGCGTGGAGATTCCCAAAGCCAACGGCGGCATCCGTCCACTGGGCATTCCGACGGTCGCGGACCGCGTCGCACAGATGGTGGTCAAGCAGTATCTGGAACCGGGGTTGGACCGAACGTTCGATCCCGACTCCTATGGGTATCGACCAGGGAAATCAGCGCATCAGGCGATCGAGCAAACGCGCAAGCGATGCTGGGACTATGGCTGGGCTCTGGACCTCGACATCAAAGGCTTTTTGGATGTTGCGTCATACTACACCTTCAGTTTTTTTGAGAGGGTCGAAGAGGTCCGGATCAACTGCAGGTACTTGAATTCGTATGCCTTTTGCCCGTCCGCGATAGACGTGAACGGCCTTAAGCTCACCGCGCTTTACACGTTGCAAGATGGTTTGCCGCGAGACGCCGAGTAGATTCATGGCCCTGAACATCTTCACGTAACCTTCGGGCGCGCTCTCCACAAAGCGCGACCGCAACTCGTCATTGATCCGGATGCGCCACGGCGCGCCGGGTGTGATCTGCTCTCCGGCAATGAAGCCATCGTTGAGGCAGCGATGCAAAGTAGAGGGTGCGATCCCGAGAGCGCGTGCTGCTTTCTCGATCGTCATGCACTCGCCGTCCTGCACTTGCTGTTTCGGCGCGAAGCATGGGATCTCCCAGTGCGTCCGCAGGCTCGACACACGATTTGCCGTAAACGACAGTCCTGTGGCCGTTGTACGGCCTTGGCGATTGAGGATGCCGGCGATCTTGGTGTCGGGATAATGTGCAGCCAGTCGCCGCAGCAGATCGATCGTATCGTCGGCGGTGCGGATCGGCGATGGATGCGAGTGCGGCAATGCGACATTAACTTCACTGAAGAGACCGCCGCGCCAACGCAGCGTCAGGTGAGCGTTGTATTTATCGCGCTCGACTCTCAAGGTGACATCGTCAAGCAGCGTGCGGAGCAACTCCTTGCGATCGCGATCGCTCGTCGTGGGAGCGAACCAGATACGCTTGAGGTCTTTACCGAGTGCAAGGATCGCGGCGCGTTCTTCGTGCGTAAGCGAGCGCGGTCGCTTTCAATTACCCATAATCTTTGCCTCGATCGCGGCTCCCAATTCGATATCGGTCAGCCGCGATAGTCCGCGCCAGATGACGGTATTTCCTGGAGGAGGATCGTTGGCTCGGGCTAAGTATCCTCCGAGCCGCGCGATCTTGACGACATAGTGCGAGAGCGTACCCCGTCGAGGGCGATCGCCACCCTTGTCTTTCACCAAATGATCAAGAAGCCTGAGTTCGGAATCTGTCAGCGCCGTCTGCGGTAGGGCATTCGGTGAGGAACGATTGAGCATCGTCATCCAGAAGACGCGCCAACTTACAATACAAAAAACGGCGATCAGATT
>NZ_AUFA01000093.1:0-7795 GCF_000426265.1 Bradyrhizobium sp. Cp5.3 | reverse complement strand
AGCGGCGGGCCCTACCATTTTTTTGACAGCAGCTCGCGAAGGGCCGCCGCATCGAGCATTTGCTCGGCCAGAAGCTTCTTCAGCTTCGCATTCTCCTCCTCCAGCGCCTTCAGCCGCTTGGCCTCGGAAACGTCCATGCCGCCGAACCTGGCCTTCCAGTTGTAGATTGTTGCCTCGGAGATCCCATGCTTGCGAGCCAAGTCCGCCGTCTTCGCCCCAGCCTCATGCTCCTTCAACACAGCGATAATCTGCTCTTCCGTGAACCTTGCTCGCTTCATCTGTCCGTCCTTCTTCAGGCCGGACTCTAACTCCATCTGGAGGAAATACGCAGTGGCAGGTCACCGCACCAGAGCCTCCTCCTCCTCCAGGAGTACCTGGCGCTCCACCTCGACCACCAATCCCACCTACCAGCCCGCCCCCTTGGCCCGCAGTGCCGCCGTCTCCTCCAGGACCGGGTCCGTCGTGGCAATCAAACGGACCAGTTGCGCCTTCTTTTCCATTTCCTGCATGGCTCTTCCGCATATTTGGTGCAAGACACGGAAGGTGCGAATTAGGCCATAAGGTCATATTCGCAGTCGACGCCCGTGATTTGCCCTTGTTCCGTGCCTTCCGTTCGCTGGTCTCCCCCGAGCTCACCAGTCTCCACAGCTCCTGTGGCACGCTGGATCTGGGCCAGTACCATGCAGCGAATTGTCGCGCCTTGTTAGCATGCGTGCCGCATTCGCGTGGCCGGACATCGAACGAGCCTGCAATCGGTTGGCGTGTCTCGAAAGCGCGTCTCCGCGCTTGGAAAACGAGCCGCTCGACCTTGCGAACCAGCCAAGACGTTGTGGCAGGTCAGTTGTGAACGAAAAAAGTAGAACACTAGTGATAAGTCACCGCCCTGAAACCAAAGCACCCCCAAAAGCACATTAAGAGCAAGCGCGCGACTCAACCATGAAGATCAATTCGAAGGTGTGTTTGCTACAGGCAGCCAACATATCAAACTTGCCAAAGTACCGACGTCTCCAAAAGTCCTGCCCCTTTTGCTCCGAAAGAGGTCGGTTCGGGAATAACCAGACATTTCTCAGTGTTGCCGGTAGAACTGTCGTTACATTCCAAATCGCAGTACTTTGCCAGGACCTCGTAATGGTTGCACTCGCGGGAGTATGGCGGATGTAGTCGGCGCGAAGAGCAGGGACGCGTACGACCCCAATCCCGAGGAGGCTCACACCATGCAGATTTCTGTTTTCAGTTGTTACGTTAGGGTGGGTGAGTAGCGCGGCTGCAGCGCCAAGCCGATCGGAAAGTGGCGTTGAGTAAACAAAAACTAAAAAGACGTGGCTGATTGTTTTACATTAAATCAGAACCTGGTTTTATTTGAACAGCAAGCGTCTACAACAGACAATATACCGCGGCGCTTCTTTTTTAGAAGGTGCCGCCATGAAATTAAGCCAAAAACAGGAAAGGTAATTCAACAAAACAACACAAAAGCCCATGATCCCTACGAAACATGAACTTCTGGCAAGGTAGACCAGGTCACAGCATTGGCGCGGCGCGTCCCGCAGCGCGGGTCTCCCTAAGATGGCACTCCCCAGCTGCTGCCGAGCATTGCCGGCATTCCTTGTGGCCTCCCACCTGCACCGCCTGAGCCTCCACTTGAACTACCTGGCTTTCCTTTCTTCTCAGGCATTCGGACCGCATTCCAGAACATCACGCGTCCATACGCCAACACATCAATCGGACCCTGCTTGGTACGAACCCACACTGCGTTTCGTCCGTCGTAGACGAACCGATCGGTGCGGGGAACTGCCACGAAACGTTGAACGTCGACCGTACGGACGTCCTGATCGCGGTCGCGGTAGGGTCGCACTATGTCCTCAACATTGGTGGCGAAACGATAGGGTGGAATTTCCGTCGCCAGCACAACATCGCCGAAGTGAGAAGGAATGTGCGAGAGCGTCTGATTCTCAAAACAGTTCCTCGCAGCCGTAACCGGCATATAGACGTACAATACATCGGGATGAGCACTCTGGATGTACTCAATGTAGCCATCCAACGGATGGTTCACGCATGCCCTCATTGCAAACTCCTGGTAATCCTTCTCAGGAGACCCAAGAAGTCGTTCAAGTTCGCGGGCGCCAAAGACCCACGCCCGTTGGCCTGTCAGAACATAAGGGACGAATATCCGATATCGAGCTAACACCTCCCTGAGACAGCCCTGTAGTTGATCTGGATGCTCCACCTGAACTAAACTGCTGCCGCCGAACTCAAGGCGATTATATGGGAGGCAGTTGTTGGCCATAACGAAAGGGGCATGTGTAGGAAAGGACGGGCTATAGAGGAAGTTTGTTAGCGTGTGTGATTGTTGACGCAAACGATAGCGGGTTTAAATATGAAAACTTGGGTTTAACGGTAAGTGCGCCTCACTGCTTACGAACGTGGATTCTTTCGACTGCCGCGTAAGGCGCCCTTTGAGGATTGCGACGAGTTATTCTCTTCGAGACAGCAAGACTGACAATGACAAAGCCCAAGGCTGACAATGACAAAGCCCAAGGCTGACAATGACAAAGCCCAGTGCATGGCGAGCGCAGTTCGATAGTGAGGTACTGACATCGCTCTCCGCGAATTGCGGAAATCGGTACCCGCAAATGGGGCAAAACCTGCATCCTCATAGTGGCGGCCAGATCTTCGCGCCTCGAAGCAGTGCTCGGTCAGCTCGCACTGCCCAGTGAGCGTCGCTGCGAGAGAGACCTCGCCGATCAGCACTCGTCGCTCATCGAAGCCGACTAACGACCCGATCCAACGGTTTCGCACGGACGTCGCCGATGTGCCCGCACTTGCCCGCGCGCTGTCGTGGATCTCACGACGCTTGCCGCCGTGGTACCGTCAAGAGAGGTGCACTCTCTAACGTACGCATACGACGAAGACCGCCTGATTGACGCATGCGCGCGGGCACGGCGAGCTCTATGATAGCGTTGCGTGAAGGTCAGGCGGCCTGCTGATCGGCGGGCTTGTCGGCTTGGCGCAGGAGCTTCCATTCCCAGGGCAGCAGCTCGTGCAGACGCGATGCGGGAAGATCGGCGATACGGGCGAGGACGTCGGCGAGCCAGGCCTTGGGATCGACGTCGTTGAGGCGACAGGTTGTGATCATCGTCAGCATGATGGCGGCACGGTCGGCGCCACGCTGGCTGCCGGCGAAGGTCCAGTTGCGCCTTCCCAAGGCGATGCCTCTCAATGCGCGCTCGGCACAATTGTTGGTCAAGCAGATCCTGCCATCGTCGAGGAAGCGGGCGAAGTCGTCCCAGCGCCGGAGCATGTAGTTGATCGGCTTCAGGACCTCGGAGGAGCGCGAGAGGGTTTCGCGCTCACGCAGCAACCAGGCGTGCATGTCCTCGAGAAGCGGCTTGCTCTTCTCCTGGCGCATGGCGCGCCGCTCGTCGGCGCCGCGGCCGTTGATGGCGCGCTCGATCTCGAACAACGCATCGAGGCGTCTGACCGCCTCCAGCGCGATCGGAGAGACCGGTTTGCCTTTCTTACCTTCCCGAGCATTTTTCTCGATGTCAGCCAGCTCGAAGAAGCCCCGCCGCGCATGGGCAAAGCAAAACGCCGGCGTAATCGGCCGCGCCTTCTTCTGCGGGTCGAACAGCGGCTCGAAGCCGTTGTAGCAATCGGCTTGCAGGATACCGGCGAAGGCGGCCAGATGCTTCTGGGGATGCTCGCCTCGTCGGTCGCTTGAGGCGTAATAGACCGCCGCCGGCGGCGCAGGGCCGGCGAAGGGCCGGTCATCCCGCACATAAGTCCAGATCCGGCCGGTCGTGCACTTGCCCTTCGCCAGGATACGGATGGTGGTATCGTCGCCATGAAGGCGCTCGGCAGCGAGCACATGGCGTTCGATCAAGTGGAAGAGCGGCATGACGGCAAAGGTCCCGTGGCCGACTTGGTCGGCCAGCGTCGACAACGGCAGGTCGATCCCCTCGCACTTGAAGCGCGCACCCTGGCGGTTGAGCGGGATATGCATGCCGAACTTGTCGAACAGGATCGTCGCCAGCAATTGTGGGCCAATGAAGCCACGCGGCGTGGCATGGAACGGCGCGGGTGGCTGGCTGATCTTCTCGCAATCGCGGCAGGTGAACTTCTCGCGTACCGTCTCGATCAGCTTGAACCTGCGCGGGATCTCCTCCAGCGTTTTGGTCACATCCTCACCGATCTTCGCCAGCCGCGATCCACCGCAGCAGGCGCAGGTCGTTGGAGCCTCAATGACGACGCGCTCGCGTTCGATGTCGTCCGGCCATGGCTTGCGCACCGGCCGCTTGCGCATGAAGGGGCGGACGTTCTGCGTCTTCGCCGCTGCGGCCTGCGCGGCAAGCTCATCCTCGCTCGCCGTGGTGACGAGTTCTTCGAGCTCCAACTCCAACTGCTCGAGCAGCCGTGCCGTGCGCTCGGAGCGCTGCCCGTACAGTTCGCGTTTGAGCTTCTCGATTCGCAGTTCGAGATGCGCGATTAGCGCCTCGTTGTCCGACAGCTCCGCCCGCGCACTGGCAGCCACCGCCTCGGCTCGCAGCCGCGCCTCACGCTCGGCCTGCAGCGCCGCCAGGGCACTGACAAGGTCCGATGGAAGATCGTCCGGCTTCGATATCATGGAGCCATTGAATCAGATCAAGCAGCAGATTCATACCGTAAAACGACTATCCGACCCGCGTCGGACGCTGGGTTTCTTGAGGGTTGCGCCAATCGATCCCGGACAACAGATAGCTCAACTGCGCCGGCGAGATCGTTACCGATTCACCGGCAACCGATGGCCAGATGAACCTTCCTCTCTCGAGTCGTTTGGTAAACAGGCATGCTCCCTGGCCATCGTGCCAAATCACCTTCACAAGATCGCTACAGCTCGTTTCATTGTGCGTCCCTTTGTCAGATTCCAGGCAGGCGAATCAACCTATCGTACTGATAATCAATGTAGTTTTTTGGTCGGCGTTCGATCACGCGCTGCACCGCTATGCGTACTGCCTCCGAGCTCAACGCCTCGGCAGGAACCAACCATTGCGAGCCCTTGATTGCTTGTGTTGCCGGCAAGATGCCCTTCAGTACCAGGGTCTTTGCGGATCCGACGCAAATTCCAAAGTGTGCTGCGGCCTTCGCGAGGCTGATCATTTTTCCATCCGATGATGCGGGATCGTATTCTGGCAAGCCTAAGCGTTCGCGCATTTCCCGCACGCGAACAGTCGTCCAGGTTTCGCCGTCGCCGGTCTTGCAGCGCATTCGATTGAGCGACACGGCGAGCTCTCGATCAGGCCAACGACCAGCAAGTTTGCGAAGTGCGTCAACGGCCGTAGGTGCCATATCTCCCGGATACCGCCCCGTCTTAACGCGAGCAACACGAACCTCGGTGTGCCGGCCGCCGGTCCAGTGGACAAGCAGAACCGCCTCATTGGTGTTTTCGTCGAGATCGCAAACAATTTCTCGGACTACGATGTGAACTAGCCGCTGCTTGGTGCGTGTGTCGGTGGACGGTGCATTCCAGACTCGCGGCAGATCGTGCGCAAGTTGCAGAAGCAGGGCGCGGTCGATCTTGGGGGTTTCCGCTGATGCGGCGCGCTGCTCCTTGATCCGACCCTCAAGCTCGGCAACCCGCTCCAATGCGCCATTCCAGCGTGCCTCGAGTTCACGGGCAACGTGGCGCTTCGCCGGATCCACAAGTTCGTATCGGCGTGCGGCAAGAGACGCGTCGTAGCTTGCTACTTCAAGCTCCCGTTCGACGGCCGCGATGATCTCTTGTCTTGAACGCTCAGCCTGATCGGACGCCAATATCGCTGCTTCAACAGCCCGATCGGAGATCGCCTCAAGGATTTGCAGCGCGACCGCACGATCGACGCGCACTCCGCCGATGCCGATACATAGGCCTGCGCCAACATGAGCGTCATCGCCGCGGCATTGATAACGATGGGCATTCCCCTTGGCCTGGCCATAGAACACACGCATCATTCGCCCGCAACGTCCGCATCGCATCAAGCCAGTCAGGAGTGCGCGTCCCCCTCGCGCCGATTTACGCGAGCAATTATTCTTCATGTGCGCGTTTTCCAGCAGCAGCTTCTGATTGTCTTCATACTCCTGCCAACCAATATAGCCGGGATGATTGTCGCGCAGGAGCACATTCCATTCCTCCCGCGGCTTTTTGAACCCGCTGACCTTGCGGGCGCGACCGTCCACGATCCGTGTCTTCTGGGCGATTCGACCAAACGCATAGGCGCCAGCATAGAGCGGATTGTGCAGGATCTGCATCACCGTGTGATAGGCCGGCGCCTTCCAGCTGAGCTGGTAGATTTGAACATTTCTCAGGACCACAGGCATTTTGATGTCGGCCGCGCGCAGCCAAAGAAAGACCTGCCGGGCGCTGCCGAGCTCGCGGAACTTCGTAAAGACGAGACGGACTACTCCCGCCACATGTTCGTCGGGATCGATTTCGATCTTGCCAAGCTCATTCCAACAAAATCCGGGTGGAAGCATGAAGCGATACTCGCCGCGCTGGGCCTTAGAGTCTCGAGCGGCGATTCCCCGTTGGCGAAGCAGGCTCAGCTCATACTCCGACATCGTTCCCTTCAGTCCGAGCAGCAGGCGATCGTTGACGAGCCGCGGATCATAGGCGCCGTCGGGATCGATCACCAACGCGCCAGCGAGCGCGCAGAGATCGATCAAGTGATGCCAGTCGCGTCCATTGCGCGCCAGCCGCGACGCCTCGATGCAATAGACCATTGCCACAAGCCGCTCAAAGCCAGGCCGCTGAGTGCTGCCAGAACCGGAGCGACCCAAATCGTCGTCAATTACCGTCACCGACCTAAATCCGACTGTTTCCGCTGCGTGCGCCAGGTCATATTGCCGCCGCTGGCTTTCGAGATTCCCCGTGACTTGGGACATTGTCGATTGGCGAACATAGACGACGGCGGCGCGACTGAGGTGATCAGGCGTGATCTTGATGCTCATGGTCACCTCCCGTCATCTGAGCGGTCTCGATGCCTGCCGCTTCCAGCAGGAGGTCGGCGAGCGCCTGGATCAGACCTTTGGGATTGCTGCCCAGCGAGTCCTGGGAAGTCCGGCGTCCCAGATCCAGACCCAGCTGCATCGGTTCGCGATATCGGCTTTTTCTCCGCACGTCCCTTCTCCCTCTTCATTGAAGGACGGGATCGTGCGCCCGACGCCTGAGTCGCGCCGAGAAGCTTCAGAACAGCAGCAAATTCGTTCAGCCCCTCAATACTGACCTGCGGCGGTCCAAACGCCATGCCGGCACAGTAGCTTTCGTCGAGCATCCAATTGGGAACCTCGCGGCTAAACCCACGCCGCTCCTCTGTGTAGATGCATTTCAAATCCTTGCCGCGTCGGAACGGTGCGACCTGAAGCGTTCGTCCAAAAAGGGGATGCCACGGATATGCAATTGTCGCGCTTCGAAGACTGTATGCAGAATGTCGCGTGTTGGCTGTGACCTGCCACCGAAGTTTCATCCAGCGGCGGTTAGAGTCTCGGGGTTTTCTACGCCATGCGGCGCGGGTGGAGCAACGGGCGATCGGCGGAGCTGGTCGGGGTTGCGCAGCCGAGCGCCCGTTGCGGTGAGTGTGGCGGCGTAGGCCGCAGGTGTGAGGTATTCCAGCGAAGAATGCGGGCGCTGGTCGTTGTAGTCGGCGACCCATGCAGCGATCTTGGTGCGTGCGTCGTCGAGATCGAAGAACAGCGTCTCGTTCAAGAACTCATCACGCATCCGGCCGTTGAAGCTCTCGACGAAGGCGTTCTGGATCGGCTTGCCGGGGGCTATGAAGTGCCAGTC
>NZ_AUFA01000092.1:0-7951 GCF_000426265.1 Bradyrhizobium sp. Cp5.3 | reverse complement strand
CGCATCGCGACCGTGGCGCGGCCCGCAGGCCGCCGTGACATCCGCCTCCATCATCGTGCCGAGCGCCTCGATCCCCGCCGCAAGGCAGAACCGATCAAAGCTCGCCCGCACTTCTGCAAACGCTTCGTCCACAGCCCCAGTCGCCGGCGAACCAGCCGGTGTGATATCTCTCGTCATGGCGTTGCTCTCCTTTGTGGAATCAGCACCCCGAGCCTACCGGCTCAAGGTGGGCAACGCCGACCTCTTCAGAAATTCAACAGAACCCGGGACATCCCCTGCATCGGAGCGGTGAGCTGACAGCGATGTAGGTTCTGGATGCGCCGCATGAGGCCATGCGCGACTTGGTGAGAGCCCACGCCAGGGCGATGCGTGTGCTCGGCAAGGCGCGGCAACATCTCCAAGGCTTCCTACTGCGACATGGGCGCATCTATGCCGGTAAGAAGGGCTGGACCCTGGCTTATCGTCGCTGGCTCACCACGGTGCGCTTCGCTCACCCGGCGAGCCAAATCGTTCTGCAGAACTACATTCATGCCGTGACCGACGCTGAAGTCCGTGTGGACCGCTTGACCAAGCAGATCGAAAGAGCTGACGCCACAATGGTCGATGACGCCATTCGTAGAGACCGTGCAGGCCATGCATCGATCCGCTCCTGTCCATCCATGAAAATATCTGCAAGCAGCAAGGCAAGTTCGAGGATGAAGTCCGCCAGCTGGCGAGGTCCGATGAGACGACGCGTCGCCTGATGACGGTTCCTGGTGTCGGCGTTGACGTTCCGCCATACGATCGATGATCCGTCGCGCTTCCGATCGGCAGCGAGCGTCGGCGCCTATCTGGGTCTTACACCTCGGCGCAACCAATCTGGCGAAAGTGACATCAATGGCAAGATATCACGCTGGTGCGACAGGCTCCTCCGAACGTACCTGTTCGAGGCAGCGACTGTTCTGCTTTATCGAACGAAAAAATGGTCATCTCTCAGAGCCCGGGACTGGCTTGCCAAGCGGATTGGCATGAACAAGGCGAAGGTCGCCATCGCCCGGAAGATCACCGTGATCCTCCATTGCGTCATCTGGGTTGACGAAACGTCGTTCGATTGGGGCCACGCAAAGGCTGCCTGACCTGATCATATCTTGCGAGATTCTGGCCCGATTCTCGACGGGCCAGCGATGTCCCGCTCGGACGGTGGTGGTGGTGACCTTGATCAATCGGCTGGTGGCGGCTCGTCCGCACTCCGCTGGACGCGTTGAGGCGTCCGACCCGGAACTCATCATGAGGCGCTGCGCGACCTCGGAAAGGACCATGACCCCAGCGATGGCATCAACAGGTCAACTATAGGCTTACCCAATGCCTCAGCCTCGCTCGCGCCGTCTCCCTTACCTGACCAGCTTCGACGGCACGAGCGCTACCGACGTGCGGTTGGAGAGTTCAAAAAGGAAGCTTGACAACAAACCGAACTTAAAGGGCCGACTGACAGACTGGCGAACTGCCCGGTTATGGAAAGCCCGAGAAGCCGTACGATATCGCCGATTTGCTGCAAGTCTATGATCGGAGCGATAAGTTGGCTTTTGTAAAGCCATGGGATTTCGGTGCGTACCGTCGCTAAATTTGAGACTGGGCCCCCACGCCTGCGTTACTCGAGATCACACTTGCTCAGGCAGAGCATGACGCGCGCATCGCAGAAGCCTTGAAGGCTTTTCTCTATCGAGAGCCGAAACCCAAGTTGGTTGGGGTGATGGAAGGTCACGACCAGCCGCGCAGTCACATTTCGTACAAGGCGGCCGCACGAACGCCACTTCAGCCTGGTCTAGCCGCTTACCAATCGGCGAAGCTCGCGGTCCACGCTAGAGTGGAAACGTACGACCGTATCGTCTGCGAGGACGTCCGAGCGATAGATGTAGTCGAGCATGATGTTGTCGCCCATTCTTTTGACGCGCAGCTGCAGATCGAAACCAATCTCTCTTCCAAGGTCTCTTGGGCTTTCACTCGGCAGCGCCCCTTCGCTCGGCAGCACGAATTTCTGATTGAGAATGAGGGTGGTTACCGGGTAGCGCCCTGAAGGCCTACCAATGCCGAGTCGCGCCTCGAGGTCTAAGATGCTGAAGGTGGAGCAGCGGCGCAGCTGAGCCAGACACTCGTTGGCCGACGCCACAAGTGCCTTCGCGCGGCCTTCTGTTGCCGGGTAGACGACTGCCAACAAGGCACAGCATCCTATGATAGAATGATGCGCTTCCAGGGGGCGCGCGAGTACTGGTACAGCGAGCACTGGTTCCACATCGAAATGCCGCCGCAGCGCGATACCATAGCCTGCGAGAATCACCGCCAGGACACTAGCGCCAGAAGCGCGCGCAAGGCGCCGCACGCCCCCAGCAGTTCCTGGTTCCAATGTTTTGAGGACGCCGTGGCTTCTTCCGGTAGCAGAGGCGGCGCCTAGCGAGGTGTACCGCTGAATGGTGCCGAATCGATCGAGCCACACGTCCCGCGCCGCTCGCGCGGCGACGGCTTCTCGCTCTCTCCTCTGCCATCTTGCGTACTCCCAATACGTCGTTTCCGCGATGCGGGCCCGCCCCACGCTCATCGATCCGTTCAGAATACCCAGGAACTGCGACACAAAGACTTCCAGGGCGTGGGCATCGGCAATCAAGTGATGCGCGCAAAGGACGAAGGCCTGCCCATCGTCGGATTCGCCGAAGGAGGCGATCCGGAATAGGGGCCAAACCAATGGATCTATAACGGTTTCCGCAAATTCCAGCCGTTTCGCCCGACTGAAGTCGGCGACGGTTAGGAAGTCCTGATAACTGGACAGCTGAGTGGCCGCCTCGAGGCGATCTGGCTCCATCCCCGACGCGTCCAACGTCGCCTGTTGCGTTGGCGGGTCTGCGTTAAAGTAGGTCCGCAACCCGTCGTGGCGCTTACAGAGCACCGCTAGAGCCCAGAGCACTTTCTCCTGCGGGTACGATTTTGGGCTGACGAACTCAATTATCACGTTGCATGAGGAGTTGCTGCCGGCGGGCATCGCAACATCTCGGTAGCACGACTGGGATATCGAAAGGGGAAGATCAAGCAAGGAGGTCAACATTTGCGGCAAACCGGGGTTCTCCAAATGTCCGGAAGACTCCAAACCGGATGAGAGTCAGCCGACGATCAATTCGTATCCCTGACCAAGCGAGCTTCACGTTTGCGTCTCGGCCACTTCGACAACAATCTCTTGGTCGCGTAGCAGATTGGCTGGAATGCGGCGCACCTGCGGCAGAGTCCGCAGATTGTGAATGCCGTATGCTTTCATCAGCTTCTCCCGTTCTCACTTCGGAGGGTCGAGGCGCAATCGCGGCCTCGCGAATTCGGCGCCGAGGATCAGGCGCTGCTCAAAGTGTGTCTTCGCGTTTCGAAAGGACCGGAGGACATTTCGGATACAGATCCGATCCAAGTGCACCGAGACCGGGTAGAGCAAAAAGGCTGGAGCACCGCTCCTATAGCGATGATTGACAAAGCGCGGCACGTAGCCGACGACTGGGGTGTCGTTTTCAACATTGAACTCGTTTTGGTTTAGAAATGACCAGAACAGCTCGCAACGCTCCTTGTAAAGGAGCACCTCGTTCGAGTCCGGCGTCGCATCGATGTCTCTAAACTCCAGCGTTTCTCTGTAGAAATCCGGACGTATTACAACTTCGAAGCCCAAGGTATCGGTATTTACTAGTTCAAGATCATCGATGGATGCGAGCTCCTCCACAAACATCTCGCGGGCTCGCAGCGCGCGGCCGATATATTCTCGGAATCCTTGTTTTCCCAACCGGCGCAGCACGTGATAGGCGGTGATGATCCCTTGGCATGTTCGCGAGTTTTCCAAGGTCCGGTCGAAGTTTGATGCATCGCCGAAGTCACGTTCCTCTATCTGAGCCCGCATCGCCGAGTTAATCGAGCGAAGCGAGGCGGCGTCTTGCGCCATGAAGACGCTCGACGAATAGGGGCACAATCCAGTTTTGTGGAAATCGACACCGAAGGAATCCGTAACCCTGACTGCAGCGACACGTCGATGTAACTCCATGATCCCTTGTACAGTAGCCGGCGACAAATAGGTCGGAATCGTACTCTCCGAATCGAACATCAACCAAGGCCACGAGATAACCAGGTCAGCGTGCAGTTGCGGGAGCGGTACACCCGCCCTAGCGCAAACGCGGTCGATTACCCTTCTGGCGCCATCGAAGTCATCTGCGACTACGTTCATGGTGGCGCCGCCGCTAACAATCACCGCGGAAACCACATCCCCCTTCGCCAGCAATTGCGTCATGGTCCACTCCAAGGACGCTAGATCCATGCCCCCGCGAGCATCGGTCTGCACCCTAATGGAAGCCTCCTGACCAAGACCAAGGAAATTGCAGATGCTCTCAAGAGAATAGTGCGCGGCGGCGCTCGCTAGCACGCGGTGGCGATTGCGATACCCCTTGGCGACCCCCTCTGGTTCAGTCTTATTCAGGCCGGCCTTGATGCCGTACATAAGAGTTGCCTTGCCCCCAGACGTGAAGACGCCGCCGACCAACCTCGCGTCCCATCTGGCGAGTCCCGCTAGCGCTGAAACGACACGCCGTTCAGCTAACAGCAGCTTACCTGAGGTGTGATCCCAGAGGCCGTTGGGATTGTACAAGCTCGTGATCGCGGCGAGCGCGACAGTGTCGAGCAACGGCGACGGGGTAATGTTGAAAAGGGCACGCGGGTCGTGCCACCGGATACAGCCGTCGAAGTACTGACAGGTGTCCGACATCGCCTCCTCGAAGGACGAAATGGCACCAGGGATCTCGAAGCCAACGTTCTCCTCATTGTACATCCCTGTGGGGTCGACCGGCCTGCGTCCACTCCTTCCACCTGAAGTGGCACTGAGACGGGCAATCAGGAACGAGAATTTTTCTTCCAGTTTAGGAATGTTGGCCTCGTTCGGAAGCAGGAATTCCGACCTGCAAAAGGCCTCCCAATCAAGTTGATTCATGGCTTGGCTTGCTCGACAATCTGCCCGCAAATCTGTCCACGGAATGGCTGACATCATCAAAGACACTTCGCCTAGCCGACCTCAGCGGTGGGTGTTCGCTCCTACGACTATCTCATCACCTACGTAGACGAGGCAGAGCAGCACGACTTGCGAGCGGCATTTCGCACCAATCATGGTGCCGATCAACTACAAGAATTTGCAGGTAGAAGAGATCAGTCTCATCCGGAGAATAATCAGAGCTTGAGGAGCCGGCGGCAGAAGACCTGTTTCAGGATGCCGATCCGCCGCGGAAGGAGAGTGGGATGACCAGCGGTCGCGTTTCGAGCAGGGCAGGGCGAGCTTGTCGCCTTGGGTATGATAGTTGTTGGCGTTGCGATTGCTTCTTCTATTCCGCTGGCAGCGCGGGAACTTGCAGAGCGGCAGGGCTCCGGGAGATGTGCGATGTGTAGCAGATCAAGGTTATCGTCAACAAGTCTCGCACACTTAAGTCGGCACGGCGTTTTCCACCATGGTGGCCGGCTCACCTCACGTCGTTGACGTGATGTCGCTCAGCGAGCAGACTATCTGATAGCACTCGGGATCGATTATGCACATGCGCGCGCGTCTCATCAAAGTGCTGATCCAAGCCTTGCCCCAATATCCCTGCTGCGGGGGTTCGCCAATAGCAAAGGACCGTGGATGCGCATGACGCAGTAAGATTCAGTCTGTGCCGCCTGATGCGGGGCAAAAACCCCGCCTGCTCGGGGATTGACGACGCCCGTCGTCCAAGGGACGCAGCTCGAATCGGGATACAACCGTTGCGTGCTGTCGTCGCAGCTAACGGAGCCGTGGGATGTCGCTCAAGTTGGATGTCAAATTAATCGGCATACTCGGCTTCGGTGCATTTGGCCGGCTTGTTGCGACACATCTGCATCCGCATTTTTCGCTGATCGCCTACGATCCTGAGCTGTCTGCGGAAGACCGTGGTCTTGATTGTGTACAGCGCGGCAATATCGCGGATGTGGGACGCTGCGACCTCGTAATCCTTGCCGTCCCCGTTGCCAATTTGGCAGCCGCAATCAAAGAGCTTCGTCCACACCTCCGGCCGGGCGGCATTGTGGTCGATGTCGGCTCAGTAAAGATGCGCCCTATCGAGGTGATGAAGGCTGAGCTACCTTCGTTCGTTGAGATCGTTGGAACGCACCCTCTGTTCGGGCCAGGAAGCGCCCGCGATGGAATTGCCGGACTTAAGATCGCGCTGTGCCCTGTGCGGGGCCGCTCGGTCCTCAGAATCGGGGCTTTCCTGCGATACGTGCTCGGGCTCACGGTGCATATTGTGTCGCCAGAGGAACACGATCGGGAAGCCGCGATTGTTCAGGGTATCACGCATCTCGTCGCCAAGGTTCTCATACGCATGGAGCCTCTGCCGAGGCGATTGACAACGGCAAGCTTCGATCATCTGATCCAAGCTACAGAAATGGTCAGACACGACGCCCCAAGCGTATTTCTCGCAATCGAGCGCGAAAACCCCTACGCCGCGGGAATTCGAGAACGCTTTTTTTCGCTCGCGGAAGCGACGCGCGCGATGTTGGATCAGCACGACTGAACGAAGCCGCATTCTTCATAGTCGTCCGTTCTTTAATCGCGGGCAGGATGTCAACCCCCGATACTCCAAAATGATCCGCTGCCGGGTTCATGGTTCTTTCCGCGGTCGTCTCTGTGCACGAGCGCCGCATGATGGCGTTCAAGAGGTGTGGCATCCCGATGTTAAGAGCGCGGTGCGCGTAACGCCCGCAGGGACGACTTCGAGATTGCCAGCACCGTCGTCCCGGCAGGGACGCATGCTCCGCCGAAGGCGGATCTGGGTTTATTTTAGGACTACTTCATGCGGTACGCATCTCTGCCTGGAATTCGGTGCCATCTGTCCAGATGGCATGGAGGATGACGGCCATTTTGCGCGCGACAGCAACCTTGGCCTTCTTGGTGCCGATGCGTTTGGCCAACTTGCTGCCCCAGCGCTTGAGCGAAGAACCTCGCCTGACAACAGTCAGCAGGACGTTCGCGGCCTCGAACAGATAAGTTCGCATCTGGTGGTTGCCGCGCTTGGAGATGCGGCCAGTGCGATCCATCTCACCAGATTGATAACGTCTTGGTGTCAAGCCGAGATAGGCGCCGACGTCGGCGGAGTGTCGGAAGCGAGTGGGGTCGTCGATGGTAACGACGAAAGACAGGGCAGTCAGTGGACCGATGCCGAGAACGGTCATCATTCGCCGAACGGTCTGGTCAGCTTTTGCCGCTGCCAGGAGTAATCGATCGAACTTCTCAATCTGCTCAGTCAAGCAGGCCTGGACAAGGAGTAGCGGTGCGAAAATATCTTGTAAATCCGGCGCTTCAGCGAGCACGGCGTCGACTTTGCGACCGAGGTTAGTCGAGCCGGCCTTGCCGAGCACTATTCCCAGCCCCTTGCACAGACCGCGCATTTGGTTGTCAATATCTCGCCGTAGATTCACCAGCCTGTTTCGAGCCGCCAGCATCGAACGGGTTTTCCAGTTCTCCGCCCCCTTAACGGCCGCTTCCCGGTACCAACCCATGCGGGCCATTTCGGCCAACCCCCTGGCATCGTTCTGATCCGACTTGTTGATGCGCATCGATAACGCTGCGTTGGCATGACGCGCGTCCAGGCAAATTACCGGAAAGCCTAGCGCTTTGAGTTGGTGCCAAAGCCAATTGGAAAGCGAGCCCGTTTCAAACACGATCCGTTCAGCGTTGCCGGCGTGCTGCCGCAAGAGTTTGGCGATGGCCTCAGGATTGGTCGACGCGCAACCTTCGAATGTCACGCCGCCGGTTTGGTTCAAAACGCAAATGCTGGTTTCTTCCATAGAGATGTCCAGACCAACGTACTGCTTCATGGCGCTGCTTCCTTTCGATAATCTGCGGAGACTGATCCTACTGACCCTCGTGTCCTCAGGAAGACGTCAGCCGCGATTACGCCATGTT
>NZ_AUFA01000091.1:0-8119 GCF_000426265.1 Bradyrhizobium sp. Cp5.3 | reverse complement strand
ATTGCACGCGAGATGGTCGGCTTCCTGTGGGCGATCACTCGTCAAGTGCAACTCAGGCCGGCCGCCTGAAGAACGCTGCTCGACCATATCTGGTGCCCAGGGCAGGAGGCAGGGCGCGGTGGGGAATCCTCGTGGCCTGTTATGAGCCGGCATTGCCGACGCTCGCTCCTAGACCGAGGCAGCCCCAAAACGAAACCACGGTCATGCGGTAGCCAACCCGCGCATGAGAGCTTGATCAACCGTCGTCTTTGGCCCTGCCTCCTACCGTGGGCACCTTCGAAGTCCAGCGTCCGGGCGCTCAGCCGGAAGCGGCTCCGCTTGATCGAGCCCCTTGACAGCAAACATGAGAGCAGGCCGTTGACGTTTTCCATCTCCAACATCTGATGGGCCTTGCGGCGCGACGGTTGGCAATGCCGGTCTGTCCGACCATTCCGCGTGCTCCGCTCAAGTTGGCCGTAACAAGATTTTCCTTGATCTCCCGGTGCACACGTCGCGCACACGCCGCCTTCTAACCGATTGAAAAGCTTGAACTCTCGCTCCAATCCATCATGAGCCAGTTTGAGCTAACTCAAGCTAAACAGGCGCAATTCGAGCAAGGTACGCGAAGTCTGGCGCGCCGGACGAGATACGGCTGATGCGCCTCGACAAATTCGGATATTCAAAACGCTCCGCGAGGGCGGATGGAATAGTGGAGCATCGGATCGACTTGGAGGGCGGCTCATCGCCATCGCCAGAAAACGGGCCTAGTTTCAGGAGGCTTCGCCTTCCTTCCGGAAAGCATCCCCGACTTGGATAACGTCGCGCCCCGCCGAAATCGTGCTAGTCGTCTTCGATCCATGCACGATTTCATTGTGAACGTTTTGCGTACCAATGGTGGTCGTTTGAGCGACAGCGAACTGGCCGGCTGTGGTCTTCAACACGTTGGCAAACTCAGGATCAGAATGCGCCATCTCGGTCAAGAAGCGGCGGAAATCAGTGTCGTGCAGCAAAGGCGCTTGCTCATATTTCGAAAGTACTTCGACTGCCTTTGGATCTTGAGTGAAGCGCTTTCTCAGGGAAGCGATAATATCCTTTCCCTTCTTATAGGCATCTTTACCTACCTCCGATGTCAACGCCTTGAGAAGTTCGGCAGCGAGCGCACCAACAGCGGCTTCAATAACCACGACTACCTCCCAACAGCAGGACCTCTCAGGCACTTTACGCCTTAGCCCACAAAACGTGAAGTGCTGGGTTGTGTGAAACTCCTGATTCAACTAATATTTTATCCCTTGTCCGGCGGGGATATTCATGAGCACTCAGAACTCAAATGGGGAAGCGACCCAAGAGGAGAGCAAAACGGCACCTCCCCCTGGACCGCCAGCGCAAGAGAAGGGTCAGGAGGGCACGCCGCCACCGACACCAACTCCTCCCTCACAAGGTTCAGCCGACGATCTCCTTTCCAAATTGAAGGAGATCCTACCGCGCGTGGATGCGGGAGGTGAGAGTGCGATTACTCTGGATGCTGTCGGCACAATTAATTCGAGTAATCAATACGTTCATGGTGATTCATACAGCCAGTCCTCGAGCGCGGGTCGCGACGTTTTAATTATTCAAGGCAATGTCATCTTTGGACCGCCTAGAGACAATCTCATCCGAGCCGCCGAGGATCAACAAATCGCGCCATCTGCTTCTTCGGAAATGGCGTTCGCAGGCGAACTGCAGCCGTGGTGGGAGAGTGGAAAGCCTACGATGGATGACCTTTGCTATGTCGTGGCGCTTGCTTTCCTTGAAGGGAGTGACTTCAGATCGATTGCACGCTACGGGGCTGAACTTCGCAAGCAGGTGGAGTATTCTAGCACCGCAGCAGCGCCCAGCAGCATCAGTCCGGCGCGTCAGGCGACCGCTTCACGGATTATCGCTCGCATGGGTGCCTATCGGGCGCAACAGAGCGAGGTTCGTGACAGAGAGCTGATTTTTTTTCGAGAATCTGTCTGGCGTTCACAGTGCCTAGTTGCGATATGGCGCGATTTTTCAGGCTCGATTCTACCGGTGTCGGATTGGTTACTCGCGACAGCGCGGGAGATTGGCGGCCCGGCACGCACGTCGTTGCAACAGGCTGTTGCTATTCTTTTCGCAAAATTTCCGGACGACGTCTACCAAACTTTGATCTTACCGCTTGCTGACGCAGGCATTCCGCAGCGATGGCTGGCCGCGAACAGTCTTGGCGCCGCGCTCCGCGTCGACGCGGCAGAGAAGGTTCGGGCTAAATTAAAGGCTGCGTCTCACCTTAGTCACGGTCGGGCGGCCGCAAGCGTAGCTGCGCTGTGCGTCGGAACAGCATTTGCTCGCCAGGTTCCCGCTGCTGCTGCCGAGTTTCTGATCGCACTGTTGGAGCACCATCACGAAGTGGATGATGCCCTAGGTATCGCAATTGAAGGTTTGATACGTGAAGCGCGGTCGAGTGCAACCTCAGCCGAAGCCGTTCTTACCTGCCTCGCCAATTGGCCGCGTTGGGAGCAGCTCGGACCGGACGTGGTAGGCGATTTGGTAGCCACTTATCTTAGAGAAACAATCGAGGGAGTTCCTGCTTTCGCTAACGCAGCTGATGCAGTTCGCCACTTCAAAAGGGAGGCGGAGCGTGATGCCAACGCAAAGAAAGGATCCTTCAAATTCGCCGAAATCGCGGAAATCCTTGGCGTCATCTCGGCCGCGATCCTCAATCCCCACGCCGGGCGCGAGAAAAAGGGTCTGAACTCGAACGATGCATCGGATGAGAAGCGGAAATCAGTAGCAGTTTTCGCAGCGCGCGACCCAAAGGTATCTGACGTCGCGGGAGCGCTCGTCATCCGTCTATTGAGATTCGGCCCCACCTACGTTGCGGCTTGGTCGCTTCTTCGCGACCTTCTGCGTTGGTCCGATGTAGAACAGGCCCTTGGCGCTGTAGCTATTGTGAAGCGTGTTTTCTCGCTCGCTGCCGACCCGGAGCGCGAGCGTTTCCTTGAACACCTGAAACGCTGGTCCCGAGAGCCTGCTGTGCGCAAAACAATCGAGGGTTATCTGCAATCCATGACTTTACCGCCCGCTCATTCATAGGTCATCCCATGGCAAAAACATATATCCCCGTCGCAGAGCTTCCAACTACCACAACCGTCACTCGAAAAGCAGGATACGAGGTTCTTGCGGAGACGCGTCAAGGAATCGTTGAGGTGGTCACTGATAGCGCTCATGCGGGATGGTTTTCATCGTATAGGCGCTTCGTTTCAGTTATGACGGGCACGGCAACCGTAGAATGGACGACCACGCTACCAACAAGAGACGCTGTGCGTCAGTTTCAAGTCGATGTATCGATCAGAATTGCGCCCACGGAGCCCGCGCGATTGATCGGATCGGCTGGCTACGACTTTGGACCCGACATCATCACGGAGGTCAGCGATCAATTGAGGCAAATCTCTCGGAGATTCGGTCCTGTTGACGTCGCCGAGCTAGAACACGATATGCGTCGATGGAGTTTCAACAGGAGAATCGTTTCTGAGGCTTTTACTATTCACTATGGAGCCTTCTCTGTGAAAATGGATCAGGCTATAGCTAGCCGACTGACAAAATCCGATGATGCGGAGGCCTCTCATTCGGAAAGGATGAAGGATGTAGAGCGACGAATGCAACTTGCCCAGATCGTGTTCCAAGTGTTGCCCGACATTCCCAGTCGAGCCGCTGTCGCGTTCGATCTAGCTAACGATCCCAACAGGATTGGACAATACATTGAGGGGATCCAAAAAGCGTATGGCGAACAGCAGCGTCTAACGATTCAAAAACTAGAGAAGGTAGGAGAATTTTTCCGCCAAGGGAATTTGGATGCTGTTGATCTCGCCAATCTCCTAGGCAAAGTGCTTGAGGCGCCCAGTCGCCAATCCCTAATGCCATCGACACCACCAAAGGCTTTACCATCCAACTGATCGCGCAAGCGGAGGCGCTAGTCTCCCCCTATCTGTTATGCCGTCGAAGCTCGTATCCAAGACCTATCCGGTGGGACTCGGTGCATCCTGTTGCGCCAAGGTGCAGGGTGAGTTTCGAGTTTTTAAGCTCGTTAAGCAGTTGGGTTCGGACGGCGCTGAGGGACGTGTCTTCCACGGCCAATCAGGCAGTCTAAATTGTGCGATCAAAGTCTACAGCCAGGAGCATCGCCGTCAGGGCAGCGACGAAAAACTGCTGCGGAAAATATCGTTACTGATCGCGGCAGGTACCCCATTTGCGTCGGCAAGGGCACCGCTCTTTGCATGGCCTCAAGCCACGATTCACAAGGGCACAACCCCAGCCGATCTCACGGCAAAACAATTCGTTGGCTTCATGATGCCAATGGGTGACGGATTGGTCAGTCTAGCGGAGATTGCAGAGCGAGCAAAGAAGTTCAATAAACCAAGCCTAACTCAGCGGCATATGATTGGGTATCTGGTCGCTCGTGGGTTTGCGATGATTCACTTGGGATCCCAGATCACTGACGCCGGAGGTACAACCCGCGTGTCTTTCGCGGTGGGCGACGTGAATGATTCAAACATCGCAGTCACAAATGACTATGTTCCGTTCTTTCTCGACTGCGACAGCTACATCATTCGAACCCGAGCGGATATTTTTGACCACGCTTACGGTCGGCCGGAATATGCTTCACCTGAGTACCTCACGGCTAAGGCTATCGGCGAAAGGATGGTCCGTGCGGCTTCAGACGACAACTTTGGGCTTGCAGTGCTTATCTTCAGGCTGCTCAATGACTGGCAACGGCCTTACATCTATCGGGGGGCTAAGCGCCTCTCAGCCGAAGCTTTGATCCTGGAACGTCGATTTCCTTACAGTTCATCGGGCTCCGAGGTAATTCCGGACGCTAAGGCAACTCTCGAAGCTTATCGAACCGAGATAGATCCGCGGCTCAAGCTGCTGTTCAAGCGCGCGTTTCTAAAGGGAGGAGCACGACCGACGGCCGCGGAGTGGGCTACGTCATTGGGTGAATCTGTAGTCGCCCGCAAGGATTTTGTCCAAGCACCAAAGTCTCCAGCGGCACCACAGACCGCTCCTCAGGTCTCTCCCCCACCTACCCCGATACCCATTCAACAGCCCACCTCTAGCGGGAGAAGCGCAATCATGGCGGCGGTCTTTGCGGTGCTGGTGATTATCGTCTGGTTTCTGCGTCACTAAGCGCGGTCGAGTGCGCCGTCCAATCTTCGAGAAACCGTTCGCGTAAGCGATGTCCGGCTCGCTCCCATTCTTCGGCACACGGGTGCTCCGCCAGGCCAAAGCGGGAAAGAAAAGCAACTGCCCAATACGGAATGAGCCGCTTGCTGGAAGCGCGCCAAGCCCGATTGGAGTCGCTCTCAGCAAGATAGCTCATCGCTGCGTTTCCTCGGATCAGAAGGTGCCGGAGGCTGACACAACGAGACTTAACAAACGGTTAATTTACGCTGGGCAGCAGTGCAATCTATAGTTTATATAGATGTCAGGTTGTGCTGGGGAGAATTGCGATGACTGACAATCTTATGGATCGATTTCTTGAGGAATTGGGTAAAGAGCTCAAAAACAAGCCTACGCTGCCCGTAGGAGACCCATCGGTCGACCGATTGCCCGTTGTCTTTGTAATTGACCATTCGGATTCTACACGGGAATCCGGAGACATCGTTCAGATTAATGAGTTTTTGAAGCGCTTTGCGGATTCCGTCTGTCACGCCACAAACGAGGGCTGGAAGAGAATACGACAGCATCTCGATTTTTGCATTGTTGGGTACAGTGAAGGAGCGGCCGAAGTTCTCGGTTGGACACCGGGTTCTGAGCTCTCAGCCCCTAAAATACCTACGCTCGTAGGCTCTGGGCGTACCGCGATGGGAGCGGGCCTTGAGTTGGCGTCCAATGCGATGATGCGGCGCTTAGCTGACTATCGTGCGCGGAGCTTGCCCTGCTACCGCGGATATATCTTCAACATAACTGACGGAAACCCCACTGACATGGCGCCTGCCGATGGTGCCGATGCTTCCTCAAAGTGGAGTCGCATCAAGCGGGTTCTCGACAGTTTTGAGACGAAGAGTTCAACTGGCACCGCATATGCGCAAACGTTTCATATGGCATCCAGAAAAGCCAATCGCGAATTGCTTGGACTTCTTGCATTTGATCCAAGTCGGGTGATTGACCTGGAACAAGCGAACTTTGACGAATTATTCGAATTCATTCGAGTCAGCCTGCTGATGACGTTCGAGTGATCCGTAAGACATTTGCGCGAGGCTGTTATGGGCGACATCTTCGAACGCACACAAGTGGAACTAGTCTCCAACTGGCTCGTCGTTGGTGCTAAGCAAGGTAAGAAAGGGCCACTTGAAGAATTGATCCGCACGCGCAAAAGGTCTCGCTTCTTATGCGCGGACGAATTCAGCGTCGATCAAGTCAACACAGAAGCTGGTTCTTTGATCTGTTTTGCGATCGCCGACGGAGTCGGTAACGAAATTCGCGCCGATATCGGCGCTCGCGAAGCTACTCGTCACGCTACCCAATCTTTAGTGATTGAGTGTCGGAACGGGCGCGTCACGCGACACGCGCTGGAACGCGTATTGGATTCGGTTCACCGTCGATTGAACTCGTGTGCCGAGCAGGAAAAGACCGCCGCATCCGCCTTCGCGACAACTTTGCTAGTGGGTGTCCTGCATACCGAAAGCGCCGCACTCGTTTGTGCAAGCGTTGGTGACGCTTTTTTGGTGGCTCAGGGTACCGAACGGATCTGGAGCTCTCCGCCAATTGAGGACTTCGAGCCGAACGGCGGCACGTTTTCGATCACTGATAAGAGCTGGCATCGAATAGTGCGGTATGACGAATGCCCGTTTCCGGTAACGACAGCCATCGCTTTTACTGACGGACTTCGTCACGTCATGTTTAAGGTAGATCGCAACAGCGCAAAGCAGATTACCACGCCTCACGAGGAAGCAATTCAGGCGTTCCGGCAAGCTATCATGCCGTCCGAAAATGCATCTCGCGGTCGAGTTGTCGCAGCGCTTTTGGGTGCTTCTCAAGATCCAAGGTTGATGGAAGACGATCGTACTGTGCTGATTTTACACGATCTTGCTACAACGGAGCGAACTTCACTCCTCGCTGCCAAACCGAGCGCGCCGCTGGCGGAAATCGGTCCAAGCAACCCCAGCGGAAGAGGCGTTAGAAATTTGAGCTACCGCTCAATACCTAGGCTTTCTTTTATTCGACGCTTAAGGCCTCCGAAAATATCTCTTGGTACCGAGCGCAAGCTCACGTTATTGATCTGGCTGAGCCTAGCTACGATACTTCTCTTGCTCGTGTCGATACTGGCTGACATCACAAGCATTCGAACGCGTATCGCGGGTGCCGCTGCGCGATGGTTGGAGCCAGTTAGATCCGCGCCTTCCACACCGGCCTTAAAACCGGAAGCCCATTCCGACTCAGCGCCCCGTTCAAAGCAGCCGGACGAATAGTACAGGTAGAGCTCCATCAGGCCTCGTCGGAGCTTCTCCGCCGCCGCACCTGGGCAGGATGCGCGGCCCATGACGAGGCCGGAGCCAGCGTTTCAGGATACATCAATTAGATTGAGATTGGCCGTGTTTGCTAACCTTAAAAAGCCCATCGCGCTGAGCCTGGACGAGGTTGTCCAGCGCATTATTAAATTGAATGACGGGCTGCAGAAGTTCTGGTCCAAAAGTCACGGTTGGGCTCCGGTCGAAGCTGCCGGGCTGCTAAGCAAGTCGAGACTCGACTGGCAGGTATCTCTCTCCGAAACGCTTTATCTTTCGGTCAAAAAGCCTTCGCACACTCTCACGGGGGATGTCCCGGGTTCTGTTGAATTTCTGAAGAGGTCGGCGTTGCCCACCTTGAGCCGGTAGGCTCGGGGTGCTGATTCCACAAAGGAGAGCAACGCCATGACGAGAGATATCACACCGGCTGGTTCGCCGGCGACTGGGGCTGTGGACGAAGCGTTTGCAGAAGTGCGGGCGAGCTTTGATCGGTTCTGCCTTGCGGCGGGGATCGAGGCGCTCGGCACGATGATGGAGGCGGATGTCACGGCGGCCTGCGGGCCGCGCCACGGTCGCGATGCGGCGCGGCGGGCGCACCGTTGGGGCCGAACGCGGGGACGGATCGGCTTCCACGG
>NZ_AUFA01000090.1:0-8142 GCF_000426265.1 Bradyrhizobium sp. Cp5.3 | reverse complement strand
TCCAGGAAATACCGTCATCTGGCGCGGACTATCGCGGCTGACCGATATCGAATTGGGAGCCGCGATCGAGGCAAAGATTATGGGTAATTGAAAGCCCCTGACGCCCATCCGGCCGACGCCGCCCGCCGTTTCGAGGTATCGCACGATCGGCCGCGTGAGGCTGACGAAGCCCGGCATGTCGTCTTCGTCGTAGAGATACTCCCAGGGCAATCCGGCAAGCTCGGTCGCCTCGATACGCAGCTTGATCCTGAGGTCCTGCGCCGCGCCCTTGCTGCGCTCGTAGATGCGCTGGATCGAGGGCACCTCGGTGAAGACGCTGCGGAAGACCCCGCGCCCGAAATCCCGCAGCACCTGTTCGCCGCGCGTCGCCGGGCCCTGGCGGTTTTTCTCGTCGATCTCGAGGACCGCGTTTTCGAGCTCTCCGCGCAGCTTTGCCAGTTCGCCCGGCGCGGAGAACCAGAACTTCACCTGGCTCTTCGGCGCCTCGCCGGCCGGCGACTTGACGACGCGGCCGTAATATTGCTGCGGACCGCCCCCTGCCGGCAGATCAGAGCCGATCTCGAGCTCGAAATCTTCGTAGTCGGCAACAGGCATCTTAAGCCTCACTCAAACAACTTATTTGATCGAAAATTTCCTCGAAATTGGATGGTGCATATCGCCAGGGCTTTGGCGACAAACATCGCCAGCGGTCAGATCATGCCTGCCTGATCGTTCATGCGCCGGTGAGCAGATCTCATCGAGGGCCCAATTCATGTGCGCCTCCAGGACAACGGCAACATCGCTGAACCATATTATCACACGCAACTTCAAGACGCATTTGTGAAGCAGGTCTCACATAGCCCGAAAAGTTTGTGCGGCGCCCTTTCGCCCTGGCGGTCGGGGCGGGTTTCGTTTTTTGGGGATCGAACGGATCCGGCCGCTGCGGCGACCAAACGATCGTGCCAGAATTTAAGCGGTAACAGTCGGATCCCCCCATGATTCTGCAATCGCTCGCCGGCCTGCCCGCCTTCCTGGTCTATTTCTGCACCGGGCTGATCGCCATCGTGGCGTACCTGTTCGTCTATACCCGCATCACCCCGCACAACGAATTCCAGCTCATTCGCGACAACGATCCTGCTGCCGCCATCGCGCTTGGCCTCAGCCTGCTCGGCTTCGTGGCCCCGCTGGTCAGCGCGATCGCGCATTCGGCCAACGTGCTGGACTGCCTGATCTGGGCCGCCATCGCGCTGGTGGTCCAGATCATCGTGTTCTATCTCGTCAGGGTCCCGGTGCCGAACCTGTCGGCACGGATCGCCGGCGGCGAACTCGCCCCGGCGATCTGGCTCGGTCTCTCCTCGCTAGCTGCAGGCCTGCTGAATGCCGCCTGCATGATCTACTGATTTCCTGACATGGCAGGGAAGCCCCGCAGCAAGGATTTCGGCAAGCGCCGCCCGGCGTCCGTACAGCCGCCGTCACGGGAGCCTGTGAAGCGCTCCGGCCACGTCGCACTGCTCGTGATGGGAACGATCGCGGTCGGCACCACCGCCTACACGCTGATGCCGCGCCAGCATTGCGATCCCCCTCCCCCTCCGGGCGCTGCGGCACCGGCGCAGACGACCACGACCTGCACCAGCAGCAGCCACGGCTCCTCCAGCGGCAGCAGCGGCTCGCGATGGTCGTCGCGCTCGAGCTTCTTCAGCAGCGACTCCTCCAGCCATTCCTCGTCGGGGACATCGTCCGACTCCGGCTCCGGCGGCGTCACCCGCGGCGGCTTCGGCTCCTTTGCGCATGCCTTCGGATCTTCGGGCGGCGGCTAAGGCGCGAGGTTTTGAATTCAACGGCGCGCACCGATCTGCTTAGCTGGCGTCGCGGAGAGGACAACATGAAACGCTCGCGAAGGGTCGTGCTTACCTTGATGGGCAGCGCCGCGGCCGGCGCGGTCTCGATGGGATTCGCAAAACGCGAGCGGCCCTGCGGCCCCGGCCTCGAAGCCGTTCCCGGCATCGACGGCCAACCCTATTGCCGGCCGACCTATGGCGGCTTCGGAGGCACGCTGCATCACATGCATGGTCATGGCCATGGTCACGGTCATGGCGGCCACGGTCACGGCGGCGGCTGACACATGCAACGCATCACCTGTCCCGAGCGCGACGATTGGCGCCAGACCGCCGAACAATGCGGCTTCGATTTCCACACCATCGACGGCGAACGCTATTGGGACGAGCGCGCCTATTACGCCTTCACGCTCGACGAGATCGAGCGCGGCATCGAGACTCCGACCGGCGAGATCGATGCGATGTGCCTGGAGCTCGCCGGCCGCGTGATCGGCGACGAGCAAAAGCTGCGACGGTTGCGGATTCCGGAAGCGTTCTGGGATCTGATCGCACAGAGCTGGGAGCGCGACGATCGCAGCCTTTACGGCCGGCTCGATCTGAAGTTCGACGGCGAGACGCCGGCCAAACTGCTCGAATACAATGCGGATACGCCGACCTCGATCTTCGAGGCCGCGGTGTTTCAATGGACCTGGCTCGAGCAGGCGATCGAGCGGCGCATCATCCCGGCGCGCGCCGACCAGTTCAACTCCATCCATGAGCGGCTGATCGACGCCTGGAAGACGATTGGCGCCGGCCGTCATCTGCATCTCACCGGCACCACCGGCAATGACGAGGATGCCGGCACGCTTGCCTATCTCGAAGACACCGCGCGCCAGGCGGGGCTTGCGACCACGCTGCTCGATGTCGAGGAGATCGGCTGGCGCGACGCAGGTGGCGGCTTCGTCGATCTCGACGACCGCGACATCGTGTTGGCGTTCAAGCTGTACCCCTGGGAGTGGATGTTCCACGACGACTTCGGCGCAAAACTGACTGAGGCGCCGACGCGCTGGATCGAGCCGCCCTGGAAGGCGGTGCTCTCCAACAAGGGCATCCTGCCGCTCCTGTGGGAGATGTTTCCGAACCACCCCAATCTGCTGCCGGCCTTCTTCGAGGACGATCCGCGCGCAGCCGAGCTCGGAACATCCTATGTGCGCAAGCCGCTCCTGTCGCGCGAAGGCGCCAATGTCACGCTGGTCTCGGGCGGCGTCCCGCTCGACGCGCACACCGGCCCCTACGGCGCCGAAGGCTTCGTGCGCCAAACGCTGTCGCCGCTGCCGAATTTTTCAGGCTTCTATCCGGTGGTGGGAAGCTGGCTGGTGAACCACGAGCCCTGCGGCCTGTCGATCCGCGAGGACGAGAGCCCGATCACCGGCAACAGCTCGCGGTTCTTGCCGCACGCGATTTTGTGAGGGGGCCGTCTTCTGGGTTCTGCTTGATTATGCACGCGCCGGTAAAACGAGACGTTTTGCTCGATCATGCGGATGAAGCCGTCGCGACTGCGCGCCGTCTCCAAAACGAATTGTCCGAAGCCGTCGCTGCGGCTCACGTTCAATGCCGACGCATGAAGCATTGGCACGCTCTGCAATCGGGCTTGGCCCCAGCCGTGGCGATCTCGCTTAGGGTACGCGCGCGTGTCAGCGATCAAGGCGTCAGGTAGAACGCGAGCGACGCCAGTCGATCAGACTACTAGGCTCGTAAAGAAGGGCTTGGTTATCTCGACGACCGAGGGCTCCCTCTCATCAGAAGTGGCGGCGGTGACAAACTGGCTTTTGCAGTTAAAGCAGCGCCAAAGATCTTGGATTTCTTGGGCATTGACGCGCTCACGCCACTCGAGGTGGACTAACCCAGAACCACATTGAGGGCATTTTTCTGGATGGGGCGTCGAGAAGATCGATGCCATGTGGAACCTCCCTGGTTTTCGGCGCAGCATACGACTGTCTCGGCGTCTTGGAGTTGATACAAAACAAACGATTTGCCCATTTGTCATCGCCGGGCGGCTTCCATGTTTGGAACCGTCGAGTGCTGGCGCGCCCTCCGCAATCGGGCCTTGGGGTCCTCTGAGAGACGCGCAGATTTGCTGCCGTCCTGACAAGCCACGCGGCTTTGATTGGACATCGCGCGCGGTCGTTTGATGTGATCCGAAAGCAATTTGCCTTGCTAGGAAAATCGCAGCATGTGGAACTGGATGATGCTGGGGCTGGAAAGCAATCGCGTGATCGGATTGCGCCTTGCAAAGTTGATGCGCGGCGGCAAAGCGGCCCAACGTGAAGCCCAGCGCATGGTTAGTGAAAAAGTGCTGGCGGCGGCGAAGGCCGGTACAAGCCTGATGGCCGGCGCATCCGGAGACAAGATTGTTGAGCAATACCGAAGGAAGGTGGCGGCAAATGCCAAACGGCTCAGCCGGAAACGAACACGGCGCAAACGAAAGTAAAGCTGCCCTACCTCCTTCGGGGCTCACTTGCTCCGGTGCTTGAGCGCTCATTTGTGCAGATTGGTACACAATGGGCCGCGCAGCATCCCAATTTGAAATCCGAACCTCATGCATTGGAACGCTGGGCCAGGCACGAGATTTGAATAAATTGCGTAGTATCGCGGCTGCGCTGAGGGGCGTTGTTGCATTGGAGGCAGCGCATGAAAGTCATCATCGACGAAGACGACGAGATCATCGCCATAGCAACGGATGATCATACTCTAATCGGCGGCCACCATCGCCTCGCTGTGTCGGCCAGCATAGGTAAAAGACTTTTCTGGCGAGATACCGGCAAACCTGTGAAGCTTGATCTCTTCTTCAAGCATCATGAAAGTTCCATCCGACATACAGCCTGAGCCGTCGCCTGATCGAGGGGGATTTTCGGTCGACTGCAAGGGCTGCGGCCAGCGGCTAAAGCCTAAACCCGGCGATTTCTGTGTGTTCTGCCCATACGGCTCGGTGCCAAGCCGGTCCGGCAGAACGGGAAGAGCTGTTAGCGGTCGAACTTACTTGCGCTGCTGCTTGAGCACAGCCATGGGCGCTATGTCGCGGCGCAGGATGACGCGCGGCACAGCGAACACGGGATATGGGCAGGCAGTTTTCTCGAGCCTTGGCAATTCGGAGAGTGCGTCAGATGGGGGCGGCGTTATGTATCAAATTGCACGGGATTGAAACACTTTCCCCTTGTGGGAGAAGGTGGCGCGAAGCGCCGGATGAGGGGTTCTCTCCGCGCTCTCCAATGCAAGAGGTTCACTCGCGGAGAGAACCCCTCATCCGGCTTCGCGTTCCGCGAAGCCACCCTCTCCTGCAAAGGGGAGAGGGCGAAAAGGCACCTCACCTCGCCGCGGCAACCCTCAGCGACTGCGGCATCAATCCCCCCATCGGGCGGCCGGAGCGCGCCGGGTTGAGCTGATAGAGGCCGCGACGATCGGTGACGGGACGGAAGACATCCGTGATGCCGACGACGGATTCGGCGGCGCCGAGCAGCAGCGTGCCATCGGCCTCCAGGCCCTTGGCCATGCGCTCGAAGATCACCGCCTTTGTGTCCTGATCGAAATAGATCAGCACGTTGCGGCAGAAGATGATGTCGAACGTGCCGAGATGCGAGAAGTCCTGCAGCAGATTGAGCTGACGGAACTGCACCATCGAGCGGACGTCGGCATTGAGCTGCCAGATGTCGCCAGACTGCGTGAAATACTTCACCAGCATCTGGATCGGCAGGCCGCGCTGCACCTCGAACTGGCTGTAGACGCCGGCCCTGGATTTCTCCAGCACCTCCTGCGACAGATCGGTGGCGACGATCTCGATGCGCCAGCCGGCGAACGCCGCGCCCATCTCCTTCAGGCACATCGCGATCGAATAGGGCTCCTGCCCCGTCGACGATGCCGCCGACCAGATGCGCAGGCTCTTGCGCGCGGCGCGCGCCTGGATCAGGCCGGGCAGGATGGTGTCGCGCAGATGATCGAACGGCACCTTGTCGCGGAAGAAGAAGGTCTCATTGGTGGTCATGGCCTCGACCACGTCGGTCGCAAGCCGGCCGTCGCCGTTCCTGATCTTCAGCACGAGGTCCGGAATACCGGACAGGCTCGCCCTGCGGGCAAGCGGCAGCAGCCGGCTCTCGACCAGATACTGCTTGTCGGCGGAGAGATCGAGACCAGAGCGTTCTTTCAGAAACTTGCGCAGATACTCATAGTCGACGGGAGTCACGAGCGGTCTCCCGAAAACAGGCGATTGACCTTCGCACCGACCTGGTTGAGCGGCAGGATCGCCGAGCAGATGCCGGCATTGGCGGCCGCGCCCGGCATGCCCCACACGACGCTGGAAGCTTCGTCCTGTGCGATCACACTGCCGCCGGCGGCGACGATGTCCTTGCCGCCGCGCATGCCGTCCGAGCCCATGCCGGTCAGGATCACGGCGAGGATGCCGCCGTGCCAGATGTCGATCGCGGAGGTGAAGAGCGGATCGACCGCCGGCTTGCAGAAGTTGACGGCAGGGCCGTCGTCGAGCGCGATCGCGATGTCCGTGCCGTTGCGCACGACGCGCATGTGCCTGCCGCCGGGCGCGAGATAGATCCGCCCTGCTTTCACCGGCTCGCCATCGACCGCTTCATGCGCGGGCCGGCGGCTCGTGCGCGCCAGATGCTCGGCGAGAATGGTGGTGAAGGTCGGCGGCATGTGCTGGGTGATCAGCACCGGGAAACGGTCGATCACCGGGCCGAGCTCGGCCACCAGGGCCATCAGCGCCTGCGGGCCGCCGGTCGACGAGCCGATCAGCAGCACCTTCGGCGCCTGCATCGAGAATGGGCGCGTCGTCAGCGGGGCTGATGGGGCATGCACGGCAGGCGCAGCGGGGGCCGGCGCGGCAGGCCGTGCCGCCGGCTCGCGTGCGAGCGGAGCGTGGGGTGCGGGCGCCAGCGGCGGACTCGCAACGGCAGACCTCTTGCGCAGCCGCGCGCCGAGATGGCGGATCTTCTGGATCAGGTCATGGTGGAAGATGTCGGCGGCCGAGGCTTCGCGCGTCGACTCCGGCTTCGGAATGTAGTCGGCCGCGCCCAGCGATAGCGCCTTGAAGCTGATCTCGGCGTTACGGCGGGTCAGCGTGGAGGCCATGATGATGACGAGGTCGCGCTTCTTGGCCAACAGCTTTGGCAGCGCCGAGAGACCGTCGAGCTCGGGCATTTCGATATCAAGCACGGCGACGTCGGGGTTGATGCGCTCGATCTGGTTGACCGCCTCGAGCCCGGTGCGCAACGAGGCCGCAACTTCCATGTCGTGCTCGGCACCGATCCAGCGCGAGATCAGACCGCGAATGACGACGGAGTCGTCGACGATCATCACCCGCAGCGGCCCCGCTTCTCGCGACGGGCTCGTGGTCGAATTACCTGCGAACGCAACACTCATTACTCACCAACTCAGACTGAAACGGTTCAGTTAACAAAAAACGCCGAAGGAGCCGTTCAGCCTCCGTGCGGTCGCTCAGATCAGGCCAACTTCCTGGAACTTCGCCGTCACGATGTCCTTGTCGAACGGCTTCATGATGTATTCGTTGGCGCCGGCGTGCAGCGCGCGCGCGATGTGCGCGACGTCGTTCTCGGTAGTGCAGAACACCACCTTGGGCTGGTCGCCGCCGGGCATGCGCCTGAGGTGGCCGAGGAACTCGTAGCCATCCATGACCGGCATGTTCCAGTCGAGCAGCACCGCATCGGGCAGCCCGCGCTTGCAGGCCTCAAGCGCCTTCTCACCGTCCTCGGCTTCGAGAATCTGGAAGTCGAGGCCCTCCAGGATCCGGCGCGCAACCTTGCGGATGACGCTGGAATCGTCAACGACGAGACAAGTTCGCATGTGAACCTCTACTTCTATCCCCCTAAGGGGCACTTCCAATTGCAAGTGCGTCGGCGGCTTCGCCGCCGTATCATGCCGCCATCATGTCGGGCGCGAGCTCGAGGACGCGATCGACGTCGAGGACGACCATGAGCTGTCCGTCGAGGCGGTGGACGCCGCCGGCGAGCTTGGCCATGCGGGGATCGAGGTTGACGGGGTTTTCCTCTTTGCCGTCCTCGGGCAGGCGCAGCACCTCGCCGATCTGGTCGATCAGCAGGCCATAGGATTCACCGCGCAGGTCGACGCCGACCGCCATCGGCACCTTGCCGTCCTCGGCCTTGGGCAGGCCGAGCCGGGCGCGCATGTCGACCACGGTGACGATGCGGCCGCGCAGATTGAGCACGCCGGCGATCTCGCGGGAGGCCAGCGGCACGCGGGTGACGCGTTCGGGCATGAACACGTCCTGGACGCGGGAGATCGGCAGGCCGAACAGCTGGCC
>NZ_AUFA01000089.1:0-8212 GCF_000426265.1 Bradyrhizobium sp. Cp5.3 | reverse complement strand
CGGGCGGTTCGCAAGGCATGATCCCGGCCGGCGTGCAGGTTTATGTCGCGAGCACACCGGTTGACTTCCGCAAGGGGGCGACCGGCTTGATGGCTCTGGTGCGGGACGGTGGTGCAGATCCGTTCAGTGGGGCGCTCTACGTATTCCGTTCGAAAAGAGCGGACCGGATCAAGGCGGTTTGGTTTGATGGCACGGGGGTATGTCTGTTCGCCAAAACGCTTGAGGAAGCGCAGTTCTGCTGGCCGCGGATTGGGCCGGCCACGGTGCAGTTGAACCATGCACAGTTGCTTGCGCTGGTCGATGGGCTGGACTGGACGAAAGTCCGACCGGTGGCTGTGAAGCGGCCGCAATCGATGGGCTGAAAAACCTGTGGCATTTTGAATCAGGGCTTTGGAAAGTTTGGGAAACCGGCCGCGAACATGCTGTGATGGCGGTGATGACGAAGGCGGTTGCGGAGCTTCCCGACGATGTTGATGCCCTCAAGGCGATCATCGTCGCCATGGCTGACCAGAGGGCGCTGCTGGAGGCACGCAACAGTCATCTCGAAGTGGCGAACAAGACGGCCGACGAGCGGATCGCGACGCTGACGGCGATCGTGAGGATGCTGGAGCGGTCGCGCTACGGCACTCGCTCGGAGCGCCTGCGCGGCGCGACATTGAGCGAGGCGCAGCACGCCTTCGTGTTCGACGAAATAAAGACCGGGATGGCAGCGATCGAAGCGGAGCTCGAAAGCGCCGTTCAGGACAAGCCGAAACGTACGCCGCGTCCGCGGAAGGGCTTCGCGGCTCATCTGGAGCGAGTTGAGATTGTCATCGAACCTGAGAGTCCCGCAGGCTGCGAAGGGCTGGAGAAGGTTCTGATCGGCGAGGACGTGTCGGAGCGTCTGGACGTGATGCCGGCGAAGTTCCGCCTGATCGTCACGCGCCGTCCGAAATACGCCTACAGGAATCGCGACGGCGTGATCCAGGCGCCGGCGCCACCCCATATCATCGAGGGCGGCATCCCCACCGAGGCACTGCTGGCCCAGATCGCCGTCGCCAAATATGCCGATGGTCTGCCGCTCTATCGGCAGGAGGCCATCTATGCGCGGGACAAGGTCGAGCTGGACCGTTCGCTGATGGCGCAGTGGATGGGCAAGGTTGGCTTCGAACTGCAGCCTCTGGCCGACTACGTTCTGGAGAAGATCAAACAGGGCGAACGAATCTTTGCCGATGAGACCACGTTGCCGACTTTGGCTCCCGGTTCCGGCAAGACCCAAAAGGCCTGGTTATGGGCCTATGCTCGGGACGACAGACCCTTCGGCGGCGCAGATCCGCCAATGGTGGCCTATCGCTTCGAAGACAGCCGAAGCGGTGATTGTGTCGCGCGTCATCTGGCAGGCTTTGGCGGCCTGCTGCAGGTGGACGGTTATGCGGCCTACAACCGGCTCGCCAAAGGCGCCGGCGCCAATGATGGCGTGACCCTGGCCGCCTGTTTTGCCCATGTCAGGAGGCGGTTCTACGAACTGCATGTGAACGAAAGCTCGCTCCTGGCGGCGCAGACGATCACGACTATGGCGGCGCTCTGGAAGGTCGAAGAGGACATCCGCGGCAAAGATCCTGCAACACGGGTGAAGGCCCGCCAGGAAAAGTCCGCCGCCATTGTCGCGAGGCTGTTCGAGCTGTGGGAAGCGGAACTGCCGCGCCTGTCGGGGAAATCAAAACTCGCCGAGGCAATCCGTTACGCTATCTCCAGGCGGGCTGCGCTCGTGCGCTTCCTGAGCGATGGGCGTGTCGAAATCGATTCCAACATTGTCGAACGCGCCATCCGACCGCAAACAATTACTCGGAAGAATGCATTGTTCGCAGGATCCGCTGGCGGTGGTCGGACCTGGGCGACCGTCGCCACACTTTTGCAGACCGCAAAAATGAACGAGGTCGATCCACACGCCTGGCTCCGGCAGACTCTTGAGCGCATCGCTCAAGGCTGGCCGATCTCGAACATCGACCAGCTCATGCCGTGGAGCTTCAAATCCTGAACGGCCTCAGCTGGCCTGCCCCATCGATCGCCGGCGACGAAGATCATATCATGACCCTGGCGTCGGCCGCTGACCGCATCCATCAGTTCGGTGGCAGCGCCTCCTGAATCTCCTGCGCCTCGCTCGCGTCGGCAAAGACCTCATCGCGGATCACGCGCAATGTCACTTGATGAAGATAGGCTTGCAGGGCCTGGTCAAGCTCGGAGAACTCCGGCCACAGAACCTGATCGAGGAACCGTTTGGGTGCGCGAACCATGACCGTGTTGCGCCGCTGCCGATAATAGCGATAGGGCTTCATGCCGTAACGCCGGCACAAGGCGAGAAACAGATGGCGTGACCATTGATCCGGCATCGAGAACTGCATCTCAATTGACGGATCTTGCCGACCAAGTTCCGTCAAACGTTCCCGCACACGCTGTAGCGCCGCTTCTGCCGCGAGCCGCTCGCCGGCCGTTCCGGCCCCCGCGAAAAGAGCCTCGATCTTCCGCAACTTCTCGCGCAACTGGGACTCAATAGACATCGGCAGGGCTCGCGGTTGAGTCTAAAAACCCCACCATTCGGCCATATCGGCGTCAATCTCCCGGGCATCGATATCCACGCCAAAAGATCGCTATCCCCAAACGGCTTCAGCTCGACGCTTACGATTGGCACGCCAATTGCTGGAATATAGCTGAAGAAGAACGCCACGATCTCGATGGTCTAGAGGTATCCATGTCAAACCCGAATTGGTTCTCCTGGTACTCTTTTCCATTCTTTGCGCCACTCAGCGGGGCAGTAAATCAGGATATCGAAACGAACGTCGTCAAAGTTTCGGAACTCCAAAAGAAGGTCTTTGAGCAGTTCAGCTTGGGCCAACAGCTCGAAGCTCTTTTCGCTGCCGTCGAAGAACTTAACCGCCGCCCCCGGATGGCGAGAGTGTCGCAGGACCCTAATGATTCGAGTTCCGGAGAGGCAATGAAACACCTCGAAGAGATGACAAAAGGCATGGAGAAAATCAAACGGCGTCACGGCGTTGTCGTCCTTGATGAAGCTGAGCGCGCACTGGAACGCCTGAAGGCCGCTAACCCTGCGCAATATGAAACATTCATCCGCGACCACGAGACCAAGCCCGGGAGCCCTGGCGAAGGCGTCAGTCCAGACCAAGGCTGATCACCTAACGGGCTATCTCAGTTGTCTCGAAGCGCGATCACCATTCGGCACCTCTCGAGGCGATCCGTTGGGACGGGTGGCCAACTGGCAGCCCATGAATTGTGGTCCGGACGACCGGTGTCATTTAAACTCTTCAGCGTGTCTGGTTGAAGACATGGATGTTCGAACTTCTACACGGGCGACGCATTCAGCCGGCACAGTGCGACGCTCAGCCTTTCCCCGCCACCAACGGGCTCGCACACCCCGTTGGTGGCGGATACGGCGAGGAGCCGGGTTATGCAAATCAGCATTCTCTTTTTTCCGCCTTCATAGAAGAGTTCCGGACGAACAGCGCCTTCGAAGGCAGATCTCTCGAGTACATGTAACAAGACAAGGAGATGGTGATGACGAAGGAAGCCGGAAGCAACGATGACATTGGCGGTGCAACAGGCGCATTTCAGGACTTTGCAAAGCGAGCCATCGGAACGCAGACGGAGTTATCGAAACGGCTTTTCGACACCTATTGGCATTGGCAGGAGCGAATTCAGATCGAATCCGCGCAGGCGATGGAGCTCTTCGGGAAGGTCACTTCTGCGAGCTCGGCGACCCACCGGATCAGTATTTTTCAAGGCTGGATCAACGACGCCACACTGCGGGTCGCGCGGGATGTGATCTATTCGATTGAAACCGCGAAATCCCTCACGAATGTCGAACTTCCGCCGTACGCCAGCCCATGGCTGCCACCCCTTGCATCGTTCAACTTGCCAGCCGGGGCTGGCGTCAATTTTCATTATGGCTCCTGGCAATTGCCGACCCTCCGGATCGAAGCAGGCCGACCACAGCGATGAAAGTTGAGCTTTCTCCTACCAGGAGCCCAATACGGAATGACGCGTTTCCATACAAGGGAACGTGCCAGCGGCACCGGACACCGCCGGCGCCGTTCTCGGAGATGGGCTGCGAAAACTTTGCAACAGCTCCGACAAGCCAGAGTTTGACGCCATGAACGCGGTCGCCAAGGCGAATGTCTACAACGTGCTCACGTAGAAAAACATAACAGCTCTGGCCGGGGATCAGGAATGATGCCGCTAACGGCAAGTGGGACTCCTTCAGCCCGACTGACGTTGACGGAACGTGGACATCCGACTTCATGCAGAAGCACTTCGCTTGATGATCGTAAATCAACCGAGTTGCATCGCGATCCATTCCTAGTAGGTGCCGATGAAGGCCAGACGCTGGCCCCTACTTGGGCGAGAATATCTGCCGGTCCCCGCTAAGCCGAGTGCTCCATTACGGAATGTACAAGACGGCAAATAGTGCGAGGGCAGCAATAGCGAGCAGCACCACGGCCTTCCTAATCAACGCACGTCTTTCGATTTTGTCGGCCGCATATCCGCAATCGCGAGCCACCTTGAGGAGGCCGTCTCGTTCGATTTCTCTCGTCGAGAGCTCAGCTTCTGCCAGGTAGATCTGCTCTAGCCGCCGAAACTCTTTCGCATTTCGCGCTCTGCGCGCACGCACGACCATACGCATTGTCCCCATCACAAACTCGTCTCAGATCGCGGCAAAGTGGAGTTGCGGTTGCGAGACGCTCCAAAGCTATCCGCAAAGTGCGCGCTGGATGTGACTGCCAGCCTACCGACTTAGGTAGTTGAGGCGGCAGTGTTACCTTAGCAAACTCCGCAGAATCTGGCTTTCATGCGGATGAGAGGCCACGAGGGACGGTGATGAGAAGGAAACAGAACGCCAAAAAAGGAGCAACGAAGAGCGGAGGAAGCCACGAATTCTTCGTGGTGAATCTGACCAAAGAAAAGCTGAAGGGGCATGTTTTGTGGAAGAGCAGCGGCGACGAGATCAAGCTCGATGTTAATGGTCTTGAGCCTGGCAAGGGCTCACTGCGAAAGCAATTTTACCCGCACTGCGGCAATCGGAACTATTGGCGCTGGTCGGAGCGAGACAGGGAGTACCAGCTGAATTGTTACGATGGCTACACATATGCCATTGTGACCATCAGCGACTACGGAATCCGTGTGCTTGCTACCGACACGAGCCCGGATACGTGGAAATGGTAGCATAGCGTCAACTCTGACGCTTTGCGTGTCTGCTTCCATTTCCAGGACGCGCTGAACGCCAGCGCATCATGAACGTCCAGAAAGAAGGAAGCGGCGGAAATCAGTCAGGACGAACTGGAGGCGCTTGCGCGACGGTTCTAGCCGACACCCTCGATAATCTCAGCAAAAGCGGGAGCAATGCTTAGGTCTTCATGCCTTAGCGGATGAATTTGATGGTCTTGTGCGGGATCCTGCAAATAGAAGGTCTCGTCACATTCTTTTCTTCAAATGAATCTGCTCGGATCTAGTCCCCACAATGCTCACAGTTTCTTTTGCCATCGTTTCCCTTCTTTACGCAACGGTGGGGCAAGCCGGAGGTACAGCGTTTCTGGCTCTAATGGCGTTCTCATCATTTCCATCGACTCAGATGCGTCCGACTGCATTGTTGCTCAACATCGTCGCCGCTACGTATTCAACGTGGCTCTTCAATCGCGGCCGCTTTGTTGATTGGAAGAAGTTGAAGCCTCTTGTAATCGCCTCGATGCCGACTGCCTTAGTTGGAGGTTTCACAGTCCTGCCTCAGCAAATTTATGATGCTGTCACCGGTGTCGTGCTTCTTGTGGCCGCGGCCATCTTGTTGTTCCGTCGAGCGAAGGGAGACATCCTAAATCGCGTCGCGCCATCTTGGGGCGCGATCGCGACAGGCGCTGGCGTCGGCATCGTTTCAGGCCTTACTGGTGTCGGCGGCGGCGTTTTCCTCGCGCCGATCCTGATCGCGATGCGGTGGGCGTCGCCCAAACAGGCCGCAGCTTTATCCGCTCCCTTCATATGGGTGAACTCCGCGGTTGGGCTAGTCGGGGCAATTTACGTCGGACAGATGCCTTCACCGCAGACCTGGCTATACGCCCTAGGCGCTTTCGCCGGGGCAATGATCGGAACCACAGTTGGTCTTCGTTGGCTATCGGAAAAGACAACGCGCTACGTCCTTGCCGTTGTACTCGGCGCCGCCGCTATCCAGCTCATCGCCTTTGCAACAAGATGAAATCGTTCAGGTCGAGATAATTCGCCGCTGCGCGAGCGTGGCCGGCAAATAGCAGCAAAGCAGATAGCTTCCGGAATACTACCGACTCTCTCTAGCGGTGGCCTATCTCGCCACAAGCAGTGAAAGCCGGCGACCTTACGAATTCCGGCTCAAGACCTGGACCGACCTAAAAGACTCCGAAGCACCTAGATGCGCCTGACACTGCGGCAGCATCGAAGTGCTGGTCCCTCCTAGCTACCCGTCTTGGAAATCTCACGTATCAGTCAAAACCTCTCGAGGCGCTAGCCGTCATAAATGGCCTGATCGGGATCAGGCCGCATGCTGTTAAACGTGGCGGTAGTCTCAATTCTGAACCGGGATAGGCATTACGTCGCCGTCGCGTTAGACCGAACGTACACTAGGGAATGTACAAAACGGCAAATAATACGAGCACGGCAAGAGCGACAATCATCAACGCCTTACTAATCAATGAACGTCTTTCGATTTTACCGGCCGCATGCCCGAAACCTCGAGCGATATTGAGTAAGCTGTCTCGTTCGAGATCTCCCGTCGAGTGCTCAGCCTGTACCAGGTAGATCTGCTCCAACCGCCGAAACTCTTTCGCATCTCGCATTCTGCGCGCGCGCCCAGTCATACGCATTGCCCCCATCACAAACGCGGCTCACGTCGTAGCGACGTAATGTCGTCGCTGTAGAATGCTCGAAGGCTATCGGGGAAGTGCGGACTGTATGTGAATGCGAGCCCCACCAAATCAGGTAGTTGAGACGACAGTGTTACGCTAACAAGCTCCTAGGACTCTGTCGCTCGCACGGAGGAGAGGCCGTGAGGATCGGTGATGAGAAGGAAAGGAAAAGCAGCGGCAACGACATCAAACCAGATGTCAATGGCCTTGAAGCCTGGCAGGGGTTCGCCGCGAAAGCAGTTTTTGTCCGCCCGAGGTGATCGGGACTATGCGCCACTTTTTGGAGCAGACAATCGAAGCGTCAGTCAAGGGTATGACACCTTGGAACTGACACAACTATTTAACGCCCTGACCGCTGAGGCAGCCGTTCTGAACGCGGCACCGGGACGTCAATAGGCACAAGATTTCGATATCGTAAAGCTCACCCTCAGAGCCTTCCATGCTGCGTGGAGCCGCCGCGATAGCTTGGTAGCCCTCGAAACGGAATGTTTGCGAACCGCTCTGCGTCGTAACCGGCATGAGGCATCCACCTCGCAATCCTTCGGCTCGCCTGCGATACAGCCTGGCATGAGCTGATCGGTAGAGGTGGCGCAATGGTAAATGCCATGCTTGATGCCAGGCAGGAAGGTGGCTCTTATCGTCGCGTCGAGGTGATCACCGGGGAGCGCCGGCGGCGACGATGGACGGGTGAGGAGAAGGCCCGGATCGTGGCGGAGAGCTTTGAGGCGGAGGCAAACATCTCCGAGGTGGCGCGGCGCAACGGCGTTTCGCGCGGGCTGCTCACGGTGTGGCGACGCCAGGTTACGGCGGCGGTGGCCGACGAGGCGCTGAACTTCGTGCCGATCCAAATTGGTGCCGAGAGCAGTGGCGGGACAGCTGGCGAGTCTGAGCGTATTTCGCCGGCACAGACGGCGTCTTTGGAGATCGCCGCGCCGCCGGCCAAGCCCTGCGGGGCGGTCGAGATCGAGTTGAATGGGGCGCGCATCCGCGTCGAGCCAGGCGTGGAGCTGGCGACGCTTTCGACGGTGCTGGCGGCGCTCCGGGGCTGCCGGTGATTGCGTTACGGTCCGACCTCAAAGTGGTGTTAGCGACACAGCCGGTCGATTTCCGCAAGTCGGTGCACACGCTGTCGGCGCTGGTGAGCGAAGCGCTGCGTGCGAACCCGTATTGCGGTGACGTCTTCGTGTTCCGCAGCAAGCGCATGGACAGAGTGAAGCTTCTGGCGTGGGACGGCAGCGGCATGGTGCTGGTGACGAAGTGGTTGCACGAGGGACGCTTCACCTGGCCGCCGATCC
>NZ_AUFA01000088.1:0-8443 GCF_000426265.1 Bradyrhizobium sp. Cp5.3 | reverse complement strand
GCCATCGCTGGGCTATCGAGGACAGCTTCGAAACTGCGAAGAACGAACTCGGCCTTGATCACAACGAAACCCGCTCCTGGCATGGCTGGCATCGCCACGTCTCACTCGTCATGCTTGCCTTCGCCACGATGGCCGTCATCCGTCATCGGGCCAACACCGATCCATTGCTCAAAAAAACGCAACCGCGGTCTCGACCAAAGCACCGTTCTTGATCCGCTGGTCGATCCAGGAAATCCGCCGCATCGCCATGAAGCTTGCCCAGCGGCGCATCTCGCACGCCCACATCCTCGCATGGTCATCCTGGCGCAGGGCCCATCAGGCCAACGCGCGCAAGGCCCATCTCAGGCAACAATTACAACTGTAATGCTAGGAATTCGCGAGACGAGATTAGGCGGGCTTCGCCTGGCCCCAGTCGAACGACGTTCCGTCGACCAGATGCAATGGAGAATTACGGCGATCTTCCGAGCAATGGCGACCTTCGCCTTCTTCACGCCAATTCGCTTCGCGAGCTTCATTCCCCAAGCCTTAAGCGAGGACCATTTCTTTGTCCGATAAAGCAGAACGGTCGCCGCTTCGAACAGGTAGCTTCGGAGAAGCCGGTCGCCCCATCGCGATATCTTGCCAGTGATGTCAGTTTCGCAAGATTGGTTACGGCGAGGGGTAAGGCCCAGATAGGCGCCGACTGTCGAGGCTGATCGGAAGCGCGACGGGTCATCGATTGTATGACGGAAGGTTAAAGCCGTTACCACGCCGACACCAGGAACCGTCATCAGACGGCGCGTTGTCTCGTCTGACTTTGCCAATCGGCGGACTTCGTCGTCGAACTTGCTCTGCTGTTCGCAAATATGCTCATGGATCAACAAAAGCGGCGCGATCACGCCGAGGAGTTGATGATCCTCGCCCAACAGATCGCTGACCTGGTTGCGGAAATGTTTGCCGATCGCGCGCGGGAACAGTAACCCATATTCCTTGATCAGGCTGCGGACTTGATTCTCGATATCCCGCCGAATGGTCACAAGCCGGGATCGCGCGACGAGTATCGCGCGGACTTTCTGACTTTCCTCGCTCTTTACTTTGACTTCTCGATACCAACCGACGCGCACCAGTTCGGCCAGGCCTCGAGCGTCATTCTGATCGCTCTTGTTCATGCGCACTGACAAAGCCGCGTGCGCATGACGAGCGTCTATGCAGACCACCGGAAGATCGACCCTACGAAGTTCATGCCATAGCCAGCTTGCCATTGCCCCGGTCTCAAACCCGATGCGCACCGCATGCGGGGCTCGCTCGCGAAGCAGCGCGTTGAGAGCCCCCGGATCGGACTTGACCTTTCCCTCAAATACGGATTGTCCAGCTTCGTTGACCACGCACACCGAGGTCTCCTTTTGCGACACGTCAAGCCCAACATATTGCATCATAGCCCCTCCGAATCGTTTGATCGCGTGAAGGCTTGAAGATAGAGGACCTTCGCCTCGAGGGCCGACCGCAATTACGTCATCGTATTGAACTGGGACCCCACGGGGGTCCCAGTTCAATGCCGATTGACACTCTTGGCGTCTCCGAGGGATACGTTGTCCCAGAGCACCTTCGGTCCATGCTGTACTACCCAGGTGACGGGGCCATGGTGCATCGCGGCCGAAAGGCCATTCAACAACTTGTCGCGCGCGATCACCGCTGCACTCACTTCGTTGTCAGGGTCCAATTATTGAAGTTGAAGTTCATCCCGCCTTGGGAGGAGGTGACCTCAACGCCGTATTGCACATTGCCGACGTTTATCTCTCCAAAGTAGCCTTTCGACTTGATCCACTGAAGGATGCTCTTGATATCCACCGTTCCGCTGTTGGTCTTCGAAGTGCGAAGGAATGAGATGACCTTGTGGCGATTTTCGCCTTCAAACACGTTCCAAGTCGCTCCGCCGACGTTAACATTTGTGTAGACCGGTGTCGCCGCCCCGCCAGGGGCGTACTTGTAAGAAATGGGCTTGACATTGCCTCCCCCGTCGGGATTGCCGGTGTAATTCGTCCAGAGCATTATCTCATACTGATTTGAGCTGTCCCAGATATCGTAGGCGACATCCCAAGCGCCGCCAGTCGGAACATCCTGACTGAAGGCCGAGACCAGAGTGGCGATCGAACTGAGCGGTTTCCCGACATTGAAACCCTCATGGGGGTAGCTCTTGATGCCGCCAGTATCAGGCTGGTTCGACCACACCCCCCACTGGTTGACAGCATTCACCGAGATGGTCTGAGGTCCTGCGCCAACGCCCCATACGTCATTGTTCCAACTGTAGCCGTTGAGTGAAAAGGACCCGTATTGAGCACTCGAACTCCATATCGGAGCTTTTGCTGATACCGGGAAAAGCGCTGTCGCGGTCGTAATCAGCGCCACAAGTGCCTTTTGCTCGAATCGTTTTGCCATGCTCAATCTCCGAACGCGACCTTTTGTCGGCCCTCTATTGTCTTGCAAGCAAGAGTTGGACCAAGCGCAGTTACGCAATTGCCCAATGCTTGCTGAATCTCGATGAAGCAGTTTCATTCATGGCTTTCATTGATGTTACGTTACTGGCGAATGGATCAAGCATATCACCCGCCCAGGTGGTACAAGAAGTGGTCCTAGAATCTCTGGACTCCTTGGACGACGAGCGCTTCGAATTGTTACACCAATTTGCTAGACAATGTTCGATTGCCGAGCTGCTTGAAAAGGCGCAGCAAATTGGAGCAATACCACCTCATCGTGACCTCCAGAATCAGCAGGCTGTATATGAAAGAATTACGCAATTCCAAGGAGCGCTGCAGCTGTACCAAGTCCCATCCTTACCCATCGAAGTACATCAGTATTATGCTCTCGAATCTCTCCCCAATAACCGGGAGCGAACAGCCAACACTTCGCCAAGTCCAGAGGCAGATTCGCCTATGCGGGGGGTGGGACCGGGTTTTGAGTACGGCGGCCATTCATGCTGTACCGGTTCCAGGCAATCACGTGACGATAATGAGCATTCCAGAAAATCGCAAAGCTCTGGCTCTATCCTTATCGAGAGACTTGCTGACCTCCACCTCATCGCCTTCGCATGCATCATGCTCAAAAACGTCGTTAAGCTCGCTGCTGGTTCCTAGCCTCCAGAATGTAATAGTGAGCCATTGCGAGCGCGCTTATGCCGAAGCGGCACCGCATCATCTATGGTGACGAATACTACCTGACGGTTGGAAAGGATTAAGGGGCCTACAAGGTTTGGCAGGTGGCTAATGCAACAAGCTTAGGTATTCTAGAATCCGGTCGTGGCCATCGCGGCACGATATCCACACATCCTCCCACAGCGAGGGCAAAGCAATGCAACTTCAAGCTAAGTCTCAAGATGCGAAGAAGCCGGATGAGTTCAGCAGGGTGTTCGCTTCTCTTCCGGATGTGCTCATCCAGCATCCGGGAAAAGGTTGCGCTTATTTCATTCCGGCTAATATCTTGAACGGGCATCGCGCTACGCCTGATACGTTCGCAAATCTTCGCTCGGGTACCGTCACTTTCTGTATCTCTGGCACAGATTTGATCGATGAAGTGCCGCCGTACAATGACGAGCCCGGGGACAGTCCAGATGTGCTTATCCGGTACCTGGCTGACCGAACCGCTTACTTTCTCAGTTACGATCAACTGTCGAAATTCAAGGTCGAGCAGCCGGAGCTACCGCTCTCCGGCGAATATGTGTCGTTCATCGTCCCCGGAGGCATGGAGTTCGTGGAAGAGATTCCCCTCCTAAAGCGCGGCCTCCTCCAATCCAATACTGGCTAGAAAGCCGTCGGGTTCTTTAACGTATCGCTGACCCTGCACGAAGGTGTGGGCTGTCGAAAGGTGCGTCGGATTTTAGGGGCCGGCTCCGATGAGCGATCTTCTGACCGAACGCGATTGGCTTCTCGTGCGGATGGGATATGCCCGGAGACAGCCATTCGGTTTTGTGATCTTGGATGACTTTCTAGCACCCGGCGTATTTCACGGGGTGCGGCAGACCCTTTTGGCGGATGGCGGTTGGGCGCGAAAAAACTGGCAGGTCAAGCAGCTGTTCAACCGCGAGCCTCCTATCGCAAATCTCGATCGAATTGTTTCCGAGATCAAGACTCGGCTGGGATCGCTGACCGAGGGGTTGGACCTCGTAAAGCATTGGGCGGTGGCGTGTCATGAGAACGCAGGTCTCCACGTTCATGCCGATAATGCCTACATGGCGCTCAATCTTTGGCTCACTCCGGACGAATATAATCTGAATCCAGCCACCGGCGGATTGATTCTGTATCGATTAAAACGCAGACCCGACATGCTGGTTCATGAGTTTAACGCCATGCCTTGGGCTGGAGAGTTCTTTGAGAAGTTAGCCCCAGAAGTCCTCACGGTCATTCCTTATCGGGCAAACCGCGCGGTACTGTTTGACGCTTCCATTTTCCATGCGAGCGATGCGGTGGAGTTTCGGGAAGGTGCGATGAGTACTATCCGCCTCGGCCTGACGATGGCGTTGGATGTTCGGTCTGAATATAAGGAGCGCATGAGCAACTACGTATCTTGAGAGTTGCCGCGGCCGGAGTCTGGGCCGACAATCACGCGATGAACGATCTGACCTCTGTGGCAGCTCGTGCGACCGCAAGTCTGGAATATGTGTTGAGCAAGGGTCTAGGATGTTGCGCCATATTCAAGCCAAAGGGCTGAGAGCGTCGACCGATATTCTCATTGTGCAAAGTCGGTTACACGCGCCATCGTATGCCGGTCCTGGCCGCTGGATGATCATACAGGCGGCAAAGCGCAAGTCGTTCCTTGCTGCAGGCGCCGACGTCATCCCCCCAGCTATCGAAATCATAGCGAATGCCAATACGCAGCACAAGGGTCGGACTGTTACGACAAGGGGTGAAGCTCTGGAAGGCCAGCTTGCGAAGCTTGAATCAATTGGAATACTCACCCGGGGCGTCGATCGCCCCCGTACGTTGACTGAACTCTATCATTTGATGTGTGTCGACTATCCGTTTCGGGACTACTCCACCAGCGATTGGCGAGAGAAAGATCTGGAAACGATGCTCCAATACGCGCGAATGTGGCCACCGCCACCGTCTCACTCGGAATACGATGGAAGACACATCCCCCTGCCCAAATCGCACGCCCTGACCCAACCCGGTAACGGGCTGCGCAACGTGAAGAATGCCCTGATCATCGACCGCTTGGCGTTTCTGTTGGAGTTCGTCTTTGGAGCGGTTGGGGAGGTGCCTTCAAAATTCCTTCCCGGAGTTCGGAGAACCAGCCCTTCCGGCGGCGCACGGCATCCAACCGATGCACTCATTGAGCTCGTCCAAGATCATGCTGACATACTAAGTGGCAGCTATGCGTATGAAGCAGCTACGCACAACCTCGTCCGAATCTCCGGTTCGTCGTCTACGGGGTTATCCGCCGATTGCTTTGCTAAAATAACTCTGCGCTCGACTGTCGAACGCGCCATGTGGCGTTATCGGGATATCAGGGCCTTTCGTCCACTCGTTCTCGACGCTGGCCATATCGCCGAAATGATTTCAATCGTGGCCGCCGAGCTCGATTTCCAGGTGAGCTATCACCTGCCGTCGGCAGGGCCTGATGTTTCGTCAGAATGGCTTGCAGCGCCACCTTTGCTCGAGATCCGGTTGAAGGATATCGGCGATGAGCAGGTCTCCTATCCTTGCGGGCGCGAGGCGCGAGGCGCCGACGAGATTGATATAGCCCCACCGCCCACATTTGTCCTTGCAGATAGCGATCGGGAGTTTCTTACAAATCCTTTCGCCCATTTTATGCTTGCCAAAGACGGCCTCGTTGGACGCACTGCATGGCCGTCGACACGTGAACTCAAGGTCAATAGTTCCGATTTTTTGGTCTTCAACCATTGCATTCCATCGCAGAGAGGGGATCGTATCGGCACTATGGAGGGGATCGTGAAAGCGACCGGGATTTCGACCGACCGCATTCGCGAGCTTTTCAGTCAAGGCCTGTTGGTCGACCGTCGAGAAGGAGAAAGCCTTTATCGTGGTGTCCGTCTGTGGGCACGCTACGGCTGGTATCTGTCGTTGCTGAAGGTTGTAGAATCCCGTGCGTCATATGACGGACGGCCGTTGGATGAGTTGAATGAACGTCTGCAGCAGCGACAATCGTCGTTGAATTTCGAAAAGCTCGTCAGGCGAAAAACCTGCCGCGAATTCTCGTCGTCCGCAGTGGACCCACTGACCCTGATGCGGATCCTGGACCACGGATTGTCAGGAACCGAACTAACCGCCACGGTCGCGCCCTTCGCGGTTGAAGGAACTGATGACCACTTACATCGCTGGTCCCCTAATGGTCTGGTGCCGACCGCTGTCAAGGTGACACGCGATGAGGTTGCCAAGGCGACTACCGGCCAGTTCCCCAGCGCCGCCGGCGCCTTCACCGTTTGGCTCATAGCGGACATCACTCCCTCTCTGAAAGAGGCGTCTGCATACGAGACCCGGATTCTGTCACTTGGTATGGCCGCTCATCGAATGTGCGTCTGCGCAACTCAAGCCAACCTGGGGGTGTTCCTCACCCCGGCCCTTTCGGAAGGGGATACACTTCGATTGCTTGGGATCGAGGCAGACCCGGCAACACGCATCGGGTATCTCTTGAGCATCGGAAGGCCGCTCAGTGGCGAGGGATGAGTACGATGTCTGGAACTTGAGTTTCCAAAAGGGATGGAAGCTCTTCCGCTTTTCGGCTGACCAAAAAGTGGTCGTTTGGGATCCAGAGACAGAATTCCTGGCCATCACATCAATCCACCTCGTAAACCAAGTTTCTGACAGACCAAGGGATGGTCTCGCTCAGCGGGCAAGTCCTTAAACCGGTGCCGGAATGCCCCCCCTGTCGCCTATTTTACTGCGTCTTCTAGGTGTCACGGTCGAGGTGCGGTGTACTTCACCCGCCTGCCGGGATGGAATTATGCAGTACATGTCGGCACATGCGCTGGGTAATTCGTACCGTGAAACCGCCGAGGTCAGGCTCGAGGTCACGTTAGACACGTTCGACCGGTATCTTTATCGGGAGCGACCACCAGAGCAACGTGGCTTGCCTTATAAGGGAGTACTGGTTTCGTACCCCGCGTCGCAGCGCGCGAAGCCATGGACATCCCCTTATCCTCCGTTGATTCCATATCACCATCCGGTCAGCGTGGGCCGGTATGTGGCGCTGCACGCCGCCTGCGTGCGCCTTCCTCAAAACCTGTGTGTCTTGCTTCCCGGTAAGCGTGGTGCGGGGAAGACAAGCGTTTCTCGGCTGCTATGCGCCGACCATGGAGGAAGCCTACTTACGGATGAGGCTGCATTCATCCATCGACGCACGGTCATTGTCGAGCCGTTGATCTTTGCTATGGGCATAAAACGAGAGGGGGGGACTGGCAAAGTGCTCATGCCGGCTGAAGAGATTTGCGGCAGGTTGGAGTCCAGGCCAGCGCCTGTAACCCATATTGTAGCGCTGCGTCGCGATGCTGGCGTCGCTGCTCTGCGAACGATCTCGCCGGAAATGGCCTTTCGCCGGCTGTCTAGCCATCAGATCGACGTGGGCGCGTCTGCTGACGAAAGCGTGGTCACACTGGCCCGGCTGTGCGCGGATGTTCCTGCCTACGAGTTCTGTTGGCAGCAATTCGACCAATTGGCGGCTGCCTGCAATCATCTTGTAGGAGCTCTGGTTGATGGCGGTGCCGCTGGCGGCGCAAGCTTGCTTTAGCGCGTGATCAGTATGGCTTTCATAGATGCAGCTCCAGGAAGGAATTGCGCATGAAAGGTGAGTGGATCAAGACGTTCGAGCTGGGAAGGCCAGAATGCTTGAAATGGTCTCAGGCAATGCTTCCATTGGCCGGCGAACTGTCGATAAGCGAAGAGCTCGTGCAGACCGCGCGACGGCGCGCGGAGGACCGTCTGTCTCTCGAATCGCTCCGTGCAATTGGGCGCATGGCTGCGCGGGAAGTAGATCTGGTAGTTAGCCGACGCACGCCTGCGGCTCCGGCTGGGGTTAGGCCTCGACCAGTTTCGGACTGCGTTTCTCGATGCGCTGGTCGTTGCCGGTGTTGCCCAGCTGCACGGAGAGAGCCTCGGATTTGGGTGCTGGCCGAACAGGCCAGGGCCCGGACTTGAGGAAGATGGGGGGGCACTTGGGGGGGATGTCCCGGGTTCTGTTGAATTTCTGAAGAGGTCGGCGTTGCCCACCTTGAGCCGGTAGGCTCGGGGTGCTGATTCCACAAAGGAGAGCAACGCCATGACGAGAGATATCACACCGGCTGGTTCGCCGGCGACTGGGGCTGTGGACGAAGCGTTTGCAGAAGTGCGGGCGAGCTTTGATCGGTTCTGCCTTGCGGCGGGGATCGAGGCGCTCGGCACGATGATGGAGGCGGATGTCACGGCGGCCTGCGGGCCGCGCCACGGTCGCGATGCGGCGCGGCGGGCGCACCGTTGGG
>NZ_AUFA01000087.1:0-9192 GCF_000426265.1 Bradyrhizobium sp. Cp5.3 | reverse complement strand
GGCTGCCCCGGCCCTGTTTGGCACACCGAACCAAAGCGCTCATCCAAAAACTTCCAGTCGATCAGCGCCGCCAACCGCACCAGCGGATGGCCCATATCGATGATTTGATCCAGCGCCGGAAGCAGCAGGTCTTTCTGGCGATCGTCCCGCGGTTTGCTCATCGCCCTCTCCAATGCCGATGACCCGCTGTCAGGGAATCACGAATCGCTCCAGAGCAAAATCCCAAAACGCCAGAAAGCCAGGTCCAACACCCAGCTTTCCTGCAAAATCGAATACCTTATCGAGACAAATTCTTTCTATCTTTCAGGCGGATCTGCATTCTTCACGAAGGACTAAGCAGAAGCGCTTCCGGCAGGTTGACAACCTGAATATTGCCGAGAACAATGCCTTCATCTTAAGCGACGCCGAAACGCGCAAGCTGTATGCGGCGGCGTATGAGCGTAGCAGTTCACTGTATTATGCCAAGAAACCCACCTTCGAAGAGATATTAGCCGAAATCAAACAGTGGGCCGACAAGCTCTAGACAGCCTCACAATTACGAAATTTGCCTTGCAGGCTACAGTCAGCGACTCGAGAATTTTCTAGGGAGCCAACCGTTCAGCGGATATGTCTTCAAATCCGCCCGGAACTCCAATTGACCCGTAACTGCCGGGATCGCCGTAGTTGCCCACATTTCCATAGTTTCCGTAGTTGACCGAACGGTGCGGTGAATTCCGCTGGTACAGCAACCGGTTTTCGAAGAGGGGCTCACCGAGGTAGCGGCCGTGCATATCGATAAAGATGCCCTGTCGCTCCAGATAATGGCCGATTTTGCCCGGTAGGCGCATGTAGCTGGCCGTTCACCAAATTGGCGATGTGTTGCCCTCGACTGTTGAAGAGATACTTTATTGGTCAACCTCCGTAGACGATACGACGACTAGGACGCGAACTTCCCGCACTCGACATAATTCAAGTCCGCAGCATCCTGGAGCCGGTAGTGGCCGTTACGAAGCATGTCGCGCCTGTTCGGGCTGCCAAGGCTAAACCGCATGTCGGGGTAAGCGGGCCCATCATGAAACAACTTCACCGCCTCCGCGATAACGAGGCTGGAAGCGGTGGTCCTAACTAAGGGAACAGCAACTGATTTGCCCGCAAGGTCGCGGCGGCCGCAGACGTCACCCGCGAGCTTCTGGTAGGCGCGTCGAATAGACCTCGGTACTTTATCACCCGACCGTCAGCGAGCGTCTCCTGCTTCGGCGTGAGATCGAGGTAGGCAAGTGTATTTTTGCCGGGCTCGAAAAATCCCTCCTGATACCATTGTGGCACGTAATGGTTGTTTCGCGTCTTCGACATGTCCATTTATTACTTTGCTCCATCATTGCAACGATCGGTCAACCACAGCCGCACAATTCGGCGGCGTTTTCGCAAAATAAATACAAGCAGCGGCGTGCGTTTCTATGATCGGAACGGCCTATCGCCGGTCGAGAACCTGCGAGCGGAACGTGCAGGCGATGTCCACAGAAGACAATGCGCGCGATCCGATGATTGCTTATGATTACGATACCTGACTGCCCTTGAGACGAAATCATGGCCGCTTGCGGACGGTTGCCGCAGATCGTTATCCCAGTCCAGTTCCGCAAGCGCATCAGCTGCGAAACATCGCGCGAGCATTGGATGGCAGAACCTGCTTTCTTCGTTGGAGAATCGTTACCCGTTTCTACAAACAAGCGTCACAGCTGATCTCAGCGTGCAGCTCGAAAAGTTGCTGCTCGACCGAGCGATCGATATCGCGTTCCTCGCCCAGCCACGAGTTCATGACCGGATCTCGATCGTACCCCTCTGGTCCGTCGACTATGTTTGGGTCGCTGGCAAAGACAGTCCCTTTGAGGGTCTTCTCAACTCCACCCGGATCGGTTCAGGCGCGACAGACACCGGGTTCCAGTCAGAACAACCGAGACCGTCTCAGCCACGCGAGTTTCAGCAACCGGTGGTTTTTCGAAGTCGAGCGCTATCCTGGCTCGCACGAGCCCTTCGACGACGTCTGAGCCATGACCGGTTATCTTCGACACACCGACGATGCCGCCAACGAAGCCGCGGGACAGCGACTTGAATTTGATGAGGTCGGCCTCCTCAAGTTGCTCGCAAATGGTACGGATGCGATCGAGACTGACGGGCTCAAGGCCCCCGAGGTTCATTTCGGAGGTAGGTACCCAGCCATCATTGCTGTGCCGCAGCCGGTGAAATGCCGAAAGGAGATGCGCTCTAATCCTGGCGTCCGACAACATTGATTTCCTCCTGGCGCAGCGCATCTTAGACTTCTGGCGGCGTCGGATCGAGCTCCTCCTGCTCCAGCCAATTGGCGCCTGGGTGCCGAAGATATGCGGCGAGATCAGAGATAGCCGATGAACCAACGTCGGAAGGCTGCCTTACCCGCTCGGCTGGCGGCTTCCCTAGTTTCTTGGCGATCGCCACAGACATCAGATGGGGTCGCAGTTCTCTCGCGAGCGAACTCTCGATCGTGCGGAATATCCAGACGCCGTCCGGATCAATGTCGGACCAATGGAAGAAGGGAACATCCGCGGGCAGTGAGGCGGCGAGCGCCTTCAAGGCGCCCTGCGTCGCCAACGACGGGTATCCTCCGACATAGATCGTTACTCCGGAACGCTGCGGATCCGCCTCAGCAACGTGACGGTGGAAGCTGGCAAAATTTTCGATTGTCAGGACGTATCGGGGCTGTCCACGAAATCTCAGTCGCGTGGCCTCTGCGGGAGGAATACCGAAATAAAGGGGGGCGGCGGCCGACAGTTCGGCCGTGTCGAGATCCAACCGCCCGGACAGCAACATCGGCGGAGCGAACTTCTCGAGGCCCAGCGTTCGTAGCGCATCCCTCGGACGAGCGGTCGGCGGAAGCTCCAATGCTCCGCCCAAGATTCTGACCACAGCTCCTTCGAGTCGCTCTAGTGCTTTGCTGTCCCCGGAAAACCGTCGGGAAAAGGTACGATAGTCGAGACCCGCATGACGACGTTCCAAGATCGCCTGGGCCATGACGAAGGCCGGCCTGAGGCGATCGACATCACCAAGCGAGAACCCTTGCCACTCTCGACCACGAGACCATGAGGCCCGAAGGGTTGCCAGCGATCCTTCGAACTGGACCGGCAGTTCCAGTCCTTGCAACAAACGCCCGGTCGCCTCGTCGGTCAGCTCACCGACCGGTCGACGCTTGAGCATCGCGTACAGCAGAGCGGGCTCTTCCAGCCTGACGTGCTTGATCTGATCGCTTTTGAGGCCCCGATCCCGCGTGATCTTGATAGCCCCCTGCTCCTCCGCCTCGCAAAGCTCCTTCCTAAACTTGTCCATCTGCACGACGTCGACGAACCTGCCATAGTCGGGATAGCCGATCGGCCGTTCCGCTCCTCCCTCGTGACGGTCGAGAAGATCGGCCATCAGCGCGCGTGCGTCGGTGAACCGCCTGGGCATCCTACTCGGCAGCCATCTTCTTGAGTTCATCGTCGGACATCAGATCGGGGTCCATGGACCGAAGCTCCTTTCGGGCCCGTTCCTTTAGCTCCACGACGGTCGCCCGTGCACTTTCCCCGATGCGATCCACCTCGACCACCGTATCGATGTGCTCGAGAACCGCGACGCGCTTCTCGTTCGGAGCAGCGATGACGATCTGTAGCCCGAGCTTCTTGTAGAAGCTCATCATCTGCCGCTGGTTTTTCCCATCCATCTTGGAGAAGGCTTCGTCGAAAATCGCCACCGACATGCCCGAAGGGCGACCGGCCCCTGACCTCCCGCTTCCATAGACCGAGGCAAGCGACGCTCCGATCGCCACGTAGATCGGCACCTGCTGCTCGGCTCCCGAGCCGGTCCCGCGGCGCGTCTCCCATCTCGTCGTCCGGCCGGACACGATATCTTCCATATGGATTTCGAAAGTAAAGAAGTTGCGATAGTCCTCGAAGACGCTGAAGTCCTTGTCGGGATCTTCCAGCAATGCTTCGATTTCCCGCAGCGTGTCCCGGTGCGGAAATTCTTCCGGCACCTCGTCACCCTTGAAAAGCATGTCGAGCGCTTCCGGAGACGTTTTGCTGATCTCGACGATCTTCAAGATAGGCTGAAACTCGACCAGACGGGTATGATGGAACGAATATCGTTCGTTGTGGAACGGATGATCGGTCAGGCCGTGATTCATCGCTGAGAGCTCGCGCTCCATCTTGCTGATCCTTGAGGTCAATGCATTGATGAACTCGCCGCGCAGCAGCGTCGCCGCCTTGTCCGCAGCTTCGCGCGCCTGGCGCTCGTAGCGCCTTAGCTCGTTCTCCTCCATCTCCTGGATCAACAACTCCACCCAAGGCTTGACCTCGCGCAGAGGCTCGCTTTCGGTCCCGACGGTGGAAACCACGCCAAATTTATCGAAGTAGTGCCCCAAAGCTTGCCGGACACGCCGTTCAATCCCGATTCGATCCTCATCTGCCCGGCTTGCCGCCTTCGCAGCCTCGATGGCGATAGCGCGATGGCGGTCCAAGACGAGCTTCGCGGAGAGGGCATCGAAGCGGGACCGATAAGAGCTTCGTCCGGAATTGCGGTCATAGAGCACGCGGTACTGCCCATACAAAGACCAAGCGACCTTCATTCCAAGCTTGGAGCCTGGGGTACTGTTGCCGGATTCGATCGTGTGGTTTGCGATATCGGCCGCCCTCGTATGTTTTAGGTACACTCTCTCCTGCGTCGTTCGCTCTTCTAAGCGGCGGCGTTTGAGATCAAGTTGAGCTTGCCTTTTCTTCCTCAGACCGCCGTCGCCGGCGCCGTCCAACGCAGCGATGCGCTGCTCGACCTCCCGACGGTCGAGCGTCGATTTTCGGTATTCTTCAACGATGCCTTTGAATGAAGGCTGCTTGTCGTCGAAGATTCGCCCGAGCTGCACGTGCGCCGTATCGGCAAGCCTCGCCGCGGCGTCCGACCGGGCGCAATCTTCCAAAAGCTGCTCGGCTTGTTCCTTCAGGTCGTGAAAAGCCTGAATCTGCGCTGCTTTTCCGATCTTGAAATCCGACGGCTCGGCGGCCCGGTGGGTGCGTACGAGCCCGTCATCGTAAAGGCCGTCGATCATCAGAGCCCGGCCTGGCTCGTTGAACTGAGCGATCGTCTCGGCCAGCCGAACCGTTCCGTGCCGCCTGATGATGAAGGCAATGGCATCGTGGTCGTCGGACTTGAAAAGTGTCGGGAACGAACCCGGCCGAGGACCGGGACCGTTGGGGTTCAGCTTGTTCAAGCTCACGAGCGATGCACGGCGGAATTCCCGCCGCCCGTCCTTGAACAGGGCGGTGGCGCGCGCCATATCGGAACGATCGACGAAGACAGCCTCTCGATCGCGCCCCAAGAGACCTTCGGCCGCCGCTGTCCAAGCGACGTCGGATAGTTCGACCAAATCGCAGAGAACGCGGGGCGACATTCCCGCCAGTCGGAGCTTGCGGCACAAATTCCTGGTGTCGTCGCTCAGGTGAACCGAGCCTTCGCCGCTCGAGTGCAGCCGAAGACGCTCCTCGAGGGAGCGCAGTCGTGCCCTCTCCTCCTCGACCTTGCGTATGAGGTCCCTGCGAGCCTGATCGACCCTTTGCAGCGACGTCCGATCGGAAGCGAGCAACCGGGATTCTGCATCCAACAGGAGATTCACAGGTCGCTCGACGGAGGCGTCCTTCGCCGCACGCGTCAGCCCGGAAATCAACGGAATAAACTCGTCAAACCCAAAGCCCTTCATCGCGCTCAGCGCTTGCAGGGACCGGACGGCATCGAGCCTGCGCTCGAACTCGATGGCAGCGCGGTTGATGGCCTGCGTAGCGGACGTCAACGATTGACCGAGCGTCGCACGTCCGGTCTTCGCATCATGCTCGGAGATCGCGATGTCCAACCTTCTAATTTCCGCATCGATCCCCTTCAACTCCTCACCGAGGAAGTCCATTTCCGATTTGGCCGCATCACGTTTCGCCGATTCCTCGTTGAATTTTGCCAGCTCGTTCGCGTAAGCGCCGCGTGCCGCGAACCAATCGGCGCGCTTCGAGATCCATTGTTCGCGGGCCTTTCGCTCATGGGATTCGGCTAGCTCACCAAGGATTCCTCGCAATCCGACCAGGGCTTCCAGCTTTTCGCGCATCGTCCGGATCGTGTCGTTGATGTTGCGATAGGTACGGATCGACTCCCGAAGCTCTCCCACCTTCATGTTGTTCTTTTCGAGGATGTAGTTACGCACAAATTCGGTCGCCGTCTGATCGTGATCGAGCGTCATCGCGTTGACGACGGCCTTTTGGAGCGAATTCGCGTTCTGCTCACCCACCACGGAGGCATGCGGAACCAGCTTACGCATGTATTCCCGAACATAGTCGATCGCCTTGTCGCGGTGGTTGACGAAGTTCTCCTGTCCTACCGCCGACACGATCCGACTTCGCACGTTGTCCCAGTCGGCCGGGAAGCGCTTGCCGTCCCGCACCTCGACGAAATCCTCGGTCGTCAGTATCTTGCCGGATACCACGAAGCGCCCGAGAACGGTCTCGTTCGTCTCGGATCGCCGAGCCTCGATCGCCATGCCGATCGACACCGGAGAGCGTTTTCCCTCGGTGTCCACAAATCCCAGGCAAATGTAGGTTCGAGCTTGGTCCCGCTTACGCTCATCCTCCCCTAATGCGCCGAGACAGTAGTCCACGACGGTTCGCTTGGAGGCGCTGCGGCTCTTTCCTTTGTCACTCGCTACCGCATTCAGGCGCTGGACGTTCCGGTTTCCGCCAGTCAAGACGACCTGAGCCATGTCGAGTATGGTTGATTTTCCGGAACGGTTCTCACCGAAGACGCCGGTGTGTCCTGCCAGATCGATGTCTTGGCTATCGAAGAGGTGCCATTGGACCATGGCCACGTGACGCAACTCCATCATGAGTCGTCTCCGTCCATCGACTGTGGAGCGCTTTCTTGCGATCGAACGTAACGCTCGATTCGCTGCAAAGCGTCCGATCCGCTGATCAGCTTTATCATGGGGCGTATTGCAACTTCGACGTCCTGCGCGTCGCCGTCGAACTCGCCGAGGTCCACCAAGCTGCGCTGAGAGGCTTCCTTCAGAATCTCTCGGAACCGCGAAAGCGAGATCGAGCTCGAAGCGTTGGGCTGAACCATGTCCTTGTAGCGGTCGAACAAACTATTCAACGTCGTGACGACTATGGCCCGGTCTTCGACGGCGCCAACGTTCACCTCGTCCTGCCAGTGGGCGGCCAGCACCAGGATGACGATGGTCTCATCAAGCTTCATGCGGGGCAGCGGCACATCGTCGCCCAGAGCCGTGATTCCGGCCCATTGCGCTTCGGTGTCGCGATGCACGCGGTACCCGCAACTGTCGAAGAACTCGTCGATGACCGATCTCAACCGACCATCCATGACCGTGTTGTAGATCGTGCCCGTCCTCGGATCGCCGGCAAAGACGAACTGGCGCCTCAGGAGGAAGTGCACCGCCTTCCTGAGATCGGCCGCCTTTTCCGTGCCGAGGGTCCGCTCGATGGCTTCGAATTCACTGAGCATGCTGCCGCCTCGTGGCAGCATGGCGCCTGACGATGAAGTTGGCGCAGCGTAGCCACTCGCTGTCGTGTGGAGGAAGATCGGAAGCTAACTCGAGCTCGAAGTGAACGCCTAACTCGGGGGGAATTTCATTGGTCAATGCATACCTTCGCGCAGTGTCAAAAGCCAAGAAATCGTCCACTGTCCTCAGCGTCATGAAACGGGCTTCTCTGGTGCCTGCGGCAGGCACCTGGGTTTCGAGGAAACGGCGGACATCCTCGGGGCCGGGTGAGATGCGGTCGATGTACAGCGAACGTAGTTTCTTGCGGATCTCGTAGAGCGGGTCGCTGGGCCAATCGCCCAGGGGCCGCAATTCGATGGGCTTACGTGGCTCGCGGCTCGGCGCATGGTGGAATTCCGACCAGGGGGATCGGAGTTGTTCGAGACTCCACTCAATTGTCGCGTTTGGATGGCGGCCGCGGGCAATGAGACCGTCGAGCCGACGAACCAGGTCGCCTGCTCGGCCCACCAATCCATGGGTGCCACGCTCGGCATACTTAATGGTGTTCCGGACGCGCGCTTCCAGTTGGCGACGGAAGGCCTCGATCCGTTCGAACATTTCGCCGATATGGCCGAATGTACTCTCGATCGCCAAGAGATCACCTTCGACGTCGAGGATCGCTTCGGATATGGATGGAGAAATGCTGGCGGATACATACTCTTCCGACAGGACCTGCATGGTTGAGGGCGTATGGGCGATCTTCCTCGCAAGATCGACGATGGTATCCCTGAAACGATACGGATGATTGAATGTCAGGATCGCCTCGAAGTCGCGCAACAGGAGTTGCTCAACGAACTCCTCGAAAAACGCTTCGAGCCGATCGCCGACCGTCTTCGATTCCATGACCGTACGACGGATCCTCTTGAGATCAGACAGTATGGCTCGAAGGCTTTTGGTGAACTGGTCGACCTGGTTGCGAGCTTCCCGGAGCGCCAGCGCGACTTCCCGTTGTTTCCGGTCGACTATTTGAGGATTGAGTTTCTCGACGGCTTCGAGGTTCACCCGGACGGTGACGATGAGCCCACCGAACCGTTGAGAAACGTCCTTGTTCAGACTGGCCAATCTTTGGATCACCAAGAGCGGTCCCATCGACATGTCGACGGTTACGCGCAGACCGTACTCCTCTTCTTCAAGCCATCCCCAAGCGATTAGTCGCTGGTAAAGCTGCCGGGCGATGAGGAGAGCCCGGTCAGCAGTCTCTGTCTTGATCTTGGCTACGCGTTTTATGCGCCGGCGCCCAGCCGAAACTATCTCCGGCAGTTGTTCGCCGAAATCGTCATTCTCGCTCCAGAGCGACGGATTGGCCCGCATCACATCGTAGATGGCGTGCGTGACTTCCTGCGGGGTTGGGTAAGCGGGAGCGCCCGAAAAGAAGCGCTCGTACAGGTCCAGCAAGATGAGGGAGTAAAGATGCTTGTGCTCTCGCGAAAACGCCAGAAATGCATCGTCATTGAGGTACCTGAATAACAAGGCTCACTCCCCCGGAAGTCGCCTTTTCCGGTAGGCTATCCTTCCGAACCCGTTCCCTTAGGGGATGTCCCGATCGCTGTTGAACTAGGTCGGGCCGACGTTGCCGGAATGAATGTTACGCGGCCCTCGTGACGTGGGCAACGGGGTTGATC
>NZ_AUFA01000086.1:0-9833 GCF_000426265.1 Bradyrhizobium sp. Cp5.3 | reverse complement strand
GTCGCTTGTTGCGGGCGACGGATTGTCTGGGGCCGAGTGCGTGAGCCGATGGTCGTAGCAGGCCGCCTCGGTATCGACCTCCTGTCCGCGTGCTCGGATCCACGCTGCCAATCCCCGTCGACGAAGAATGGTGAGACCAGGGCAGGCCGTGAACTCGGCACGCAATGCGGCTGCGCGTAGCTTCTCGTAGCTGTCCGCTGCGTCCGCAGGCGCGACGATCAAGCTGAGTTGAGTCGTTTTTTTTTGCGCGCCAGCGCCCGCTCCAGGCTGCGTCGGTGCACCTTGACGCCGAACCGCGCCGAGATCGCATCTAGGCAGTGCGACGTCGTCAGTTCGGGTCTTGCAGCTTTGAGAGCGGCGACGAACGCAACGACCTCGGCGGAGACCTTGTGGCCGCCTTTGGGGCCTCGCCGGTTCGGCAACAGGCCGGCAAGCCCGGCGGTCTGCAGGGCGCTCTGCGCCTTGTAGAAGGTCGGACGCGTCACGCCGAATGCCTCGGCGGCCTCGCTGATCGCAACGCCGTCGACCTGGTGACGTCGCACCATCTCGTAGCGCACCTGCACCAGGTCCTTCGCATCGAAGAATGGGTTGCTGACGAACGAGGGGTCGCGGACGGCTTCCGGATTTGGATTGAGGACGCCGTCTTGCGCCAGCGCCTCGCTCTTCGGATCCCGCTTCTTCGCCCTGGCCATGCTCGGCCTCAATCTTACGTAAATATAAATACGCCTCTATATGTTGAGTGTCAATGGAGATGCCGACGCCATATAAAGATTTATCGCCGCTATCAGCGTAGTAATACGCCGCACCGCGCCGACGGTATGGCGTTATTATCTTTACATATGCGGCGTATTTAGATTTACGCATCGCTGGCGCCCATGCTCTCCGCGAGCCGGTCCAGCGCGTCACAAAGCGCCAACAGGTCAACCGCGCAAAAGGCTGCTCTACCCGCAGCGATCAGCCGGAACTCATCGGGTGGATCGATATCGGTCCATGCGCTCGCGATCGTACAAAGTCGACCGTTCTGACCCTCATAGACCACCCGGTCTTCGCCCCAATGACGGCGCCGACAGATCAGCTCGAACTTGCGACCGCAAAGCGGATGGAAGGGATGCGTGATCCGCACCTTTTGCGGGGTCGTACCCGCATGACCTGCAGTCGACAACTTTTGCCAAAGCTAAGGTCGAAGTTGCGGTGCAAGTCGCGCAGCGATGGATTCTGGCGCGGCTGCGCAATCAACGCTTCTTTTCGTTGGCGGAGCTGAACGCAGCCATCAAAATCCTCGTCGTCGAACTCAATGCAAGGCAGATGCGCGACTTTGGCGCCAGCCGCGCCGAACTGTTCGCCGAGCTCGACAAGCCCAAGCTCACAAAGCTGCCGGACCAGGCTTACGCTTTCGCGCGCTGGAAGCGATGCCGGGTCGGCCCCGACTATCATATCGAGATCGACGGACACTGGTATTCCACGCCGTATCGGCTCATCCGTGAGCTTGTCGATGCGCGCATCGACGATAGGACGGTCGAGATCTTCCACAGCGGCCGCAGGATCGCCAGCCACGCCCGCGCGCCCAACCGGCGGGGCCACACCACCGTCACCGACCACATGCCCAGCGCCCATCGCCGCTACGGCCAATGGACGCCCGCCAGAGTGATCGCCGCCGGCGAGCGGATCGGCCCGTCGACCGCCGCCTTCTTCCAGGCGGTGATCGCGGCCCGGCCACATCCCGAGCAAGGCTTTCGCACCTGCCTCGGCATTCTGTCACTGGTCAAAAGCTACAGCGCCGAGCGCGTCAACGCCGCCTGCCGGCGCGGCATTCTGATCAAGGCGCGATCCGTCACCTCGATCCGCTCCATCCTCCAGAACGGTCTGGATCGTACCTTTCTCGACGAGCCCTCCGAACATCAACCCCTGCGCCACGGCAACATCCGTGGCCGGGATTATTTCCACTGAAGCCAAGGAGACCTGTATGCTCAACCATCCCACCCACGAACGCCTGATCGAGCTCGGCTTGAGAGGTATGGCGAAGGCCTTCGAGGAGCAACGACGATCGCCTGATCTCGAAGCCTTGCCGTTCGAAGATCGCATCGGCCTAATGGTCGACCGGGAAGCCGCGGAACGCGACACCAGGCGGCTCACCACGCGCCTCAAGCTGGCCTCGCTCCGCCAGAATGCCTGCGTAGAGGACGTCGATTTGCGCACACCGCGGGGCATCGACCGGGCCGTCTTCGCCAAGCTCGTCAGCGGCGACTGGATCGATCGCCACGAGAATTTGCTGATAACCGGGGCGACCGGATTGGGCAAAAGTTGGTTAGCCTGTGCCCTCGGCCACAAAGCCTGCCGCGACAATCGCTCGGTTCTCTACCATCGCGTCCCAAGGTTGTTCGAAGCGTTGGGGCTCGCGCGGGGCGATGGACGTTATGCTCGCTTGCTCAAAACACTGGGCCGCGCCCAGGTCCTGATTCTCGACGATTGGGGATTGTCAGTGCTCACCGCGGCCGAGCGGCGCGATCTCCTGGAAATCCTTGACGATCGTCATGGCCGCGCCTCCACCATCGTAACCAGCCAACTCCCTGTGGACACATGGCACGAAGTTATTGCCGAGCCGATGACTTCATGATGCCTCCTTCTTCGAACGCTTGGTGCGTCGTACCTGGTTGCGAAGCTGACTGATTTGTTCGTTTGAGAGCTCGATCTGCCATGGCTGGCCTTTGGCTAACTGACGGCCTGCCAGCAATCCGCGCGCGAGATAATCAAACACTGTTTGCTGGGTTACTCCAAGTTCAGCGGCTGCGCCCTGAATCGAGAAGCTACCGTCGGGCCAGCGCATTGGATTCTTGTCGACGCCGTTGATTTTGACGGTGGGAATGCCCCAGCGGGTACGCAACACCCAGACGTTCTTGCCTTTAAAGGCGCAGCCTAGGGCCGCGACGAAGCCTTCCTGATTGAGTATCGCCGCGATCTCGGCATCCATTTTGTGTTCAGCATTCAGCTCGACGATCCGTCGCCGCAACCGATCAATGTCGATGTAATCGCGGTAGGTGTGAACGCGCCGTTGTACCTGATGCTCGCTGGTTGCGCCGGTCTGCCAGACGATCTTGAGCCATACCTGACCTCGGGTCCGCTTCTGATCAAGAACGACTTCGCGGATGACAAATCGCAGAATGCGCTTGCGATCGGCTGCCGACGTGGTGGCCGCGTTCCAAATCCGTGGCAGGTTCTCGCCGAGCGCTTGTAGCCTTGCGCGTTCCGCCGGGCCAATCAGAAGCGGCTCTTGCGCGCGCCAGCGCGCATGCTGCTGCTCGACCGTCTCGACGACACGCAGCTTCTCTTCCCAAACCCGCTCAAGCGAGCGCGCCACAAGACGGTTCTCGGGCTCTACGGCGTCATACTGACGCCGAGCGCGCTCGGCCTCGTAGCGGGCGCGCTCCACCCGAAGCGCCCACTGGCGCTCGAGCTGACGGCTCTCCTGCTCCAGTTGGCCCGCCGCCGCGAGCGCGATCTCAATCTGATCCGGCACCAGGGCATCGAGGACCACCCGCTCAACCAGCGCGTCAACCGCCAAGGCCCGGACTTCCTGGCACAGTGCACTGCCTTGCTGATCCCGATCCGAACGGCAGCAATAGACCGGATAATCGGCATTCGGGCCCGTGTAGCGCATGCTCATGCGCCGTCCGCAACGGCCGCAGATCGCAATTCCTTGTAACAGGGCTGCCCCCTTGCGCGGTACGCCTGAGTGTCCTGCCTCATAGCGGCAGACGTTATCTGCCAGTCGCCCCTGGTTGACCATGAACTCCTCCCAGCTGATATAGCCTGGGTGAGCGGCGTGGAGGCAAACCGCCCAATCCCCGATCGCCACCTTGACCGTTCCCGTCAGCGATCCCGGCCGGCATCGGCTCGGATCCTTTTGCCGGCGGCCATAAACATATGCCCCAGCATAGGCCGGATTTTGAAGGACACTAAGGACGCGTGCACTATCTGGCGCACGCCAGACGATCTCGTGTGGAGATGGTCAGCAGCGGTCGAGCCGGCAAGGACAATCCGTTCCTGTCCAAGTACCGCATCACACGGCGAGCGCTTTGGAGTTCCCGGAATTTGGCGAACACGAGATGAAGACGGGCCTGCACCTCCTCATCGGGATTGAGAATAATTGTGCCCGCTCGATCATAGGCGAGCCCGGCTGGCAGGGGCAGCCGCAGTTCGCCCCGCGCCGCCTTCTGGCGTTCCCCCTGGTGAAGCCGCATCCGAAGCTGATGCAACTCCGCCTCGCTCATGATGCCGGACAAGCCCAACAGCAACCGGTCGTGGTAGGCGCGTGGATCGTAAAGCCGCTCACCATCCGCAATGAGCACGCCGAATACCGAGCACAGTTCGAGAAGCTGATGCCAGTCCCGGTTATTGCGGGCCAAGCGCGAAGCGTCGAGACTCACCACAAGACCGGCGTTGCCAAGGCCGATCTCGGCGATGAGCTTCTGGAAACCACGACGATCTGCGCCGCCAGCACCTGACTTGCCGAGAACCTCGTCAATCACCTGGACGCGCTCCGGCGGCCAGCCCAGACCGATGGCGCGATCGACAAGGCGGTACTGCAGCGCGGTGCTCTCCTGATGCTGGCGCACCTGGTTCACGGATGACTGCCGCACGTAGACATAGGCCAGCTTGGCTCGGTGTGCGGTCGTGAGCCGCTCGTCAGCGATGTTCGAGCTGATCAGCACGACCCAGTCCCCTTCCGGGCGTGCCGGGGATCGCGTGCATTCGCCGCATCAGCGCGGCGATTGTTTGAGCAATCTGGGTTTGCGTCGTGGTCGACAGATTCGGCCAGAGGCGCGGAATGTCGGCTGTTGGACGGCCGGGTGGATTTGCCAACGTCGGCAGGGGTCGATACGCAACGCGACCTAGAAGAAGTGGTCGGTGGGTCATCGCGAATCACCTTCTCGTCGAGAAGTCTCAGACTCGCGCTCAAATGTTGCATCAATGGGATCAGCGTACGTGCACTGATGCGCGGCAGATCGGCCGCGTTCGGGCGGGAAGTGATCGTCGTCTCGGCAAGGTCCGTCGATGCGATCCGAACCGCCCGCCGCCCATCCGGCAGCGCGACAACGACGTAGGCGGGACCGCGCCCCGACCGCTCCTTCAGCACCTCAAGGCGGTGGCCGAACAGAAAATGATGCGGGTCCGTGATCGTGACGTGAGACACGATCCGTTCCAAAATAGGGGCACTATGCCGTGTTCGGTGATCCCACGCCCGCCGATGCGATTCTGGATCGCCTCGTCCACAACGCTCACCGCCTCGAGCTTGCGGGCGAAAGCATGCGAAAACGCAACGCCAAAACCATCACCCTTGACGAGCAGCCAGAACGCTGACCCTATCACCGCCTCGGCCGGAGCGGGCTGCTCACCATCGTCTGAATTCGGCGCTCATGATCGCGCGAAATTGCTGCCCACGATCAGCGAAATATGCACGCAAGCCATACAAAAAGCGCATGAGAATGCCATCGATGCTCGATCCGCACCTCGCCGACATCGAGCGCTGGCTGGCGGCCGAACCTCGTCTGACCGCGCTGGCTATCCTCGGTCGTCTCGCCGAACTCTCCCCAGAAGTTCGGGCCGCCACAGCATACCATCATGCAGCGCTTGTTGCGATCGCTCAGACGCAAAGCAGTCGAGACGATCATCCCGCACATGGCTGCGAGTGCGGCACCGGCTGGTGATCCCGGGACTGGGGCCGGCGCTGCGTGTGATGAGCACTCCGCGACGTCCCCAGCCCCTCCGATCCTGCGAGCAATGACGCAACCTCGGACCGGCCGACAGTCGGGGCTACATCCGTCAAGCGAAAGTAACATCCTCAGGTGAGGCAATACGGGGGGTCAATATTGCATACGAATGACACTTTTAACCTGGATTGAGTGCTTAGGCACGTCGCCGATCGGCCGCCTTCCTGGTCCACAACTCCAGCCGGACGCGGATTGCTCGTGCGGCGGGAGCACACTTTTTTGCAAGGTTCCGCCGGTTCGGTCGCCGCGCCAAGGCTGACCTCGCGAACGCAAGGGGCCTGCGTCCCCATTTGGGGCACCATCCTAGATTGAGAAGGTCGCTGCGCGCCTGAGCCATGGGTGGTCTGCGCGGACACATCGTCGATGCGCCACCTTGCTGGTCCAAGGTTGGACTCTGATTGCGTGCGCGACTCAAGCGACCTTGTTTGTGCGCTCTCCGCCTCTCGATCATCGCGCTGCAGCTCGCCATCAGAACGCGACGAGCCAGATTTGGGCAAGGAGCGGAGACGACGACGGCCCGCGCCGATGGCGCCCCGCAGCCCCGAAAAGTCGATGTGCGCCGAGGGAAGGACCAGCGGACCTGCTCGGTAAGACACAAGAGCTGCTTGGCCCGATGCGAGAGGAGGAAGCTCCTGAGTCTTGATACTCGGAACGCGTCCGCTCCAGGACAGAACCGAATGACGGTTCAACGTGAGACTCTTCGGCGCCTTCGCTGGCGCCAGCCGAAACGGGCGACTTACCGCTCGCGTCAATGCCCCTCATACTCATCTCAGATGTAAATGCAACAGTGCTGCCTGCCCCACCAATTAGCCTCTGCCGTAAAGCGGGAGACGATCGCAATTCGATGCTACTGTTCTAATCTGACTTAGCGCTGACCTCTTGAGCCTACGGAGATCTCGATCGTGGTGCTCTTCAAGATGAGATCCAGTCCGGCGCTGATCGCGGAGTTTATCCCTACCTCGACCTTGGCTTGCTGGCTTATTGCTTAATGGCAGGACGCGACGGATCGCGGAATGAAGCTGAATCATGAAGGGGTATCCTGGTAGCGAAGGGGCACAGCCCGCCCGAGCGGATTGGACGCGGTAATCGCCGGTGGCGGGATCGAGGCCGGCGACGAGAGCAAGTTCAGCGAGGCGGCGCCGCGGCCGCGCAGCACTGCAGCTCGCGAGTGTCCTCGATCAGCACAACACGATCGGTGGTGCCGGCGATCTCGACGAGCAGTGCATTGGTGAGGGTGGTCCTGCCGGTCGAGGTGCCGCCACAAGCGCTGAGGGCGAACCAACCGCATTGCTCTATTGCCGAACGTTTCACATTCTCAGCTAGCGGGGCTACACGATCGGGCGGTTCTACGGAAAGGACGGACAAGCTTCATCGGCGCACCCGGCGCGCAAAGCGCTGGAGCGAAATGATTCGGCCATTCTGACAGTTCAGGAGAGATTGTTATGCATCTCCCCCCGAAGCGGAGGGGCTGCGAACCAGACAACCTTCAGCTCTTCGTGCCGGAGCCCTTTAACGCATACCAGACCGCCTGATTGGCCTGATCGAACGCCTTGCGGGATTCCGCCAAGGCGGCGCTCAGCACCGCCCAGGACTCGCCGCCCACCTGCTTCAGCTTCTGTAGACGCGCGTCCGCCTTGGACGCATCGGCCTTCATCTGCTTAAGACTCGCCTCCTACTCGCCGGTGTGGGATGCCGCTATCCTGCCTGCCGCCTCATGGAACTTGTCAGCGGCCTCGCGCCAAGCCTTTGCCTGCGCACCGGCTATGTTCTTGAACGTGGCCTGCTGCTGATCGATCTGCCTGCCGGCGTTTTCGAAGTAGGTCTTCATCTGCGTCTCGAAACTATTCCATTGCTTTTCAAGATCCATCTTGGTCTGCGCCCAAGCGGCTTCGCCAGCTTGCGCCTGCGTCTTGAGCTCCGCCTGGAATTCGTCGCGGCATTTCCTCAGATCAGCGACAATCTGGTCGGCCTTGAGCTTGGACTCGGCCTTGGCATTGTCGGCTTTGATCTCGAACGAACCGAGTGCGGCATCCATCTCGCCGATCCGCCCCTTCGCCCAATTCAGATAGAAGTGCACGCTGGCATGATCGTCTCCGCTGACTAGCCGATATTGAATGATATCTGAGCTTTGACGTTGCCCGCGTTGACCTGCGTCAATTGCTTCGTCTTAAGCAACTGCGGGCGCATTGAGCCCGCGTATTGGCATGCGGAGCCGGGCGGCTTGAACGTGGTGGGCTCGAATACACGAACGCAGCCCACGGCACTGCTGGTCCGGCGGCGGGACCTGGCCGCAAACAAGGCCGATCCGCGGCGGCGTCGCCGCGCTTTCGACGCGCGGTCGATATGCGTACTCAGCCGGTATATCGGCCGGAACCGACCTCGGCTTCTATCCTTTCAGGCTTGCTGGCCGTGCCGTGGCCGATAACTCGGTGGTTACAGCGGAATACGATTGGCATCGCGATGCGCAAACGCCGATTTCTATCCGCCACAAACGTGACAGTGGGGTTGCGACCATGGATTACTCTAGGCGAAGCATGTTGGCTGCAAGGCGCCGTCATCGGCGGGCCTACGCATTATCCGCCGGTCGTGTCCTAACTCGCGCGAGAAATCGGCAAGCGGTGCGTTTCGGGGAAACACACCGCGTGCCACCGAAGCTCGTGCCGTTGCGCCGGTTGCGGCGCTAAGGCCTGAACTCGAAACTGCGCTGGAATCGCGGGCAGGATGTCAACCCCCGATACTCCAAAATGATCCGCTGCCGGGTTCATGGTTCTTTCCGCGGTCGTCTCTGTGCACGAGCGCCGCATGATGGCGTTCAAGAGGTGTGGCATCCCGATGTTAAGAGCGCGGTGCGCGTAACGCCCGCAGGGACGACTTCGAGATTGCCAGCACCGTCGTCCCGGCAGGGACGCATGCTCCGCCGAAGGCGGATCTGGGTTTATTTTAGGACTACTTCATGCGGTACGCATCTCTGCCTGGAATTCGGTGCCATCTGTCCAGATGGCATGGAGGATGACGGCCATTTTGCGCGCGACAGCAACCTTGGCCTTCTTGGTGCCGATGCGTTTGGCCAACTTGCTGCCCCAGCGCTTGAGCGAAGAACCTCGCCTGACAACAGTCAGCAGGACGTTCGCGGCCTCGAACAGATAAGTTCGCATCTGGTGGTTGCCGCGCTTGGAGATGCGGCCAGTGCGATCCATCTCACCAGATTGATAACGTCTTGGTGTCAAGCCGAGATAGGCGCCGACGTCGGCGGAGTGTCGGAAGCGAGTGGGGTCGTCGATGGTAACGACGAAAGACAGGGCAGTCAGTGGACCGATGCCGAGAACGGTCATCATTCGCCGAACGGTCTGGTCAGCTTTTGCCGCTGCCAGGAGTAATCGATCGAACTTCTCAATCTGCTCAGTCAAGCAGGCCTGGACAAGGAGTAGCGGTGCGAAAATATCTTGTAAATCCGGCGCTTCAGCGAGCACGGCGTCGACTTTGCGACCGAGGTTAGTCGAGCCGGCCTTGCCGAGCACTATTCCCAGCCCCTTGCACAGACCGCGCATTTGGTTGTCAATATCTCGCCGTAGATTCACCAGCCTGTTTCGAGCCGCCAGCATCGAACGGGTTTTCCAGTTCTCCGCCCCCTTAACGGCCGCTTCCCGGTACCAACCCATGCGGGCCATTTCGGCCAACCCCCTGGCATCGTTCTGATCCGACTTGTTGATGCGCATCGATAACGCTGCGTTGGCATGACGCGCGTCCAGGCAAATTACCGGAAAGCCTAGCGCTTTGAGTTGGTGCCAAAGCCAATTGGAAAGCGAGCCCGTTTCAAACACGATCCGTTCAGCGTTGCCGGCGTGCTGCCGCAAGAGTTTGGCGATGGCCTCAGGATTGGTCGACGCGCAACCTTCGAATGTCACGCCGCCGGTTTGGTTCAAAACGCAAATGCTGGTTTCTTCCATAGAGATGTCCAGACCAACGTACTGCTTCATGGCGCTGCTTCCTTTCGATAATCTGCGGAGACTGATCCTACTGACCCTCGTGTCCTCAGGAAGACGTCAGCCGCGATTACGCCATGTT
>NZ_AUFA01000085.1:0-10862 GCF_000426265.1 Bradyrhizobium sp. Cp5.3 | reverse complement strand
CGTTCGGCCCCAACGGTGCGCCCGCCGCGCCGCATCGCGACCGTGGCGCGGCCCGCAGGCCGCCGTGACATCCGCCTCCATCATCGTGCCGAGCGCCTCGATCCCCGCCGCAAGGCAGAACCGATCAAAGCTCGCCCGCACTTCTGCAAACGCTTCGTCCACAGCCCCAGTCGCCGGCGAACCAGCCGGTGTGATATCTCTCGTCATGGCGTTGCTCTCCTTTGTGGAATCAGCACCCCGAGCCTACCGGCTCAAGGTGGGCAACGCCGACCTCTTCAGAAATTCAACAGAACCCGGGACATCCCCCCGCTTTACGACAGCGGCATGCGCTGACCGCACCATCGGTAGAACCAGTGCGGACGGACAAGACGCTGAACGAACTCACCGACGGTTTCGATGCGGTCGCGGCGGTTGAGGGCAAGCCCCGAAGCGAGCACACGCCATTGCGCTGGCGAAATGGTCGGCGGTGCTGCCGGTATGAGGTTTGCCTTAAGTGCCTCGTCGGCTGGACAGCGCGCATACGGATGCGTACCCGTTAGGGCCAGATAGGCGACCACCGCGAGAGAATAGACATCATCGCTTTCCGCCCGTGGCTCACCCGTCAGCATCTCTAGCGAGGCATAAGCCGGCGTCAAGAACCTAATCTGATCGAGCAGAGCCGTCGCCCTGTCGTGTTGCGGCGAAAGGCGGGGCATAAGGACTGTCCCAAAGTCCAAAATTTTGACTTCGCCCGTCGAGGTCATGAAGATGTTTCCCGGTTTGAGGTCACCATGGACGACACCCTGGCTGTGCATGTGGGCGAGCCCTTGCCCGGCGGCGCGGACAATATGAAAGGACATAGAGGGAGACAGTGGCTGTCCCTGACGATCGGCCAGGATCTGCGCCAGCGAGCTGCCCTTTAAGAGCTCCATGACCAGGTAGTGGTACTTGCCGTCGTAGTCGGAATCGTAGATCCGCACCAAATTCCGGTGTACGAAGTCACGCAAGAGTCGCGCCTCACGATGCAACAGCTGCACCAATTTCTGGCGCATCTTCGAATCTGGCTTGAGGACCTTCACTGCCACTTCGGGGTTTTGTTCGCGCGCCCACAGGCCGATCCGATCGATCGCGCGATAGACGGTGCTGGTGCCGCCCTCGCTAATGACCTCGACCAGGACGAAACGATCGCCGAGCACGTATCCCAAAGGCGCCATACTCACAATGTGGCCTCGCCCAGGCGTTCGAGGATCGCGCTCGTATGGTTGGTAGCCAGTCGCGCAACAGCGCCAGGTAGGAGCCTGCGCATCATAACGTCGGCCGCCAGTAGTCCCTCAAACTCCTGATCCAGAATGGCCGGTTCGATCTGGTTGCGGTACAGGTAGAACGTGTCGCACAGATTGCTCGCCGCCACCGGGCGCCGATGCACCACCGTTGCGGCAGAATTGACCGCTCGTGACAAGCTGACGCCAGTAAGTTTTGCTCGTCCTTTTTCGCAGAAACTGAAACAATCTCTCACGGCACTCGACTCATATTTTATCGGGACATCGGAAGGAACGAAGGGCATTCAAGCTGAACGGATTGCTTACGCTTTCCCCCCGCAACTCATAGGTCACGTTGGGCCGGTCAGGTTCACCGATCATGATCGCAAAGCGGTCGGGAGTGCCTCGCGAGGAAGGGCGCGACGCATCGACAAGACGGAACAAAGCCCAAGGACCTGAGCGCTCAATCTTATCCTCGCTCCCGTCTACCGCGGCAAGGATGACTGAGGTCGAGCTTGCTTCGGTTCGAGTCGGCCATTCGAGGTCGTAGGTACGAGGCGCCTCGTGGCGATACACGATCTCCTTACCATCCATGACAAAGGTCGCGCGCAGCAGTCTGGAGGCGAGATAGACCGGCTTGATGCTGAACTTCACGGCCGGTGCGGAGCCCGAGCCGCTGAAGAAGGATTTGCGAATCTCTCTCGCGCGCTGAAATTGAGCCAGGGCATCCGCATGGATCGGTGCTGCCGCGCCGTCTATGGTCGCCGATCCAAGGCCGGTTCTGTTCTCGACGACGAATGGCGACAGGTACTTCTGAAAAAAGTCATCCAGAATCCCCCCGGGTCGAAAGAGATCGCTGAAGTCTTTTAATGTGACGTCCTCGATCGCCGCCGCGAACAATGGATAACGCTGATAGACGCCAGCCTGGCAGACCGGCACCACTTCCTGCGTCCAAACAGCATTGGCATGACCGTGTGCCTCGTGAAGCAAGATGCTCCATACCGAGAGCAGAATGTCGTTCATGATGGTGCGGACCAACTCAGGACGTAGCGCCGAGTCGGCGCGCAGGGCACCTAATGCATCGTTGCCTGGATTTTTTACACGCCGCTGAACAAGCTGAAATGCGGCCTGGCCCGGATCCGGTGCAGTCGCGATACCGGCCATCGTTGCATAGAGGCCGCCGAAGAGATCGCGGATGCGATCCATGCTGGGCGCCTGTCCCGAGGGTCCGCCGATGCCCAGTTGGACCAGAGGTCGGAAGGCTTCGGTGATCCGTGTTCCCGGCCAGGGGTCGTCGCCGAACGCCGCCGAGAACACGGCGGCCACCGCATCGCCCGCCTTCGCGGTGGTCTGCTCTCCCGGCGGCGACAGGTTCGTATTGTCGCGTACGATGGAAATGATCTGCTGTAGGGCGCTTTGCGGGCCAGCCAGCTCGCGCAGGATCGCCGTGGCGCGCTGCATATCGTCGAATTTGACGACCCGGACGCTACTCAGGGCGCTTGTCCAAATGCGAATGTAATCGGCAACATAGCGATCAATGACCTTGCGTACGACCTGTTGTGTATCCGCCGCGTCGAACGAGCTACTGGCAAGAATCCAGTCGCCGCTTTGCTCGTCCTGCACGATGTCTGGGAGGTGCGGCAGTAGGAAATCAATAAAACCGTCTCGCGTGAAGATGCCCGGGATGGTTGCAATACCATTCGAAGCAGGCAGCTCGTGCTGGCCAATGGCGGGGAAAACAGCATGGGGCTTGATCTCAAGCTGGCCGGCCCCCAGCAGATTGACCAAGTCGATTGGCCGCAGCCTCGTGTTCTGAGCGCCCTCGCGCAAAAGCCGGGCGTAAATCTGCTCGACGAGGGGGCGTTGCATCAGCCGCGAGCCCACCGCAATCACGAATTTCCGATCACTCGTGATGGGCTTCGGCAGCAAGTCGATGAGGCGTGAAAAATGCTCCAGCAGTTCGCCCGCTGATGTCGCATCTAGCGAAAACCCAAGCGCCACTTCAGTGCGCGCGGCCTGTTCGACTTTTTCGCGGTCGAAATGCCTCGAATCGCTCAACATCAAATACGTGCGGAACACCTGCTTGGCCTGGTCCAGAAAAGTATCGCTTCCAGCACGCAATAGTGCATCGATGCGAACGGCAAGCCTGCCTGCAAAAACCGGCAGCAGGCGGTCGACAAGAATCCGATCGTAGGCGTCCTGCGCAGCCGGCGCGAGCACCGGGGTCGCCGAAATCCCGAGGTCACCGAACCACGCGTACCAAGTGTTCTCGCCGGCTGTCTGCCGAAGACGACGCGCGGCATTCAGGGTCGGCAAGAGCTTCTTCAGATCCAGCGGCTCGCGTACTTCCTGGAGGCGCGCCTGCATGGTCTCGGCGGCCATTCTGGTTTCAGCGATGCGCGTTTCGCTGCGGGCGAAGGCGTCGTACCACTGATTCAATGCGGTCGCCGCCAGCATGACTGCCGCAAGATAGCCCCCACAGTGCACCAGCGCGAGCTTGCGCTCGAGCTTGAAATTGCGACCGACCAGTCCCTGCTCAGCGAAGATCACTTTTGTCAGCAACTGCTTAATGAAGAATGCCTTTCCCGGCCCGAGTGACGGCGTGGGCAGGCTTGCGTGCAGACCGAAACGGCTTCGGATCGCACCGCTTATCCGCTCAATCGGTGTTCCCTCCTGGGCGGCGCTTGTAAAATAGATCCCGCGCAGCATCGGGCTCTCTTCGAAGCGGCTTGGCCGGAAGACCTCGGCAACGAAGCCGGCGACTGCGGTCTGGATGCTCCTCAATTCTTTCGGGAATGTATACATCATTGCACGACGATTGGGATTGCGTTCGTCATGCATGCGAAACGCCAATTTGGTCTCAATGCGCTCGGCAAGTTCCTGGATCTCAAGTGTTGCGACGTCGTCGATGTGATCGCCCGGCCCCTCGAGAGGAAAGGTCTTGCCCCAGACCTGGGTGCGGCCCTCATGGTCGAGATCGTCGAAGTATTCAGCGAAGCCGGGCACGAGATCGCACTTGGTCACCAGAACATAAATCGGAATGCGCATGCCAAACGTCTTCAGTAGCTCCTGTATCCGCGAACGAAGCGACTGGGCCAGCCTGCGCCGGTTTCCATCGCCCATTATGAGATCGGACAGGCTGATCGCAAGCAGGATGCCGTTGATCGGCCGCCGGCGTCGATGCACCGTGAGAAGATTGAGAAATCCGTGCCAGGCCGCGCGATCGACCTCGGCATCCGAGTCCTGTGTCGTGTAACGGCTCGCCGTGTCGATAAAGACTGCTTCTTCGGTAAACCACCAGTCGCAGTTTCGCGTGCCACCAACGCCGGGCACCGGGTCGACGCCGAGCCGTTCGGCCAGCGGAAACTCCAGTCCCGAGTTGCGCAGGATCGTCGTCTTACCGGCGCCCGATGGCCCAATGATGATGTACCAAGGCAACTCGAACATATAGCCTGGTCCGGGTTTGCCGGCGAACGCCGTATCGCGCAGGACCTCGAGCGCGTCCTCGAAGCGCCGACGGATCAGCTCGACCTCCTCCCGGCCACGATCTCTGGAGGTCGCGACGAGGCCTCCGCTCTCCATCAACGACTTGATGACACGTCGATTGGCGCGGCGCGCCACCCAGTAACGGACAAGAACGATGACGACGACCGCCGAGAAGAGGCAGGCGATTGTGGCGGCACGAACAGTCACCGAAACGAACGGCTGTTGACCGAACAGCTCAAGGTGAGGGGCGCCGAACCAAATGAACGCGTCGACCGCCAACAAGGCGATCAGTTTGATGATGCCTCGAGCTGAGAAGATTGTCGCGAATTGAGCACCAAACACCTGCACCTCTCCTTACCGTGACCCAGACGGGTCGATCACGACGAGCAGTTGCTCGATGGCTGCGAGTTCGTTCGATAGGTGCCAGTGAACGAAACTGTAGCCAGCCAGCATAACTACGGTGGCGGCGACAAAGATGCTCCACAATGGCACGTAGCGACGTACGCCCGCACGTACTTTGACGCCGCGCCATTGGATCGATAGCTCCGCGGGTGGTGCGCTCGTAGAGTCCCGCAGCAGACGCTGAACATCGGAACGAAGATCTTCGAGCCGCTCCCGCCCCCCTTCCACCACGCGATATTTGCCTTCAAATCCCATCAACAAGCAGATGTTGATGAGCTTAAGCAACGCGAGGTATCTGGACGGCTTTGCCTGCACACGTTCGAGGATCTCGAAGACTTTCTCGCCGCCCCAGGTTTCATTGTGGAACTGGTTAAGCAGGCTGTTGCCACTCCAGGCGCTTTCACTGCCCCAGTGCGTTGTCATCACTGCTTCGTCCAGCAACGCGCACATCACGTAACGGGCGGCTGTTGCATCGCTACCAACTGCTTGATCTTTGGCGGCATGCTGCTCGAAGCGGCGGATTTGCTCAACAATCCCACGACGCAGCGCGCCGATATCGGCATTCTTGACGACACGAAGCTGCGCAACGATCAAGAGGAGCGGTGTCGCGGCCGCAACCAAGGCGTCCTCCACGGCTTTTGGCTCGAAGAGAGCTTGCACAACGATCTCGGAATGGTCGGCGACCCATACGTCGTCGGTTTCAGATAAAAGCGACCGCGCTTGAGGGCCTGCCGGCGCGGCGACGATCGGTGGAACACAAGCGGTCGATTGCCCGCCGTGAGTGTTACGGGTCGGACCGACTGGCCTGCGTCCAATGACTGTGGGTTCATCCATGTGTTTCGGGCCCGCTACGCATGTTTCCCACGCAGGGCCCAGAATTCGAGATGGAGATCCGGATAATCACCGCTGACGTGGAAAGCAAAGGCCGCCGAGCGCGGCAGTATACGCCACTGCTCCACCGACTGGTCCAACTCGAAATAGACGGCATTCTTGATGTAGGGCAACTCGCGCGGCGCCACTGCCAGCGCGCGAACCGGAACACCCGGGAGCTGAAGATTAACAAGATCGCGAATCTGCTCGACGGAGCCTACTTTGATCTGCGCCGGAAGCTGGTTGCGCAATGTCTCGGCCGGTACGCTTGCCACCGCGACAAGAATGAAGCGAGTGTCCTGGAACAAGGTGCGATCGGTGATCAGGCCGATCAGAATGCCGTAGCCGCGGTCCTGCAACGGCAGCGATATTGCGGCACTGTGCATCACGACTGATAACAGGTTGCGCAGGATAACAGCCAACGGCGTGAAGCAGCTCTCGAGATCCTCATGCCGATAGGAAGGAATCTCTTGCGGTTTGCGGCGGTTGTCAGCGAAGCTCGACAGCTGCCCTGCAAGGCCGAGCAGCGCGCGGAAGAGCGTTTCAGGATGATGCCCACGTGTCGCCGCGAAATGGTCGAACATGACGTCTGCGCCATTCACGATCGACAAAGTGAGGAGATTAATCAGTCCCGCTCCGTCTGCCAGCCCGCGCGAGGGGTCCGCGCGGGCGGCAAGCGCCTCTGCACGTGTCCGCAACAGCGATCTGATCTCGTTCAACAGCGCGATGACCGGCTTCACTGCGTGAATGTCGATGGCCGGCGGCACGTAGGTATCGGATAAGGTGATTGCGCCGGCCGGATCGATATCACGGATGCGGCCGACAGGCAGCGTGACCAGATCGCCTTGCTCCTCGTCGTCGAACACGAGATGTGCTGTTAGTGCCGCAACGGATATATCAACCGGAGCCTTCTCAGGCATGCTCGTATTCCGGAACTGCATGACCTGCTGATCGTACCGGCACGCAAGCGCACCGCCGGAATACACGTCGCGCGTGCCCACTGCGATTTTGACCAGCAGGTTTTTCGCACCCGGCGGAGGAATTCGTCCGGTCGGAAGACGGACATGCTCCGGCGCATGAAGGGCCGTGCCGTCAGGCATAATGGCTTCAAGTTCGGCAAGTGCGACTTGGCCAAGCGCCAGAAGATTGCGATCAAAGGCAATCTTCCGAATGCCCCAGCCGTAGCCGACCAGGCCAGCAACGCGGTTCTCGACCAGTTGCTCGATCCAGCGGTCGTATTGCTGAAAGTGCTGTGGCCGCACCAACATGCCTTCGGACCAGACCGGTTTGCTTGTCGCAGACATTTCTTCTGGCGCCTCTTCGCTGCTCTTTCCAAAGATGCATTAGTCCGCGGACCGTCACTATCATGACGACCCGATTAGAAGATTTTCCACCAATTTCGGCTGGCCTCCTCCTCAACCGTGACAGCCTGCGCAGTCACTTTCACCGAAACCCGGTTGTCGCGATCGGGTCTGATTTCGACAGTTGAGCGCCATTGCGCAGCGCTGCCCGAGCGGAAACCCGCGATCACGCCGACATTTCGGGTCTCGATCGGTGTATTGCGCTCGAAATCAACTTTGTCGCCAGGCGTCAATTCGACCTCGCGCTTGGCCACCAGATCGGGTCCAAGCCGCCTGGAGTCATCGTCGAACAGCTCGAAGAACTGCGCTTGCGTGAAACTGGCCGTCGACTTCAGCTCATAAATACGGACCACAACCGGAGACGGCTTGCCGTGGGCGTTTGGATTGACGAGCTCATCGGCCTCGATCACGAATTTGATTGGCGTCGTTTTCAAGCTCTTATCAGTCGAGCAACTGCCGGCTGCAGTGGCCAGCAGCAACGCGCCGCCAGCGATGGACAACCGCCGGATTTTGTTCGGCGGCGCCATTACGCTGTCTTTCCTTCATTCTGGCCGGGTAATGGGAGTTGGGACTCGTAGCTTCGGGTAAACTCTTCCACGATATAGGAGCGAGAGGTTCGATCAATGTCACCGACCATTGATGCATGCAGTTCCACGAACCGGTCCCACAACCGGGCCTTACTGAGGCGAGCGTCGAAAAGCCCGCTATTTGCACTGTCGCTCTCGATACGCTGGGGACTCATACGCGTTAGCACATTGCCGACCGCCCCTCTCATGGCCGCTAAGGCCGCGACCTCATGCGCCTTGATGTCGTCGAAGCCTGCGCGCACCGACCGGGAGAGCAGCAGGAATCCGCGATCCTTTGCGAGCGCCTCGCGCAGGACATGACTGCTCTTCGTGAACTGTAATGCGTTGTCGTTTCCAGCGCGTGTCGGTGTCGGCCCGATTTGGCACTCATTCTTGACCATGGCCCACGCCGCCAATATCGAATGCAAGCCGTGCGTCATTTCGGCGATCGCACGGCCTAGTTCGGCAAAGAACTCTCGACGTTGCGCTGGTGGCACAAGGTCCGGATTGAACCCGAGTGCGTTCCAGAACGCCTGCAGTTCGTCTGCCTCGGATGGAGCGTCCGCAGGCAACGACGGAGCAAAGCTCCTTGTCGAGTTGTCCAACTCGGGAGCGCCGACCGCGCGCAGCGCAGCAGTTTCTTTCAGTCCGGCCAGCCGATCAGGCCCCCGCTCCTCGGACGAGGGCGACCTTATGCCAGGATCCCGCAATTTCCCGATGTCATTTTTCGGAGGAGAGGCGAGCGGCTTGCGCGTGATATGGAGCGCTTCGTTCGGTTCGTCGAAGCGTGCTTCTGTTCGCTGCGATGGCATCCGGCGCGAGACCGCTCCCGGCAAGAGATCGCCAAGATCGAGGTCCTCGGGAATGATTGGCGCAGGAGGGTTCTTCGACGGTGCACCACTCCCATTGGAGAATGCAGAGGGCCGTGGTTGCGATGGCTCGACAAATCGGGCGTCGACTGACGATAACGGAATTGATCGGATATTGCCAGATTGCGCGTGCGAAGACGGCATCTCTATACTGGCAGCACTCGACAGTCGCGAGGGAAGATCCCCCACCTGTGTGGGATCTACAGCGAAGTTGTCGCAGTTGACCGCCTCGTCTCCCCACAAGGCCAGCGGATCAGGTGACTGCGGCTTCAATTGTGCAGCTGAATGGAAGGACTGGCGCGGGCCAGGCGCCATTAACGGATCGAGAGGGAGGTTCGCATCACTGCCCAACGGTCGGGCGGCTGGAAGAGCTGCAGTTTTTTGGGGAAGCGACGTCGACGGCAATGTCCCCGTTGCCCGAGCGAGGCGCACCGTTTTCGAGCCCGTCAAGCCGAGCCGTTGACGTTCCTCGACTGGATCGTCTTCGATCATCACTGAAATGATGTAATTCGCCATGTACAGCGTATCGCCATCGGCTAACGGCGCGGTATTGCCGCGTCCTAGCGGTGCGTCCACCGTGTTGATGTAGATGCCATTGGTGCTTGTATCGGTGATCGTGAAACCGACGCCATTGAATGCGATCAGCGCGTGGTGTCCTGACAGCGTGTTCGTTGGGTCTGGAAGACGCCAGTTGCAGCCGCTCCCGCGTCCGAGGGAGCCCCCATCCGGTCCAAACGCCCGTCTTGCGTTGCGGCCCAGGGACTCGGCGCTTTCTCCGAGGACTCCGAGTATGAGATGCATCCCACACCTTCAGGCTTGCTCGCCGGCACAAGCGGTCATCCAAGCGTCCCATTGGAATTGCCGTGGCGGCACCATTGCCTCCTACTAAGCAGCATTGTTGTTAGGCCGATCGATTGGCTCATGCGCCGGTTCCGCAGGGTGAAAAGGAAGGTCTCTTCGTGAAACTGCATCGGCGGCCGCGCTGGCTTTGCCTCTCAGAAACGAGGCACGCGAACTCAAGCAAAGGAGCGCATCAGTCGTCTCCCGCATCCACGTGCACTCCGCCAATCAATTTGCCAGATTTCGGTAGCAACGGTCGTGCCAATGGCATCTCCAATCTAAGCCCCTGATTGGGCATAAGACTCTAGGCTCCGGCAAATGACCCAGATATTATCAAACCGACAGAGGCTCGTGCAGCCGTCAGACACCGGACAAAATGAACCTCAGACAACTTTTTTGGCTACAACCGGCCCAGCGTAATCCAGCGATCCTCGACCAAACAGACAGGGCAGCTTGTCGAGCCAATACGGTGTCGACTTGGGGCCGCAGAGATGCACACGAGCCGTCGCTTGCGGCAAGTGTTGAGCGAGGCCTTGGCCGTCTCGTCGGGCGTCATGACAAAACGGCCAAGCCACCACACGTCACAGCAACTGGCGTGCCAGACAATCGTATGCGATGAAGGGAGGCAAAAAGCAGCAGGCTTTCAGGCCATGCCCGGCCAACCACTCGCGCCCTCAAAGGCGGCTTCCGGACTTACATGTAGCTTATCGGACATCATAGCAGGAGTGAGGTGTCTTCGCTCGAGCGTTCGCAGCGGAGGGCCTTGCGGCCCAGAAGGATGTTCACAGCCAATCGCGATTCTTGACGAAAAGGTCGTCGAACAAAAGATTACAGAAGTAGATCACCCCACGCGCTGGGTGAGACGGATCATTGTGACCTGCCACTGCGTATTTCCTCCAGATGGAGTTAGAGTCCGGCCTGAAGAAGGACGGACAGATGAAGCGAGCAAGGTTCACGGAAGAGCAGATTATCGCTGTGTTGAAGGAGCATGAGGCTGGGGCGAAGACGGCGGACTTGGCTCGCAAGCATGGGATCTCCGAGGCAACAATCTACAACTGGAAGGCCAGGTTCGGCGGCATGGACGTTTCCGAGGCCAAGCGGCTGAAGGCGCTGGAGGAGGAGAATGCGAAGCTGAAGAAGCTTCTGGCCGAGCAAATGCTCGATGCGGCGGCCCTTCGCGAGCTGCTGTCAAAAAAATGGTAGGGCCCGCCGCTAAGCGCGCCGCGGTGG
>NZ_AUFA01000084.1:0-10877 GCF_000426265.1 Bradyrhizobium sp. Cp5.3 | reverse complement strand
GACGATCAACCCCGTTGCCCACGTCACGAGGGCCGCGTAACATTCATTCCGGCAACGTCGGCCCGACCTAGTTCAACAGCGATCGGGACATCCCCGGTAGAGCGGCTCGTCCGCCGTAGCTCGACGAGCGAAGGCGGAAGCGAAACCCATCAATGCCTCTTCGAAGCTAATGGGTTTCGCCAGAGCTCTGTCCATCCTACGGGACTGATCGCAGCTTAGCAGAGTCCATTGTGGGACTTAGCACAAGCGGCACGCCCCCCAAGATGCGCAGCAACCCGCGCAACCACCGCCCCCCCAGCCACCGCCCCCCCAGCCACCATACCCCCAGCCACCATACCCCCAGTCATCGTACCCGATATCGTCACCGAACCAGACGTCGAACCCGCAGCCGCCGCAACCGCAACCACGGAAGCCACGGCAACCACGGAAGCCACCGCAACCTCGGATGCCGACGAACCTGGCACCACCACAACTTCGGATGCCGACGAACCCACCACCACCGCAGCCTCGGACGCCAACAAACCCACCACCACCGCAACCTCGGACGCCAACGAACCCACCACCACCGCAACCTCGGCCGCCAACAAACCCACCACCACCGCAACCTCGGCCGCCGCCGCACCCCCCGCCACCATGGCCGCACCCGCAACCACCGCACCCGCGCGCTAGCTGCACGCCGCTGCCAAAGTTTTCTCTATCGAAGAGATGGAACGTGGCCAGACTGACGTCGGCCATTTCCTCTTCGCCAAGAAAGAAGCGCTGATTTGGCCAGATATTGTAAGATTGCGGGATACCGGCAGCGGGCATCGTGGATGCGGATGCACTACCCGCCAGCGAAAGACCCAGTCCGGCGGCACCCAATACCTTCACGGTGGCGGCTTTGGTTGTGCGTTTCTGCTTCGAAGCTTGCTTGACCCGTGGCATGGCCGCACCCTCCGTAAGTTCTTGTGAAAACGCTCCGCAAGAGTGCGCTCGGCGAAATCGGCACGCAAGGGTTAAATGCGAAACATCTCATCGAGCTCCATTCATCTTCATGAACCGAGATCGACACATAACCGCTTTTGGTTGAGCTGAATCACGCCATCGAGCTGGCATCGGGTATCTGGACCGCAATGTGGCCGATGTTCTCGCCCGCGCGGGCGACGTGAAGGCCAGCGCGCAGCAGAAACAGGATCTGGCGGCCTTCATCCATCTCTGCGGCGCAGGTCCCGCCACAGCCTACGCACGCGGCCACTTTCAGATGATGGCCGGCGAGCGGTGCGGCGATCACCTCGTCGCTAGCTATATCTCCAAGGTCAACGCGATGAAGCGGCAATTTCTGCGCCTTGCGGCGGAGGACGGCAATTAGCTCGCAGGGTTACCTGGAACGACTCCTTCGCCGCAGCTCGACGAGCGAAGGGGGAAGCGATGCCCATCAATGCGAGCTGCGATGATGGGTTTTCGCAAGAGCTCAAGCCATCCTGCGGGCTGGGTAAAAGCAGTCAGCCTGTACCTTGGCCTCGTCTAGACATTCGCTTCCGCCAGTCCACGCGCTTCAGCCTGCTGGCCGGCGCCTTGAGTCCGGTTGATATCCCTCAAGCACTCATCGCTTTGATGGACTGCGAGAATGTTGATGCCGAGAGCCATGGACTGGTAGCCATTGTCCAGGAGCCAATGCTCGAGTTGCCGGTTATCCGTCTTGATCTTTTCGATCAACAGGATCGGACGATACGTCTTGATCGTCTCCCGAGCACCCGCGAGGGCCTCCATCTCCATTCCCTCGACATCGATCTTGATGAAATCGACGCGCGGCAGATTGAGCTCGTCCAGCGTCATTTTTCGTACAAGCACGGTGTTGTCGGTATAGCTGATCGACTGACCTATGAATTCGTTACCCGGGCGCTGCCGCAATTCCAGGCTGCCGAAGCTGGAAGGCGCAAAATAGTTCGGATTTGGAATTTGCATCATGCCGGATTCGGAGGAAACGGCAGCATGCACCGCCAGCGCATTGAAGCAGTTGTTGATGGCAATGTTGCCCGCCAGCGCATAATAGATCCGTTCCTGGGCTTCGATCGCGATCACCGAACCCCAGCCCGTCATCGACGAAGCCCATTCGATCGTGTGCACGCCGATATTCGCGCCGCAGTCGACGGCGATCACCCCGTCACCGTGGTGCCGTCGTCGCAATGCCAGCAATTCGAGAGCGACCTTGACTTCGCCGGGATCGAAAGCGGCCGTTTCGAGGATCTGAAACCCCACGCCGTAGCCGCGGTCAGGACTGACCATGCGATAGTCGAAGCGATTGACGATCATCGTTCCGTGGTTGGACGAGGCCATGACAAAGGCCAGCTTTTGCCCCGCGATAGGCATTGCGGAATCTCCTCTAGATTGGATCCCACTATTGCAATGCCGGCTTATGCGAAGCTTATCTCGACCGGGTTCGGTCTGCACCCGGGTCCCCGGCCGGCGGCATCCGGTCAGCGCCGTGAGTCCCGCCTGGCCTGTGCCCTCTTGTTGGCCTGTGAAACCCGGCCAATCTTCGAGGGAGGAAGTTTGACGGTTCGACGATGGCTCGGCAGTGCGCGCATGCCCTCACCTGACGTGGGCTGGTTTTCCGGGCGCGAGAACTGCCTGGCGCGGCGCAGCGATAGCGCCCGCCGGGCGGCTTCTCCCAGCTCGCGCCGTGCTTCAAAGTTCTGGAGCCGTCTCAGCTCCTTGTTGACGCGCTTGAGGGCGGCAACAAAAACTTCCTTGCGCCGGAACGTGTTTGCTCCCGTCCCGGGCGTGCGGCGACCGCCGGGATCGGCTGAACCTTTCGCGACGCGTCGTTGGCGGTGCGCGAGTGTTCGTTCCTTGTCGCGTAGATCACGCAGCACGAAACGCAACTTCTCCAATGCCGCACGATCGACCTCTCCGATCGCGGGATGGTGGGAGGTCAGGACAAGCTGCTGCTCTTCGTGATTCAAGATGCTGGCCTCGAACTTACATGGCGTTGACATCCTTCTTCTCCTTCAACGAACTCAGATCCCAGGGAGTGTCGCTATCGAGATTGACGTCTGCAGCAGCAAGCCGGCGGAAGAGCGCCCTGCGGCGGGCCATCGGAGGCCACTCGTAAAGAAAGATGTCGGATGGCTTCCAGATCGCAACCCAGCCAAAGATCAGAAAGCTCTCCTGCAGAATCCAGGAAACGGGACTTTCGTCCATTTTTCGCAACAGGAGCCAGCCGAGCACCAGGCATAACGACAGGATGGAAAGGCCAACCGCAAGCGAGAACCGCCCGTTCCTGAACAGGTCCCGCATCTCTCTGGTCATGGCCTGGCTTCTGAGGTCGAAATGATCCTTCACCGCGATGACGATGTCGCTTGCCGACGCTCGCGACAATTCGTCTGACGGCAGATGAATGACGATCGCGATGGACGCATCGATCGGCAATTCCTGCGCACGGGCTACAATGTAGTCTTCGGCCTCGAGTGCGAGTTCACTTTCCCTGAATGGCGACGGATCAAGCGTATTGAAGAGCTGCGACACCTTGCGAAGCTTTATCTCGATCCGGCCGGTCGACGTGGCCATGGCATCCATTGCCTATACTTCGCGAGGTCGGATCCGCATCTCCAATCACCGCACGTGAGGTTCCCGAGGACAGCACAATGAGAGGCGGCGGCTGGTCTGAATGATGATCCCGGAGAACGGCGGCCGAGCGGATCAACCTTTGCAGTTCGTCGCGTTTGCCGTGTCATGGTGTCCCGACAGGCGGCCCTCCGCCATCGGGAAATGTACTGGTGGCGGCGGCGTAGTAACCGATGTGGAAATTTCTCCAGATTTCCGCTGGAACGGCGGGGCAGTCGCGTCAGGGGTGGCGCGCGGTATTCAACATTCCCACGTCAAGTCTCACGCGGGCGGATTTAGCAGCGTCAAGCAACTGAAATCACATCAAATCCTTGGTTGTGGCAGCAAGCGTGACCCGGATGGGCGACCTGCTGCGGCCTCGGCCTCGGCTAGGCGGTTTTCCTGCTTCGCAGTGTTTCGTGCGGGTGGCGACGATCACCGCGTCGGTTTGACTTGCGAACATAGGTGACGAGGGCCTCGGGGTTCTCGAGCTTGATCTTCAGCGCTGCGACCAACGCGTCCTCGGCTTCGATCGTGAGCGCCTTGGCACGCGTCCCGAGCTTCAACCCGACGGTATATGACGCCATGGCAGACTCCTCAGTCCAGGCCTCCACCGTACCTCAATCGGCGTCACTTCGGAACAGCCCTGCTCAACCCATCTCATATGCGATAGCTCTGCGCCGCAACGGGATGATGAGTTTCGCGAAACATGATCATGCCGCAAGGCAAAACGGGATCACGACTGTTCTTTCAGGTTCGGCGCACCCAGCTCATCGAAACGAAAGAGCTGAAAGATCCGCTGGCCGTCGAAGTCGAGCACCCTCAGATCATCGGTCTCCTGCAGGTTGCTTTCGACCGCTTGAAAGTGCCCGCCGTAGCGTGTTCTGGCCAGCGACAAGGGAACCTCGAACGCGACGAACTTGCCGATACCCTTGCTCCTGAGCACCTCGAGGAGCTTCTGATCGTGCAGGGACTCGTGGGATGTGAGAATGAGCAGCGGACCGCTCGCCGTGAGCAGCAAAAGCGATTTCATCGGGTCCTCCTTTGCAGCAGGCGTAGCCCGGAAGAGCGGCTTGTCCGCCGTAGCTCGAAGAGCGAAGGCGGAAGCGACATCCGGGGAATGCGTCGGCGGCAAAGTCCCTGACATCGCGGAGCCCATCATCGGGCGCGCTTCGCGCAGGCCCATTGGCTCATCCTGGCCGCGCACAAGCTCTCGGCCGTCGGACCGGCGCCATCATGCCATAGTGCGCCTGTTTTGCCCGACACGTCAAACGTTATTCGGTATCGCCGAAATCAAAGATCCGCAGCGATTGCTACTTTGCATGGGGTTGTTTTCGACAATTTTGTCGGCGGGCGCCCGACCCGCCCCTACGCCGCGTCGACTTCCCCGGGTACACCACCCGGCGTCGGACCTGCAACGAGCCGGTCGAGGCTGACCAGCAGGAGATCGGCGATATGCATGAGCTGGTAGAGGGGAATGTCCGCCTCGCCCTTCTCGGCAAGTGGCACGAACCCGGGCGGGACGCCGATGAGCTCCGCCAACTGGACTTCGGTGTAGCCGCGGGTCTCGCGCGCAAGTCTGACGCGCGCACCGATCTCGCGCCTGTGCCGGGCCTGCTCGTCCGCGGTCATCATGACAGCCTGTTCGTCCGGGCTCGCATAACCATCGGCGAACGCGCTGCCGATCAGCCTCCCCTTGCGCCAGGCGACCCGGCAGGCCTTTCGCAGGCCGCTATCGAAGATCAGCGTGAACTGCTCCGCAACCCAGAGCGAGCTGTTGAGTGCGAGGCGGACGCCGGTGCCTGATACGTCGCGGATCGTACAGGGGACGCTGATGATGCTGCCGGTGCCGTTGTCGAATTCGACGATGCCGGTCCTCAACGTGTGATGTCTGGCTGCAGCGCGATGCTCGCTCATCGTTCGTACGCTCCCGTGGCCTCCGGCAAGGTCGAACATACGTATCCGACGCATCCTTAAAATTCAGGCGTAACGCCCGCGGAATTTTTCCTGAACGCCTCCACCGTCTCAACCGGGACTGGAAGCCATGGTAAAGCAAACGTGGATGGGATAACGGGCCGGCCGGCCGAGGCCGCCATAATTTTTCCCTCGCGCCCGCGTTGTCTTGGACGGCGGCGAGAACTATCCTCTCGATGAATCGGACTGCCGCACTCATTCCGTTGATGCAGGACTGAATGGAGAGCGCATCGGTGCCTGAGACGCAAGATCCAAAGCCGGACGCCCCGAAGCCGGACGAGCCGCGCGCCGATGGCGGGCTGACGCGGGCCTATGAACAGATCAAGAGCGCCGAAGAAGACCTTGCGCGGCTGGACCAGTTGGTTTCCGGATTGGAACGCGGCAGCGACAGCCCGCCGCCCGGGCCGGCAAAGGCCCCTGCGGAACGCGACGACGCTCCCGTGGACAAGACGCCGCCGCCGGAGAGCAAGGTCCACCAGCAAGGCTTGAAGGGGGACCGGCCCATGCTGCGAGCCTTCCTTGGCCTGCTGCTGGCGATCGGCGTCCTTGGCGCCGCGTTCGCTTCGCAATATCGCGATGAGGCCAAGGCGATCATGGCGCGATGGACCCCGCCGGCCGCGAGTCCGCGCCCGCAGGTAACAGAGGTTCAGAAGCCCGCGACGCCGCCAACGGTCCTGCTGGCGGCTGCGGATGAGCCGGCGCCCGTGCCGGCGCCGCCGGTCCACAAGGAAGCGCAAAGCACGCCGCCAGCCGGCGCCACAGCGCCCGACCAGCCATCCGCCGAACTGGCACAATCGCTCAAGACCATCACCGATGCGCTTGCGAGCATCAACGAAAAGCTCGAGCAACAGAAGAGCCGCAACGAGCAGACGCTTCGCGAGCAGGCCGACGCCATTCGACAACTCAAGACGGCGCAGGAGAAAGATGCGGGGGACAATGCGCGCCTCGCCGCGCAGGTCCAGGCGCTGCAGGCGCAGCTTGCTGCTTCACCCGCGAAACCCGCCGCGCAGAGCCCGGTGAAGGAGAACAATACGGCTGCACCACGCCAGCACGTCCAGGCAGCCCCACCCCGGCGGCCGAGGCCTCCGCCGCGCGGCCCCTGGATGCCCCCGCCCTATATGGTCGACCCCTACGGCGATCCGGACTGGTGAGCGCGTAGGCGGATACGCGTTTCGCAGCGCAGGTCCCGAAAATCGCTTCGCTGATCCGCCTCGCGCGGGCTGCTTGCATCGGCGTTCTCAGCCACTGACTTTTGGTGCTATGCTCCACCGCAGTCCGGCCCGCGGCCCCCGGCCAAATTTGTGCAACGTTCAGGCGGGTACCGGCATGAAGGAGCGAGCGCATGACCAGCCACCTTCCACGCGTCCTGTTGGCCTGTACTGCCCCTATGATGCTTCTGTTTGCGGTCTCTGCAGCCAGCGCCGCGGACGGCTGCGGTCCGGGCTGCCACGCCACCGGGTCCGGGGCGTGCGTGGTCGATGGCTGGGGCACGGGTGCGCGTGTCTGGAATGAATGTCCGGTCACGTCTCGTGCGCGCCCGCCTTGCGGGGGGGCAGACTACGTCTGGGATGCCCGCAAACGGGCCTGCTTCCCGAGGGTGAGCGATTGGATTTCCGGCTCGTAGGATGGGTTGAGCGAAGCGATACCCATCAACTTCGCTTCGCAAGAGGTGATGGGTTTCGCAAGGGCTCAACCCATCCTACGGACTACGGCCTCACGATATCTCCTGAACTGACACGGCCGCGATCCCGTTCAGCTCGCGCTCTTGCGCCGTGGGCTCGTGCTCGGAGGAATCGCCGACCGAGACGTCCTTCATTCTGCGCTTGACCTCCTCACATGTCTTGCGGACGTCTTCCGTGAAGAGCGCGCATTCCTCGATGCGTTTGAAGATCTTCCGACCCTCTTCGCGGTAGCCCGCCGCCGTTTCGCGCATGAAGGCTATCGCATCATGGACCTGGGCTGTCAGCTCCTCGCATTTTCGCGCGGCGTCGATCAACTCCCTGCCCATGGCCTCGATTTCTTTCGCAGCGGACTCATAGTCGCGAATGACCGCCTCTGCACTGAGCGCGCCAACACGCGTGACGCCCTCGGTGTGCTCGACGTAATCAGGCAAAGCAATCGACGCGATCGAACTTCCCGGGCGGACCGATGAGATGTCCGCCTCGAGTTGAACCAGGTTCACGCCTTCCCGTCTGCGCAATTGTTCAACACCTGCCATGTTGGTCTCCAAATACACGCCCCGGCACCCCAAAGGACGTTGAGTGTATTACGGGGAAAAGCAGCATTCTAACCACATATGCCGTTGACAGTCTCAGCTTTGCCATTTTCTCCCCACATCCAATGCAACACGCAGGGATGATTGATGTCACAGGTACACAACCTCTCCCTGAATGCGGGAGTTTCCGCGCCAATGCCGAGGAGAAGGCCAGGGAAATGAGCCCCACATCCCTCTGTCCTCCCCAATCTCTCCACATCCCTGCCACCTCGATGACAAGGCGCAACCGCGATTCCGGCGGGAACGCAGCGAAGTCTCGCGGCTTAATTTATTGAGGAGTGTCGTTTGATGTTGAGTGCGGACGGGAACAAGCCGATGGGGAAGCCGAGCCAGCGTAAGGGCCGAAAAAAGGCCGGGCAGCAGACCAAAGCCGGCGAGCAACAGCTTGCCACTGATGAAACACGGGCAGCGGAGGCTGGCCAGGAGATCGAGCAACGGGTCGATCAAGTGATCGGTCAAGAGACCAGTCCGGAACTCAGTTCACCGGTCGCATCGACCCCAGACTCGCCCGCCCTCGCAACACAGACGATCGCGAGCGCGCCGATCGCCCCGCTGGAACTCGTTGCAGTGAGCCCCCAGGCGATCGCAAATGCCTGCGCCAACTACACCATGAAGTCGCTCGAACAGAGCTGGGCGTTGTTCGGCAAGCTCGCCTCCGCGCGGTCACCGGCCGAGGCTTTCGCGTGTCAGATGGAGTTTGCGAAGGAAGCCTGCGAAACCTTCGTCGCGGAATCGCGCAAGATTGCCGACCTGCAGGAAGAATTGGTCAAACAGCGCGTCATGCGTTTCGAGGGCTGGGTGGCGAGGGTCACCCAGACCACATTCGAGCTGCGCGCGACACGTCACTAGCGCCAGCTCGCCGGATGGGTGGAGCGACCTGTCCGCCGCAGCTCGTGGAGCGAAGGCGGACGCAATACCCATCAACTGCGCCTCGACACGGTGGTGGGTTGCGCACCAGCTCAACCCACCCTGCTCTGAAAAACAACAGCGCTCAGTTGGCTGCACGTCCTTCGTTGCGGTCTGCGGCCGCCGTGCGCTTCGCCCGCGGCGTCGGGACCCTCAGTTGCTGCAGCGACGGCGCAGTGGTCGCGACCTGCGACTGCTGAACATGCGCTGCCCCGAGGATACCGACCCGGCTGCTCAAATTCCCTGCGGGTGTGAATGACCTTTCGCGGCCGTCCGGCGACGATCGCCTCACGCGATGGCCGGCGCAGCGTTCGAGAACCAATCACGTTCTTGAGTGAGCCCAACCCGCCTCACGGGATCTCGTAAACCGACACCTTGTCCGCGATCCCGCTCAGCGCCACGCTGCGGCGGGCTGGGTTGAGACCGTTGGCCTCCAGCAGGGTCCGGGTCTCGGCGTTGTCGACCACCGCCTCCGTCACCACGATCGAGCGCGATGCGGCGAGGCCCTGGACGCGAGAGGCGATGTTCACGGTCTGCCCGAAATAGTCCTGCTGGCCGTTGAGGGTGACTGCAAGGCACGATCCCTCGTGAATGCCCATCTTGAGCAGCAGGCCCTGCTGCTGGCGCTGGGCACCCAACTCGCTCATGGCCTCGCGCATGCGGATCGCGGCGGCGATCGCACGGTCGGGCGTCTCGAAGGTCGCCATCACGGCATCGCCGATGGTCTTGACTACGGCGCCCTGCTCGGACGCGATGATCTCCTGCAAGAGGCGGAAATGCTCGTTGACGAGATCGAAGGCGACGAGGTCGCCGACATGCTCATAGAGGCCGGTTGAGTCCTTCAGATCGCTGAACAGGAAGGTCAGGCTCAGGATCTTGAGCCGCTGGCCGATCGCGAGCGTGTCGGTGCGATAGAGGTCGCGGAAGGTCTGGTTGGTGAGAATCCGCTTGGCCGTAAGGCTGGGCTTGCGCCGCGTCAGGAGGTCGTCGAGCCGCTGGTTCGCGACCCACACCGCCGGCAGCACGCGGCTGTCAGTGCGGTTCTCCAAAGCAAGCCGCAGCGCGCCCGGGCGCAAGCTCACGGCCTCGACGGGGACCTCGGCTTTGTTGAAGATCAAGGAAAGGTTCTGCCGCTCGCTGGTCTCCTCGCCCTTGACCTCGAGGAACTGCGCGGTGTGCGTGACGGGATCGAACACGATCAGCGTGCCGGCGGGAACCTGCAGGGAGAGGATCGCCCGCTCGCCCGGCGGCAAGTCGACGGTTTCCAGCGTAAGCTCGCGCATGAGCCTGTCGAGATCGGCCGGAAGATCGATGGCCGAGCTCCAGAAGATCTGTCGATAATATTCGACGAGCGACAATTCGTCGGCGTTGTGGGCCGCGATCTTGCGCACGCGCGGGCTGACGGTGAAGGTCACCTCGACCAGATTGTCGAGCGTCGTCTCATAGCCGGCGGCGCAGAACGCGCAGTGATACTGCGGGCTGTTCACCGTCTTCAGGCTCTTGTTGGCGGAGAGCACGCCGGCACAACTCGGACACATCACGCTCCAGGTCATCTCCAAAATGCCGAGCCCCACCGCGTGCAACAGCCCGCCGATCACCTGCTCCTCGCCAAGGCCGGATTGGCTCGCGAGATGCAGCGCGTTGATCTTGCTCAAGGCATGGTCCGGCGATTCCCGCACCATGCGTTCGAGCAGGTCGACGACGGGCTCGTCAACCGATTGACGCAGGACACCGAACAAGGTTTCGATTTCGCTCATACGGTGGTTTTACCTGAAAGGGGGGCGCGCGGAGGGGATGTCCCGATCGCTGTTGAACTAGGTCGGGCCGACGTTGCCGGAATGAATGTTACGCGGCCCTCGTGACGTGGGCAACGGGGTTGATCGTCATGCGATTGTGGCGAGCTTGAAGAGCCGCACGCAGAACCGACAATTGCTTATGCGCCTTCAATCGTCGGAAGCCCTTGTTGGCCTCGATCATGCCGGCCGCGACCCATCGCAAGGCCATACCGGCATCCCGCCAGCGTTTGACGTTGCGCGTGACGCGGCGAATGGTGCCCATCATGTTCTCGGCGATGTTGGTACAGGCGAGCGATCGACGAAGCTCCTTCGGCAACTTCAACCGGACGACAGTCAGGATT
>NZ_AUFA01000083.1:0-11232 GCF_000426265.1 Bradyrhizobium sp. Cp5.3 | reverse complement strand
CAGTCGCCGGCGAACCAGCCGGTGTGATATCTCTCGTCATGGCGTTGCTCTCCTTTGTGGAATCAGCACCCCGAGCCTACCGGCTCAAGGTGGGCAACGCCGACCTCTTCAGAAATTCAACAGAACCCGGGACATCCCCCCGGTCAGTTCGGCATAGCGATTGTCGGCACGAAACAGCTCGAGCGACAGGATCTGTGCTTCAAATGCGAAAAGGATACGTCGAGCAAATCACGAGGATCGGGGTGAGCATGGTAGGCGATGTCTGGAGACAAAATCCCGAAGCCATCGAACTCGCGGAGCTCGTCAGTCGGATCATCGAAAAGCTCGCTAAACGAAGAAGTCAGGATGATGGCGATTCGAGCGAATGAACCGTACCAAACGCCTATAGGCTAACAATCGCTGCAGAGTTTCTTTTCCTACGCCAGTCTACGATCATTGGGCTCGCCTCATTGCATGATCGAGATCCGGCTTTTTAAATCATCCCAACCTGAGGCCTTCGAGCGCCTCAGCTGTTGGGGGCATCGATGACAAACAAGTCGTATCAACCGGAGGCGATCTCGCGCGGAGCGCGCATGCTGCGCACTGCGCTTGGTCCCGCGATCGGACGCTTTCTGGAAGATCCCTCAATCGTCGAGGTGATGCTCAATCCAGATGGTCGACTATGGGTCGATCAGCTCTCCCGAGGCTTGACCGACACGGGCGAAAGCCTGTCGGCTTCCGACGGCGAGCGGATCATACGGCTCGTGGCTCACCATGTTGGCGCCGAGGTTCATGCGGGTGCGCCTCGTGTCTCGGCCGAGCTGCCGGAAAGTGGGGAGCGATTTGAAGGTCTCCTGCCGCCGGTCGTTGCCGCGCCGGCATTCGCGATCCGAAAACCGGCCGTGGCAGTGTTCACGCTCGAGGACTATGTCGCCTCGAACATCATGACCACTCAGCAGGCGGGCGCGCTCCGGGCTGCTGTTGCCTCTCGCGCCAACATCCTGGTCGCAGGCGGCACCTCGACCGGCAAAACAACTCTGACAAATGCGCTTCTCGCCGAAGTGGCCAAAACGGCAGACCGTGTCGTTTTGATCGAAGATACGAGAGAGCTTCAATGCAGGGCGCCAAATCTCGTTGCCTTGCGGACTCGGGACGGCGTGGTCTCGTTATCGGATCTCGTACGCTCTTCGCTTCGCCTGCGCCCCGATCGTATTCCGATCGGCGAGGTGCGGGGAGCCGAAGCACTTGATCTCCTCAAGGCCTGGGGCACGGGTCATCCCGGAGGGATCGGGACCATCCATGCTGGTACGGCGCTAGGTGCGCTCCGTCGGCTCGAGCAGCTCATTCAGGAGGCGGTGGTCACGGTCCCCCGGGCGCTGATTGCCGAAACGATCAATGTCGTTGCGGTTCTTGTTGGCCGCGGCGCCGATCGCCGCCTCGCCGAGCTTGCTCGCGTCTCGGGCCTCACGCCCTCTGGGGACTACAGCCTTTCAACAATAGGAGATCAATCATGAGCTTTCGCTCGCCTCGTAGCATGGGCATCACTGCGATCACGGGACTTGCCCTTGTTTGCACCACTGCACTGGCTGATCTTGGAGCGGACGTGATCAAGATCGAGGCTATCCAGTATCCTGACTGGTGGCGCGGTGTCGACCGAACGCCCGCCTATATCGATGCGCAGATGTACGAAAAGAGGGCGCGCTTCTGCCTCATGAACCGCAACAAGCGCGGCATCACACTCGATCTGACGCGGCCGCAGGGCTGCACTCTTGCCAAACGGCTTGTAGCGGGAGCCGATATTGTCGTCGACAATTACTCGGTCGATGTGCTGCCGAAGCTTGGGCTTGGCTACGAGGTGCTCAGAACGGTTAACCCTCGACTCATTATGATGTCGATGTCAGCCTTTGGTACGGATAGCGCCTATCGCGATTGCCGTGCCTACGGCTCGACTCTTGAGCAGGGCTCGGGGTTGCCGAGCGTGATCGGAAGTTCCGGCGATCCACCCGTGATGAGCCACATTGCGTTCGGGGATGCTGTCGGCGGATTGAACGGCTGCGCTGCAGTTCTGGTGGCGCTTATTCACGCCCGCACCACCGGGCAAGGTCAGTTCATTGACTTAGCGCAGATCGAATGCATGATGCCGTTCGCGGCGCCATGGATCACTATCCACTCGACCGGCGGTATGCCGCCGCCAAGGTATGGCAGTCGACATCCGCAGTTTGTGCCGCATGGCTGCTTCCGGTGTGCGGGTGAAGACAACTGGATCGTGGTAACCGCGACGGACGAGGACATGTGGCAAAGACTTGCCATGCTCCTTGGCCGGCCAGACTGGGCCGCGGACCCGTCTCTCAGATCTGAAGAGGCTCGCCGCGGCATCGAAGATGTCATCGAGAGAACGATCGAAGCGTGGACGCTCACTCGGGACGCCGATCAGGCCATGTCTGATTTACAAGCTGTAGGGATTGCAGCTGGCGTAGCCCGTCTCCCAATTGATCTGCTTAATGATCGGCACCTGCGATCGCGCGCGTTTCTGCAGGAAATCGAACGCGCTTTCATAGGACGCCACCCGCAGCCATCATTGCCGATTCGCGAAGGTTTAGAGCCCTATCCAATCCGCACTGCGGCGCCAACGCTTGGGCAGCATAATCGAGAGATACTATCTGGACTTCTCGACCTATCTGATGCCGAGATAGCGCAATTGTCGAGAGAGGGCATCATTGGTACAGCGATGCTTTCCGATGGGGAGCTCGCAACAACGAAGAAAGCCTCATCAGGTTGAAGATCGATGCTACGGTTCAGATTGGTGCCCTCGATGCGGCGCGGACCACGGTGAAAATATCAACTTGGTGCCCCTAAGGGTGGAGCTGCCGATACCGCTCGCGGAGCGCCTTTTCGTTCATAAGTAACCGACCATTCCCAGGTGTCTAAGGTGATCATGCTTTCAATGCTCTCTGTTCTCCGATCGTCGTGCTGGGGCCAGACATAAAGTGGAACGCCAAGCGTCACATTGGTCTGGTGATCCTTGCGGAATCTCGCAGAAATCTGGCGCTCCATTGACGATGATGGAATCGGTCGCCGCAGCGCACGCCTGCGTGAATCTTCAAGCAACCTGGCCGGATCGGATTGCTCTCGTAGTCTGGACGGCGAGACACCCTCTCTGAAGGCGTACACACTAGGCACGTTAGATCAACTGCGCGCTAACCGCTCATGTATGAAGCGTTGATCAAGACTACAAGCTTTAGCAGGTTCGTTCTTTTCGATTCTGAGATATGCAAGAGGAGCCATTTCTTGGAACGGTCGTGCTACAACATAGGTCCTCGCCGAAGCTGGCGCACGTTCTGGTCGCCATGTTTGCAGCGCGTGCAATCTGAGGGCGGCGAGTTGATTCATTCAGCCACTCAATTCCGGGGTAGATGACCATGGAGGTTGTATCTGGCGAGGGAAGCGACATTGGAGCTTTGGAAACACTCGAATCAAATGTCCGCTCATACTCACGCATATTCCCGGCTGTTTTCAGTCAAGCCCGCGGTTCAATTATGTCGACGGGCGGTGGTCGACAGGTCATCGACTTCTTCTCCGGTGCGGGAGCGTTGAACTACGGCCACAATAATCAAGGGATTAGAGCTGCTATCGTCGAGTATCTAGCTTCGGATGCCGTAGTCCATGGACTTGACATGGCAACGCCGGCGAAGCTCGAATTCTTGAAGACCTTCAGCTCTATCGTACTTCGGCAACGAGATTTGCAATACCGGATGCAATTCACAGGGCCGACTGGTGCTAACGCTATTGAGGCAGCTTTAAAGCTTTCACGCAAGGTCACGGGACGCAAGAATGTCATTTCATTCACGCGTGGATATCACGGCATGAGTCTAGGGGCGATTGCCGCGAGCGCTAATCATTTCTATCGCTCTGGCAGCGGCGTTTCATTATCTGGCGCGACTTTCATGCCCTATGATGGTTATCTCGGACCGGAGGTCGATACGGCTGACTATCTGAGGACCGTGCTGCTTGATAAGAGTAGTGGTATAGATTGCCCAGCAGCCATTCTCGTTGAAACTGTGCAGGGAGAAGGAGGAATAAATGTAGCTAGCAAGGAATGGTTGCGATCAATTCAGGCTGTAGCAAAGGATACGGGAGCCCTCTTCATAGTTGACGATATTCAGATGGGATGTGGTCGTACGGGAGAATTCTTTAGCTTCGAATTCGCGGCATTGTCGCCAGATATTGTCGTAATGTCGAAATCGCTGAGCGGATATGGTCTGCCATTATCAATGGTCTTGATTAAAGAGGGGCTGGACGCATGGCGGCCTGGAGAACACAATGGCACGTTTCGAGGCAATAACCTTGCTCTTGTATCTGCAACCGCAGCTGTAAACATTTATTGGCGTAACGAGACGTTTTCGCTGCGGGTTCAGCGTATGGGCCAACTTATGCGGAGTCGGCTTGAGGCCATTGCATCCGAACATGGACGCGGTTGTTCTGTTCGGGGGCGCGGCATGGCGTTGGGATTCGATTGCCAAAGCGCCGAAAAGGCGGAGGCGACAGCACGCAATGCCTTTGACAAGGGATTGATGATCGAGCGATGCGGGCCGGATGATCAAGTCGTAAAGTTCATGCCCGCACTCACGATCGACCATGAGGTGCTCGAGCATGGGCTCGAAATATTTGAGGAGTCGTTGGCCGAAACATTGAGATAGGCTGTCGTTTAAGATCTGAGCCCAGCTCTGAATTCGAGTGAGCATAGGGGCTCCCTCGGAGGATATCGGATGATCTCTAGTGGCGTTGCTCGGCTGATCAACCTAGTGATCTGCGCTGGGTGGCGCACTGGCTTTGACCGCGCGGGTGGACCTCGTGAACTCGACTCCTCGAGGTGTGCTGCGCTATTGGCCGTGAAAGCTCTCGCACCTGTCCCCCACGGGCTTGGCTGGCGCGCCGCCAGACGACACCGGGTGTCCGCCCTATGGTTGGCACGAAATTCCAAGTCCGCCAGCCATTTGAGTTGGCGGCACGTTAACTTCGTCGTGACGAAGTGTGACCTGACAGCGCGAGCATGTTTCGATCAGTCAGGGCAGAAACTGCAGCTGCGATGCTTGGGCGGACGGGCATTACTTCCGGCGGCAGGTGGGTTCTTAAGCGACTAGCGTGAGTGGAAAGGTGGAGAAGCTGTCACTCACATCGAGAAGTCGAATTGGTCCCGGCCACGACCACGCGCAACCTCTCCTGCAGCATTCTGAACCATTCACTCTGCAGCCTAAGTCTCCTCGATGATCCAGTGCGATGTTCCCCACTAGATCAGGCAGTCTGACGATCAATGGTATGTGCTATACTGGCGGTAGTAATTCAGGGGATAAATCGATGAGCCGGCTGGTCGCGAGGGCACAAGATGAAGCAATGAAAAGCTTAGTTAATCCATTGCGCGTCTCACGTTTCTTGCAGGTATATGACGCCGCTGCGGCTCAAAAGGGAATAAAGCTTTCGATAGGATTCGACTTTCATGAGTATATCTCCATCACTCGGGCCACTCCAACAAAGGGACCGACATATCCCAATTTTCGGCCAGACCGATCGCCAATTAGATCAGGCGAGGGATTCTGGATCGTGGGCGTCGACAAAAACAACGAAGTCGCTCTCTTAGAGGCTGCTCGCCTCTATAACCTTTCGCATACCAATTTTGCAGAACACCTCCAATCTCTGAAGGTGTTTTTCGCGGACCCAGCCGTACATGCACATCCGCAGGATCGTTGTAGTTGCATGGCGCCCAGCGCGCAGCAGATAACCGGGAAAGTAGCCTACCTTGGCGATCGCTGGGTGCGCAGAGACTTTAGAGGGCGGGGTATGTCCAAGATCATGGCAGGAATAGCGCGCGGCGTTTCCTTCGCGATGTGGGTTCCTGACTTCTTATGCGCACTTGTAGCGCGCTCGCTGGTGGAAAAGGGCGTAGTCTACGGATATTCGCATCATGAACCCGGCGGCTCGATCTTGCAGCTGATAGAAGAGGAGATCGTGGACGACGATTGCCTTGTTTGGCAAACTGGTGAGGAATTGAAGAGTCTGGTTGATGGCGGGCGCGATCTGATCTTGACATCGTGAGTTGCGCTCGCGTGGCGCCGCCTAACGTCACTCAAGGCCTTGAGATCACAAGTAATTATTGAGACACTTGACGAGTGCATTTCCGGAAGGTCGTTCGATAAGTAGGTCGCCGACCGAGCGTCAAGACCTCGCCTGCAGTAGGCGCCTGCTATGGGTAAGAGTCGGCAATGTCGCGAAAGTATAGGTCTGCCGGTCTTCCAAGTCGCCCCACTTGTCGCAACTGCAAAGGCCGAGGAAGCTGAATGCAGACCTGCCTTCTGTGACGATTGTAGCGAGTTTCATCCAGATCCACAGGACCTCCGCCGGCCGGCGTGACAGCGAAATGATGCTCGAAATCCACCAATTTGGAGATGACCGCGGTCCTTTTGATACGAAAAAATGATTGATGGAGTCACCGCCAGGCATTTGGGCGACTGGCAGCATGGGCGCGTCGACTACCGCTCATCTGGGCAGCATAAATTGGAAGTCCCCGTATACATACGCCCTGGTTCAAGGCCAGCGGCTGAGCTGACGTGGTCAATCCTAGCATCCTTCGATTTCGACCTCAGCCCCAAGCCTGGCTGAGCTTCGAATAGTAAACTCTTGCCGTGACACTGTACGGTGCTGAACGTTATCGGCGCGGCTGGCAACATTACATGGCATGCGCAGAGCCTAGGCCGATTTCTGTCGCGCTTTAACTCAGGTGGGCAACAAATGGCGAGCTTCGGGGCCTCAAGTACTCATGCACGAAAAATACGCGATAATACTGATGTGAATTGATGGTGGCTGATCAACACAACAAATTCGGAAACCACGGTGAGCCTCGTTGTCGTATCCGCCGTTCCGCTGCTGCATCTATCTACACGCGCTTTGACCGCCATCGACGTACAGTATCTGCCCAGTCACGAAACGCGACAGCCCCGATGCGAGGAAATGTACCGCGCCCGCGACATCGGCTGGCGTTGCCAAGCGGCCGAGAGGAACGTCCGCCGTAGCCCGCTCAAACGTCTCTTTGTCGCCAAGAGCCTTGTCATTCTTTTGAGTTCGCACCCTGCCCGGAGCAACGCCATTGACAGTGATACCGTGCGGCGCCAACTCGGTTGCATGCTGTTTCAAGAGAATAGCCAAGCCTCCCTTTGCAGCGCAGAAGGAGCTGTAGCCACGGTCTCGGAAGCCGAGTGAGGACCCAATCGAGAGGAGGTGAATTTGGCTACCGCCCTTTCCGGCGGCAATTTGATGGGCAGCTACTGCCTGAGAGAGAAACATTCCGGCCCGCAATGTCCTAGAGTAGACCTTGTCAAACGCTTCCTCCGTCACCTCGAGCAACTTTTGCTCCTTATTAAAGCCGACGCAGTTCGCTAAGATGTCAATCGAACCATAGCGTTGTACTAATGATGTTGAAAGTTCCCTGACTGCTTCGGTGTTGGATGCGTCTAGCTCAAGGCCCTCGGCAATGTACCCTCCATCAGTCAATTGAACGGCAAGCGCGCGCGCCTGATCGCCATTTCGTCCTACGATAACACTGGTCGCACCAGCAGCGGCCAGTGTTTTTGAGATTGTTGTACCGATCGCTCCATATCCGCCAACGACCAATGCGACCTTGCCATGCAGGTCCATCGTGTGTAGCGCTCGGACATCCGCATCGATACCTTTCCTGTGCAGCTCGAAAGGTCCAGTTGGGTAAAGAATTGTATCGGTCACGCCAACTACCTCAAATGTGGATTGTGCAGTAACGCTGAGCGATTGAGTGGGCCGACGAAGCGCGATTTCCAACGCTCTTGGTCTCGCTCAAGGACTTGCGGGATCCAGTTTGAAATTGAAGCCGGCTACAATTCATGGATAGAGAATTTTCGATCGTGGTCAACCGCCACCGATGTTCCGTCATCCGCTTCCTTCGCTGAGAGGTTATGATCGAGCCGACCTGGGCGAAGAGTAAGCGCATCGATCAGGAGCCTTGGCGAGAGCAAAGTGTGTGTTGCGTGCTGGATGTCTTGCATATCAGCTTCGATGATCAACACTTGCCTCGCTATCCATCAGAATCAACTACCAACGGTGGTAGTTGGCCGCAACAAGGATTGGCGTTGATGGCTCGGTTGCCAAGCGCGCAGCCGCTCTAGCAATGTTCGCGATCAAAATTTGGCTTACTGTCCTATCTTGATCGTGACCGAACCGACGACTGGTCGCAAGTTTCTCGACGTAGCGCGTGCCGGAGCAACGAGAGGATTCAATGCCATTAGCTAGGAACTGCCGGGGAGCGTCCTCCCCGAACTTCTTAGTCGTACAACATCGCATTGGACGAACCCTGTGTGCCCCTGACCCTTGGGCGAGAATCGCAGCTAATGCACGCGGCCTGGATGGCACTACGGCTAACTACATTCCCCGTGAGAGCGATGGCGGCCGCTCGGATGGTCGATTGCGCATTCATTCGCCAAGTACGCCTGCGCAGAGTGGCCGCAGCACCGTGGCGCGGCGGATGAGGGCGCTTTGCGATTTCAGTGTGCGCATTGACGGTCTGAGCCAGCCTCTCGCCGCAAGGCAATGGGATGGTGCAGGGCAATCACACGGTTTGCCCCGTGTCGTGACCAGCTGCCTCGATCGCGATCGCCACTGATTGCACGATGGCGGCAAAGCGTACCGCGGTCTGGATCTCTGAGGAGTCGAGCCATGCCTCCTGTAGTGCCTTTTCATGCGCGTCGATACAGGCGCCGCAGCCATTGATTGCGGAGACGGCCAGGGACCACAGCGCAAAATCGGCTTTGTCCACGCCGGGATTGTCGATCACGTTCATCCGGAGCCGCGTCGGCATTTTTCTGTATTCCGGGTTTGAAACGAGATGAACAAAGCGATAGTATACGTTGGTCATCGCCATCACAGAAGCGGCGGATTTTGCCGTCTCCAGAGCCGCTGGCGTCATCACGGCAGCGGCTGCGGATTCCATGGCGGCAATCACCTTGGGATTGCGGGTCGCAATCGCAGCCGCCAACAACACGCCATACTTGCTCTTCGGCGGCAGCGTCTCATCTGCCAACATCGACGTTAGGTTAATTCTAACGTCGCTGGCAAAATCCGGAATTCGATCTTTCAACTGGTGGATCAACATGGTCTCTCACGCAGCTTCCAACGTTCTGCCCGCGCTCCTGCCTGCAGGGCGGAGGTTGTTCGTTTGCAGCGCGGGCAACGTGTCCTTCGGGGGGGCGGCCAATATTCAAATTCGTCGCATAGATGGGCTGGATGGCGTTGTTGGGTGATGAGGAACCTGTAGCGAGCGCACCGAGACCACCGACCAGGGCAGCCTTCGTGTGGGCACTTGCCACCTCTCCAAATGGTGTCGTTGTTCTCGTACTGCTGGTGACCGTGCAGAACTCATTGTCGATCCAGCCCCCAATACAGTCGCGTCACACTACCCGAAATCTCAGGCTGAGCGTGCGACTCCGGCGCGCTCCATGGGACCCTCGAAGGGAAAATCTTTAGGGTAGAAGACGATTTTGCATTTTCTGTGAAGCATCGTTCCGTCAGTGTCTTGAACGCGCTCTGTCCCCTCTCGCATTGCGTGCGAAAACTAAGCTTCTCGGCTATGATTTCGAATGAAGGAAAGTCAAATCCTAATCCAAACATATTTTCCCTCGCACGGATTGCTTTGCGTGGAAAGTGCGATTCAAGCGTCAAAAAAGCAATAAGCATGCCATCCATTCAAGGAGCAGGTGGCATATAGAGGATGGATATTCAACATGGCCTTGTCGCCTTCCACCAATGGCTGAGCATGATCCAGTGCCAATACCAAATCCTCCGCTATGAAAAACTGAGCGTAGCCATTCAGTGTCGGCTCTGATTTAAAGGTTTGCCAGGACTTATTCGTCTTCACTGCAGTAGTCGAAAATCAAACTTCTGATTGTCCAGGCAGTTCTATTCGCGGATGTAGCGCATGTGTCCGTGGTGTAAGGCCCCTCTGTAATCTAAGAGGTCGCCGACCCTGTTAGCTCGTTCATCGAGAGGTATTTCTCAGTGTGGTTTTCTGGCAGAAGCGGAAAGTTGCCGGATAGGCTTGATCACAAATCTTGCCGACGTGCTAGTACGGCATCTCGTTTCTTGAAGAGCCTCTGCGCAACAGCGGAATTGAAACGGTGGCCCAGGTCAAGAGTGACCTCGCTAGTCGTAAATCTTGAGCCCGCTATCGGGTATCTTGAGCCCGCTATCGGGTATCATGCTTCCAATTGCCCCTTGGCTTGCGTCTGAAGCCCAATGGCCTGATGTGCAGAGCTCGCCACGCTGTTTGGAACACGACACTGCGTTCCTAAAATCGGCTTGCGTTTCGCCGCATTCCAGTGGCCCAAATCCTGCTTCGCTCTCGGTGTTCGAAGCAGGAGGACGCCATGTTTACCCAAAAGACTTGTTTGGCGAAGCTCCTAGGCTCAAAATATATTGGGCGAACATGGCTGTTGGGCAATTCCGATGTAGGTAGCGCTCCTGAAGAATGTGGAGAATCGTGCGCTTGCCTGCGGATGGCCTAGCGATGTTAGCAAAGCCCGCTACTCGATCAGGCAGAGTTCCTGTAGTCGCTAGTCTATTGGATCGGGCTTGCGCTTTAGCGGAACGTCGGTTGCCTTCGCCGTGTAGCGTTTCGGGAGAGATTTCTATTGCGCGCACATATTATTCTCCGAAGATGATGGTCTACGTACCGCAGACGACTGTTTGGCGGCAGACATCATAGATTTCATCAGTGAAATCGGCCAACAGCACATCATTCGGACTTATGCCCGTAACACGAGTAGAAGATGTGGTAAGGATTGGGAGCACTTGTTGTCAGCCCGTCAGCCGGCTCGGCAAAGGGGATGTCCCGGGTTCTGTTGAATTTCTGAAGAGGTCGGCGTTGCCCACCTTGAGCCGGTAGGCTCGGGGTGCTGATTCCACAAAGGAGAGCAACGCCATGACGAGAGATATCACACCGGCTGGTTCGCCGGCGACTGGGGCTGTGGACGAAGCGTTTGCAGAAGTGCGGGCGAGCTTTGATCGGTTCTGCCTTGCGGCGGGGATCGAGGCGCTCGGCACGATGATGGAGGCGGATGTCACGGCGGCCTGCGGGCCGCGCCACGGTCGCGATGCGGCGCGGCGGGCGCACCGTTGGGGCCGAACGCGGGGACGGATCGGCTTCCACGGCGGCAAGATCGAGGTCGAGCGCCCGCGGGT
>NZ_AUFA01000082.1:0-11541 GCF_000426265.1 Bradyrhizobium sp. Cp5.3 | reverse complement strand
GAGTTTCTGTGACATGGCGTGCTCCTTGTCTTCGGTGCCCCCTGCCAGCATTCGCTGCTGGCAGGGCCGGAGCACGGCCGGACCATCCCACTAGCAGTCGTTGGCTTGCTCAGGCGAACATTGGTTCTTGATGAAGATCTAGCCCGCCTGAACAGCGACCGGGACCGGCAACGAACTGCGCCCGCACTGACTGATTCATCCCGAGACTGAATTCGCACATAGCCGGCCTATTGGTGCTATACTGCATCGCGCCTTACATGGGGAGGACCCCATGACAAACCACAAAGTCGTTGCTGCACTGGTTGGTTTCGGTTTGGCCGTGCCCGTCGTTGCACTAGCCCAAGACCAGCGCCTCGAGGAACAGCTCGTCAATGCAATGAACAAGGTATTCGGGGTACATCCCGGATTCCGGGCCAATCACGCCAAAGGCATTGTTGTCGAGGGTAGTTTCAAACCATCTGCGGAAGCCGCAGGGCTAAGCCGAGCGGCGCTGTTCAGCGGCGGCACGATCCCGGTGACTGTGCGCTTCTCGGACTCGACGGGAATACCAAACCTGCCGGACGGGTCCGAAAACGCCAATCCGCATGGCATGGCAGTGAAGTTCCATCTGCCGGACAGCAGCGACACCGATATTGTGATCAATTCCTTCAAGTTCTTCCCGGTCTCTACGGGCGAAGAGTTTCGCGACCTGCTCTTGGCGCTGGCGGACAGCCCGCCGAACTCTACCAAGCCGACGAAATTCGAACAGTTCGCGGACAGCCATCCCTCGGTTCCTGCCGCTTTCAGCACCGTAGCCACGCCAGACAGCTTCGTCGACGAAGAATACTACGGCATTGATGCGTTCGTTTTCGTCAACAAAGCGGGGCAGAGGCAGGCAGTTCGGTATCAGATGTTGCCTGAGAACGTCGTTCATCTCGATAAATCCGACGCGGCGAAACGGACGCCGGACTTCTTGATGGAAGAGTTGCCAGAACATCTGAAGCGGGGGCCGGTGACGTTTCACTTCAAGGCACAACTGGCTGCGGCGGACGATTCCACGAAAGATCCGACAAAACCCTGGCCCGAGAATCGTAAGGTGGTCGAGCTTGGAGTGCTGACGATCGACAGGGCAGCGGAGAACAGTGTCGAGGTCCAGAAAAGACTGCTGTTTCTACCGGGTCAGCTCACCGATGGAATCGAGCAGTCCGATGATCCGCTGATCGACATCCGCGACGCTGCATATGCTGTTTCGTTCTCGCGGCGCAATCCCTGACTGGGTCCGGAAATGGCTTGAATGCGAAACCCGGCTTAGCGAAGTGGTGTGCTTATCGGGGGTAGACGGGAAGTCACCGCTTTCAAAATGGCCCTTTTGACCCAACACGGACCTCAAGTGCTGAGATGCGCGCGCGGAGTAAACGATCGCTCTGCGATAGAGTGCCCGGCAATGAACGGATAGGGGATAGTCTCTGAGATCTCGAGGACTGCCTTCTGCATGGTGCTGCGCCCGACTTCTCATAACCGAACGGCTGACAGATTGGCCTGAAGCAGATCAAATAGACGTCCGACCGGTTCGAGACGTGTTATGGGTGGCGAGCCAAAGATCCTATTGAGCAGCAAACGCAGCGAAAGATCATGGGTTTCTTCGAGCGTCTGAAGACAGAAGCATCCGCCGAGTGGCGGGCCTACACCGAGCATCCCTTCACAAACGGGTTGGCAGACGGTTCGCTCGCCGAACGAGCGTTTCGTCATTACCTCGTTCAGGACTACCTGTTCCTCATCGAGTTTGCTCGCGCCTACGCCCTCGCCGTCTACAAGTCGACCAATCTCGCCGGCATGCGCGAAGCGGCCGCCGGCCTCTCGGCCATCCTCGACATCGAGATGAACCTACATGTAAAGCTCTGCGCCGGCTGGGGCCTGTCGCCCGGCGATCTCGAACAAACCCCTCCGGCGGTCGAGATGCTGGCCTATACGCGCTACGTACTCGACGCTGGAATGCGCGGCGATCTGCTGGCGCTCAAGGTGGCGCTTGCCCCCTGCGTGATCGGCTACGCGGAGATCGCGACGCGGCTCGCCTCTCGACCCAATGCGTACGCTGCAACGAACCCATATCGCGTTTGGGTCGCTGAGTATGCCGGCGCACCATACCAGGAGGTCGCGGCGAAAGCGCGGGCACACCTGGAGGGTCTCGCCGATCTCTACGCGACGCCGGCCCGCGAGGCAGAGCTGATCACGATCTTCAAGGAAGCCACCCGGCTCGAGGCCGAGTTCTGGGAAATGGGCTGGCGTGCGGGCCAGCCTGTTTAATAGTCACTGAATGCGTGCCGAATCGGAAAGCTTGCGAACGTAGTTGCCGGCATGTTGGCGGACGTTGGCGACATGTCCGTTCATGGCCCGTTTGAGACATGCCGTCGGACACTGCGAATGTCTGCTCATCGGGGTAGACCAGAAGTGACCGGCCGAGAGCCAAAACGGCGCTTTTGACCCGTTGCGGAAGTCGGACATCGAAGCGGCCCGCGCTTGCGACCTCATCCCTCCTCCCAGACAGCGCCAATTCATCGAGCGCGGATCATGTACGTATGAAGCCTTCGAGTTCGCTCTCGGCCCAGGCGAGCGTCGCCTCCATCGCCTCGCCCTGCATGTGGCGCAGGATCATCTTGGTCATCATACCCTGCGTGTAGATCTGGGCCGCTATCCTTGGTGGAGCCGGGGCTCCGGCGATCGACAGGATCTGGTGGTTGTAGCGATTGGGGTAGTGGTAGAGCGTACCTTTCGGCGGTCCCGCCTCGTCCCAGATATTGAATGTCGTCAGGTTGGAAAATGACGGCAAGTCGTAGCCTTTGCTCGCGACCACCAACTTTTCGATCGACTGCGGCTGTGAGAGATAAGCCAGCAAGCTCTTCGCAGTCGGCTTATTCTTGCCGAACGACCAGATGCCCCAGAAGGACGGAAGGAACGGCGCAAAGCGGCCCTTCGGCCCAGCCGGCATTCCATGTGTCCATAACTGCTCTGCGACCTGTGGCGCATCGCGCTTGGCCACCGCCCAAGCGCTCGGTGCATTCAAGATCAGCGCGCCCCTGCCCGAAATGAGCCATTTGTTGTTGGAGGAATCGTCCCACGCGGAGGCGTCTGGCGGGAAGAACCGAGCAAGCCTGGCGTAATAGTCGAGCGCTTGACGCACGGCATCCGACTTGACTGTGATGTTGCCCTTGGCATCGACCAACTCGGCGCCGAACGCCTGGAAGATCGCGCCAGCCGCGCAAACCGAATCATTCGTCGTGCCGAGCCCAATCCCGAAGGCATATCCAGCTTTGTGGCACGCTTCAGCCGCCTTGAAGAACGTGTCGAGCGTCCAGCTTTCAGCGTTTGGCGGGCTACCCGCCGGGTACATGGTCTGGACGTCGATTCCCGCGTACCGCTTCATGAAGTCGATCCGTGAACATGGACTCTGTATCTGGCTCGCGATCGTCGCGGGCACCGCAATCCAATGGCCGTCGGACTTGGCGAGATACTCGACCGTCGCGTTGACGCTTCCGTTCTGCTCGATCAACGGTCCCATGACTTCGTCGACGGATTCGAGAAGGTTGGCGTGCTCACGCGGCCGCCAAGCCGCCATAGCTATGATGTCGTGCCCTGTCTTCGCCTGAGCCTCGGCCGCTATCGTCAGCAAAAGCTTGTTGCCCTGCGACGTGATGTAGTCGATTTTGACATCGACCATCTCCTGGGTCGCCCATGCCTCGACCAATGCCCTCGAAGCCTCGTTGGCGCCCGGTACCCAATGGTCCCAGAAGCCGATTGAAAGCTTGCCCGCGGCAAAGGAGCCGCGAACGTGAGGCATTGCGACCAGCGCCGTGGAGGCCGCACTCGTGGCGAGAAAACGCCGTCGCGTGAATCTTTGTGTAAGCATGCGTGCGCTCCTTCTGCTCGGAGCCCGAACGCGCCATCGTTATGGTCAGGTCGTCGTCGGTACGGTCAATGCCCCATTCGCATTCGGCATCCGTCGCTTTCAAGTTTAGGCCAAGTCAAACTGCCTCGTTAGTGACAATCGCATGCTGCGACGCGGTAACCCCAAGGTGTTGGCGTAAGGGGCCATGCCCGCTGCTGGCCCATGCCGACGAACTCCGGCGATCATTCGAATGTCGGCTTTCAGAGGGTAGAGCGGAAATGCCGGCAAGGCGGCGCAACCGACGCTGATGACCCAACTGAGACATTGGCGGTATTGGACCAGCGACTCGCTTGCGGTTGAAGATCAGTGTTCTGTCAGCCCTACCCGTCGGAGAATGTCGCTATAGCGGGCGCGATCCGCCGCGTGAACTAATGTGACGCGCTCCACCCCTGGCGTTAACCATACGACGGTTTCTCGTACCGGGCGGCGGACGCTTAATGCTCGTTTAACATTCTCGCACAAAAGATAACGATCAGCGCGGAGATCAATACGCAGAGAGAATACCGGCAGAAATTCATCCTCTAGGGTGATTGCTTGAGAACACCTCTCATCATCGCGCTCGCCGCGACCTTGGTCGGCTGTAGTCGTCAACCACCGCACCAAGCGGCCATGGAATCGTGCACTGACAAACATGGCTTCGCCTGCTCCAATAGGACGGCTGCCGATCAGCCGATTAAACTCGCGTCATCCAAAGCCAATAGCCGAACACAATCGGCCAAGTTTACAATTGCGGCAGCCTCCGAAAAGCAGCCGGCTCATCGTGGCCGTGACAGGGGGGCGGCACATCTCGCTACCAAGAAGGCGAAACCTACTGTCACCACGGCAAAGGCGGAGCCTCCGGCATCCGGCGCCCCGCTCCCGCCTCCTTCATTGAAGACGGAACTCGAGTTCAAAAGCAGCGTCCCCGCCGCTGGTCCCGGTACGACAGGGCTAAGCGTCGCGGATCCGCGGTCCACCGTGGGGCCCGCTCCGAATTCCAATAGCAGGACGATACAGGAGCAGGTGGCGGCCGCGACGGCGGTTGCAGAGCGAATGACGGTCACGGCCGCAACAGCGGCACGTGACGGGGCCGACCCAATTGCAGGTGCGTCGCCTGACACAGAGCCCCTGGTTGCCGTTGTAATAGTTCGACCGGAGATCCCGTCGGTATTCGCCCTTACTGCAAAAAACGTTGCTATCGATGACAGGTATTCCGCATCGAGCGGTGATATCATGATCGCGATCGTGGCAGCAGGAGGTCCTGCGGTCCAACTCAGTGCAGGGCACACGGCAGCGATCGATCGGCTGGTCAATGGTGAGGTGCCGGCTGCGGTCGCGGCCCTGGTGTCCGTGGATGCAGCAGAGGCGTTTCCTGAAATAAAAGGCTTCAAGATTTTTCACCTCCCGCTCTCGTCGCGTTGGTTGAAGCCTCGGCCTTAGCCAATGTACCGGTTGCGCGACGAGGCACGTTGCCGTTCGAGCACAAGCCGGTTCTGTATGGCCGACGGCGTTCGACAGTGCGGCCAGCAAGGCCCGCCTTGCCCGAGCGGAATGCATGAGTCCGGTTGTGGGCCCAAGGCCGACATGCAGACGTATCGGCTTCAACGTCGCATTCTAAAGCAAAGCGACGCGACGAATTTTTGAGTACGCGCTCTAGGCCCGACGCATCAGCTTCAGCGAAGCGGCAAGCCGCAGGCTGCGCTTTCCTGCCAGCGCGACACCTTCGAGCTCACCGCTGTCCGCCGTGCAGCTTCCGGAGAAGCCGATCCCGACCTCATAGCCGCCGAACACGGGGTTCTCGCCCTTCGCCGGCGTGTGCTCCTGGTTCAGCATCTCGCCCTTCCAGCGGCCGTCCGCCGACGAGTAGGAGCCGAGATAGTAGAAGAACGCATCGCCGCCGAGGATGCGGCCGTCCATCAGCAGCATGACGCCGGACAGCCCGGCATCGACGCCGTCGAGCGCGTCCAGATGGATCGCATAAAGTCCGTTCAGGATGCCGCCCGGACCGATCGTGCCGCGCGGCGGCAACCCCTCGTCGTCGAGCCGGGTAAGATTGGCCCAGAACATCGCGCTGGGCATCGAGGCGGCGTTGCCTTCAAAGCGGATCTGGTTGCCGCTCGCGCGGCCACGCACGCTGATGCTGACGACGTCGGCGCCGAGAAACGGCTTGTAGTGAGGATCGTCATTGTGGCGCTCGGTGATCACCTCCGCGATGATCTCGCCGTCCCGCTCCTGATACGTGCCGAGATGCGCGAAGGCCGAATTGCCGCCCAGCAGCTTGCCGTCATGCATGCACATGATGCTGCGCCCGACCGCATCATTGATGCCGTATTCAACCTTGTAGAGTCCGTCCAGCAATGAAATGAACCCGCAAATGCAATATCGAATCGGCGGCTACCTAGCATTGCCGGCGCGCCTTGACCATCGGGCTTTTTCGCGCAGGGACCGGCGGTAGGCCTTCCGCTGCGATGATGCCATCATGCCGGTGTTTTGCCCGACGCGTCAACGAATTTCGTCAAATCCGCAACTCGCCATTCCGGCCTCCCCGGCTACTTTGCATGGGGTTGTTTTCGATATTTTTGTTGCAGGTCCGGGACTGCGTTCGTCCCCCGCTAGTGCCGTTTGAAATATTGCACCTCGCGCTCGTGCTTTTCGGCCGCGGCGCGGCTCTTGAAGGTGCCGAGATTGCGGCGCTTGCCCGTCTTGGGATTCAACCTTGCGTGAATAGAGGCGATACTCGCCGGATGCCAGTTTGCGGAATCATGATCGCGCCTTTCGTTGGTCAAGGACTCAACGGCGGGCTTGCGGGCGCAGTTCCCCGGGGAATCGTATGAAGTGAGCTAGAAGCACAGCGTGGTGACGAGCTTGCCCTGCTTGTCCTTGATCGCGTAGGGGCAGCGCAGCCGCTCCAGCGCCTTCTTGGCATCTTCGTCGCCGAGCGCGGCGGCGCGCTCGTAATAGGCTTTCGCCGCATCCTTGTCCTTTGGACCGCCACGGCCCTCCTGGGCGAACGCCCCCATTCTCTCCAGCGCGCCCGGATGATTTTGCGCAGCCGCCTTCTCGAACAAGGCACGCGCGGCGACGTCGTCCTTCTCGCCGCCGCTGCCGCTCGCAAGCATCAGCCCGAGCTGGTACTGCGCCTCGGCGTTGGTCTCGGCCGCCTTGCCGAGCAGCTCGCGCGCCCGTGCGGGATCGGCGGGTGCCGCACCGCCTGTGCCGCCGAGAGCCGACAGGTTGCTGACGCCGCGCGGGTTGCCGGCCTGCGCAGCCTTCTCCAGCAGCTTTCGCGCCTGTGCCTCGTCCTTCGCGACGCCTGAGCCGGTCGCATAGAGCACGCCGAGCTCGACCATGGCCGCGCTCGATCCCTTGTCCGCCGCCTTGCGCCAGGCGGCGATGGCGTCCGTCATCTGCCGGTTAGCCGCGTAGGCGCGCCCGAGCTCGAACATCGCCCGCCGTGACGACGGCGCGGCCTGCTTGCAGAACTTGATGGCGGTGGCGATATCGGCGGCTGCCAGCTCGCTCACGCCCTTCACATCGGCCGGCTTGTCGGGATCGCTGGGATCGGCGGCGAGCCGATCGCACAGAACGAGATCGGCCGATTGCGCATGCGCCGACAAGGGCGCAGCGAGGGTGAAGAGGATGGCACAGAGACAGGACCGCATCGCCATCACGTTGCGTCCGCGCCCCGGCGAATTCAAGGCTCGAGCCCCGATTGCCGCAGGACGGGCGCGACCTCGGGCGAGGCCAGATGGTGCAGCAAGCGGTCGGCGGCCGCGGCATGTTTCGCATTTGCCATGCGGCCGGCGGAGAACACGGCCGGCGTTTGCAGGGCGTGCGGAAGCGGTCCCACCACCTCGATGCCGTCGATCTGCTTCAGCTCGCTGATCTGCTGCACGGCGAGATCGGCTTCGCCAGTCACGAGCCGCTCTGCTGTAAAGCCCTGCTGCACGATGGTTGCCCTGGCATTGATCTCGGCGGCAATTCCCATTCGCTCGATGAGCTCCGCGAAGTAGATTCCGCTCGCACCCAGCCGCGAATAGGCAACCGATCGCGCGGCGAGCAATGTCTGGCGCAACGTGCCTTCGCCGGCGATGTCGGGATGCGCGTGCCCTGCCCTGACGGCGATGCCGACATAGGAGCGCGCCAGGTCGATGGCGCTGTCCGCAATAACGCGGCCTTCGCCGATCACCTCGTCGAGCCCCTCGCGCGTGAGGATCACGAGATCGGCGGCTTCGCCCTCGCGAAGCCGCTTGAGCAATGCCTGGGTCGGCGCGAAATCGGCGTCGATCCGGATACCTGTTGCCGCTTCAAAGGCGGACGACAGCTGACGCATCGCCCCTAACAGACCGAGCGTAGAGAGCATACGAACGGCATTTTCCATGTGCGATTCCGAGATCGTGATCAGGCACGGTGCATCAGCTTGAGCGCGGCGGTCAGGCGCAGGCTACGCTTGCCGGCAAACGCCGTTGCCTCCAGCACCGCCTGCTCGCCGTCATAGGTGCCGGAGAAGCCGATGCCGACCTCATGACCGCCGAAGATCGGATCGTCCTTGGCTGGCGTATGCTCCTGGTTGAGGATCTGGCCTTTCCAGCGGCCCTTCGCCGCGGTGTAGCTGCCGACGTAGTAGAACGACGCGTCGCCGCCGAGGATGCGGCCCTGGTTGAGCAGCATCACGCCCGTGAGACCACCGTCGAGCCCATCCAGCATCCGCAAGTGAACCGAATAGAGGCCGTCGACGATGCCGCCCTCACCGACGCCGCCCGCGATCGGCACCTCGTCCTCCGTGATCGGCGTCATCACCGACTGGAAGGGCACGCCGGGCAGCTCCTTCAGCTCGCCCTTGAAGCGGTAGAGATCGCCGTCCGGCGTCCCCTTCGCAATCAAGGTCGCATCATCGGTGCCGGCCATCGCGCGGTAATTCGGATCGGGGTTGTGGCGGACGGTCTTGATCACGACGTCGACGCCGCCGGCGGTCTTCTCGTAGGTGCCGATATGGGCGAAGGCCGAATTGCCGCCGAGCATCTTGCCGTTGCCAGCATGCATCACGCTCCGGCCGACCGCGTCGCCAAGCTGAAATCGCACCTTGTAGAATCCTTCAAACACCAGCCGTGTCCCCGGCCCGCATCCCGCGTGCAGTCTATCCCGCTTTCATCGGCGAGGGAGAGATTTCGCACCCTCATCGCGAGGCAGACCACAGCAAGGCCGTCATCAAAATGCAAAATCCGCCAGAGCCTTTCGGCTCTGGCGGATTGAAAGCCAACCCGGGCCAGCCCCAGCCCGGGCCGGGAGGATCTTAGGCCGCGGCCTTCTTGTCGGTCGGCACGGACGAGATCGTCTTCAGTATCTGCGAAGCGATCTGGTATGGGTCGCCCTGCGAGTTCGGACGGCGGTCTTCCAGATAGCCCTTGTAGCCGTTGTTGACGAAGGAGTGCGGAACGCGGATCGAGGCACCACGGTCGGCCACGCCATAGCTGAACTTGTTCCAGGGCGCGGTCTCGTGCTTGCCGGTCAGACGCTTGTCATTGTCCGGGCCGTAGACGGCGATGTGGTCCATCAGGTTCTTCTCGAACGCGCCCATCAGCGCCTCGAAGTACTCCTTGCCGCCGATTTCGCGCATATAGGCGGTCGAGAAGTTGGCATGCATGCCCGAGCCGTTCCAGTCGGTGTCGCCGAGCGGCTTGCAGTGGAATTCGATGTCGATGCCGTACTTCTCGGTGAGGCGCAGCATCAGGTAACGGGCCATCCACATCTGGTCGGCAGCGGTCTTGGAGCCCTTGCCGAAGATCTGGAATTCCCACTGGCCCTTCGCGACTTCCGCGTTGATTCCTTCATGGTTGATGCCGGCCGTGAGGCAGAGGTCGAGATGCTCTTCGACGATTTTGCGCGCGACGTCGCCGACGTTCGAATAGCCGACGCCGGTGTAGTACGGACCCTGCGGCGCCGGATAGCCAGCGGTCGGGAAGCCGAGCGGACGGCCGTCCTTGTAGAAGAAGTATTCCTGCTCGAAGCCGAACCAGGCGCCGGCGTCATCGAGGATGGTGGCGCGCTTGTTGGACGGATGCGGGGTCTTGCCATCGGGCATCATGACTTCGCACATCACGAGGACGCCGTTGGTGCGGGCGCCGTCCGGAAAAACCGCGACCGGCTTCAGCACGCAGTCCGAGCTGTGGCCTTCGGCCTGCTGCGTGGAGGAGCCATCGAAGCCCCAGAGCGGAAGCTGCTCGAGCGTCGGGAACGACGCGAATTCCTTGATCTGAGTCTTGCCGCGCAAATTCGGAGTCGGCGTATATCCGTCGAGCCAGATGTACTCGAGCTTGTACTTGGTCATTGAGCCTCTCTGTAGATGATGCGAAAGGTGGGAACCGGGAGTTCCCGCACGTTTACCCGGCCATCATCGGCCGGCGCTTTACAAGCATTTAACGTGCCAAAGGGTCGCAGTGCTGACCTTTATCCACCGGTCACGGTCCGCGCTGGCGGGCCGGCCAGTGGTCCACAGGGCCATGCGTCATAGCAGCACACCTTTCCGTGAAGCTGCACTGCAAAAATATCGCGGAAAACGCTTGATTCTGATGCAGCCGGACGCCGCAGCGCCGATGTCGATGAAACGCGCAGCACTGTCCCGCAATTTTTGCAAAGCCGTTACCCCGGCGCTCGCAACCTTCGCAATGGCCCGCGCGTTAGTCACCCGCCTCATGCCTTGGAGGAAGCAAAATACAGACCGCCCAACGAATGAGCAGTCAATGATGTCCTTTTGAGCACTTTGCATTTCCGAATGCTCGGCCAATATCGAGATTCCAGTAACCACAATCGAAGGAGTCGGGCGCAGCATGGAGGCCAAGCGCTTCGACCAAGGAGATATCGAATGATCGACAATGGTCTGAGTCAGGGATCTGCAAAGATCTACCAATTCCCCGTCGGGGGCCGCGCAGCCCTCGGGGGACGCCGCTATGGCGAGACCCGCCTTCCCGAACATGTCGCAGCTCCCGTGAACGAGACGATCTGCAGCGGAAGCTGGTACCATCAGGAGGCGATCGACGAAGCCAAGCCAAAATGGGATCGCTGATGCCCGCGTTTGGTTCGGTACCGCCGCGCTCTCGCAAGCTCAGGCGGCAAGTTGATAGAGGGTCGAAACAACTTTGTTTCGACCCTTTTTGATTCCCGGTTGGAATACGGGCTCAGATCGCCGCACAGGCGGTGACAGGCCGCTTGAGGTGCTTGACCGTTGTCGCGCCCGTCCTGCCGATCTTCAGCGTGATGCCCGCCCCTGAATAGCGTGTGCCCGAGACCGTCAGCCGGGGATGTCCCGATCGCTGTTGAACTAGGTCGGGCCGACGTTGCCGGAATGAATGTTACGCGGCCCTCGTGACGTGGGCAACGGGGTTGATCGTCATGCGATTGTGGCGAGCTTGAAGAGCCGCACGCAGAACCGACAATTGCTTATGCGCCTTCAATCGTCGGAAGCCCTTGTTGGCCTCGATCATGCCGGCCGCGACCCATCGCAAGGCCATACCGGCATCCCGCCAGCGTTTGACGTTGCGCGTGACGCGGCGAATGGTGCCCATCATGTTCTCGGCGATGTTGGTACAGGCGAGCGATCGACGAAGCTCCTTCGGCAACTTCAACCGGACGACAGTCAGGAT